>CAYGOT010000075.1:0-24375 GCA_964351595.1 uncultured Roseivirgaceae bacterium | reverse complement strand
GGGTGGCGCCCTCATACCAATCCATGTTCGTTGACTTGTTGACTACATTGTCTCCCTTTAATGCACTAATAGGGACGAAGCGAATGTCTTTGATGTCGAGCTTCGCTGCAAACTGCTCGTAGGTTTCCCTGATGTCCTCAAAAACCTGCTCATCATAATCCACCAGATCCATCTTGTTGATACAAACAATGATATGCGGAATCTGAAGCAGGGAAGCGATAAAGCTGTGACGGCATGTCTGCTCTACTACCCCCTTGCGGGCGTCAATGAGAATGAGGGCAAGATTGGCGGTAGAAGCGCCAGTCACCATGTTTCTTGTGTATTGTATATGGCCCGGCGTATCCGCAATGATGAACTTCCTCTTGGGTGTAGCAAAATATCTGTAAGCTACATCAATAGTGATGCCCTGCTCACGCTCATCCTTGAGCCCATCTGTCAAGAGGGAAAGGTCTATATGCTCAAGTCCTCTTTTCTTACTTGTGTTCTCAACAGAGTCCAGCTGATCCTGAAATATTGATTTGGAGTCAAATAGCAACCTTCCAATCAATGTGCTCTTGCCGTCATCAACACTGCCTGCTGTAGTAAATCTCAGCAGTTCCATGTCTAAGTAGACGTTAGAGTTGGTGTTGCCGTTAGGTGTTTGGCTTTTGGTTTTATCCTGCATTATCAAATTCTTTTACCTTTTTTATAAAGGCATTGATTTTCATTTGTAATTCTGATAAGGTGGTTGAAAGTTCTGTCAACCCCTTATGATCGATATAGCCAACCTCATGCGCGATTGACAATTGTGTTTCCAGTTCAAAGGAGGAGCCTATGGCAATTTCCAGAAAACGCTTAAAATCTCTATTGGATGATCGACTACACCCCTCGGCTATATTGCTAGGGATGGAAACTGCACATCGCTGTATCTGGCTTACGAGACCGTAAGCCTCGCTCCTAGGAAATCTCTGAGTATGTCGATATATATCCACTGCAAGTAGCTTTGACAATTTCCATATGTCCAACTCTCTAAAATTTCTCATCGCCAATATCTAGTGCCAAAAGCCTAACACCTAAGATGCCAAAAGCCATCAAAAGTAGCCTTCCTTCTTTCTGTCCTCCATTGCTGTATCGGATCGCTTATCATCGGCACGATTGCCACGCTCCGTTTGTCTCGCTGCTGATACCTCGCCCACTATTTTTTCAAGCGTGTCTGCTTCCGATTCGATCCCTCCGGTGATTGTAATATCTCCAAGAGTTCTAAAGCGCACCATTTTCTTCACAACCTCCTCTCCTTCTCTGAGCTGGAGGAAGTCTGAATTTGGCAACCAGGTGTTATTTCTCCAAACAACTTCACGCTCATGGGCTATGTAGAGTGAAGGTATGGCTATGTTTTCCATCAGGATATATTGCCATATATCCATCTCCGTCCAGTTGCTGATCGGGAATACTCTGAAATGCTCACCAGTATGGTGCTTCCCATTAAAAATATTCCAGAGCTCTGGTCGCTGATTTTTAGGATCCCACTGGCCAAACTCATCTCTGTGCGAGAAAAAACGCTCTTTTGCTCTGGCCTTTTCTTCATCCCGGCGTGCTCCACCCATTAGCGCATCAAACCCTTCTCTCTCAACCGTATCCAAAAGTGTGGTAATCTGTAGCCAGTTTCTACTTGCATCTTTACCTCGCTCTTCTCGCACTCGGCCATCATTGATAGATTCCTGAACACTTCCCACTACGAGGTTGGCTCCCAGCTTTTTTATCAAATTGTCTCTAAAGGCAATTGTCTCAGGGAAGTTGTGACCTGTATCAATGTGCACCAAAGGGAAAGGAATCTTCGCAGGCTCAAAAGCTTTGCTCGCAAGGTGTGTGACCACAATACTGTCCTTTCCTCCTGAGAAAAGAATGCCTGGATTTTGGAATTGAGAGAAAACCTCTCTGATTACATATATAGATTCCGCCTCAAGTTCTCTGAGGTGGGTGAGATTGTACTTACTCATACTTATTGCTTTATACGCGTTATGACTTGATCAAAAATCTGGTCAACACAGTCGTCCAGTGATGACGTTACCGTGTTTACTATCAAATCCGGATGCATTGGCCTTTCGAACGGAGAATCTATTCCAGTGAAATTCTTGATTTCTCCATTTCTCGCTTTCTTATATAGGCCTTTAACATCTCTTTTTTCACATTCTTCAAGTGGACAATCAACAAAAATTTGAAAATAATTGTCGGCTCCTACGATTTCTCTAACCAGTTCTCTTTCCTTTTCAAATGGGCTGATAAATGCGGTAATCACCACAGTACCAGCGTCAACAAACAATCGGGCTACCTCTCCAATCCTACGGATGTTTTCAACTCTGCCATTGTCATCAAAACCCAGGTCTTTGTTCAGCCCACTTCTAATATTGTCACCATCGAGTATATAAGTTTGATAGCCGTCACTAAACAAGCGCTTTTCCAGTGCATTGGCGATAGTTGACTTCCCAGAGCCGGATAATCCGGTGAGCCAAATCAGCAAAGGCCTATTGCCTAATCGCTGAATACGATTGGCAAGCTTGATCTCATGATCATGAGGTATAATGTTAAGTTGGCTCATCGTGAGTATTAAGCCCGCAAAATTAAGGCATTAAAGTCGTTTGTCGATGTATTCTTTAGGTACAATGCCCTTCACATCATAAATAACTGTTCGCGTCACGTCCACTCTTGACCACTCTAGCTCCGTGTACTCGTCATGAGAAACGGCTAAAATTATTGCTTGATAATCTTTCAACTCAACTTCTTCAACAAGGCCAAGCCCGTATTCTTCACCAACTTCATCCGAATCAGCATGAGGATCATGGACATCTACGTTCATGGAGAATTGCATCAGCTCTCTAATAATGTCGATTACTCTTGAGTTTCGGATGTCCGGACAATTTTCCTTGAAAGTAATCCCAAGAACAAGAACTTTTGAATTAGCCACACCTATTCCTTTTTGCGCTAGCAACTTGACTACTGAGGCTGCCACATGTGGCCCCATGTTATCATTAATTTTCCTGCCAGAAAGAATCACTTGTGGGTGATAACCAAGGCTTTCTGCCTTGTAAGTAAGATAATAGGGGTCAACGCCTATGCAATGCCCGCCAACCAGGCCTGGTCTAAAACCTAAGAAGTTCCATTTCGTGCCAGCGGCTTCCAGCACTTCCAGGGTATCTATATTCATTTTGTCGAAAATGAGTGCCAACTCATTCACGAAAGCAATGTTGATATCTCGCTGAGAGTTCTCTATCACTTTTGCCGCTTCGGCCACTTTAATGGAAGAGGCAAGGTGAGTTCCAGCTTCAATTATTGATCGATAAAATCCGTCCACGATTTCTGCGGCTTCTGGTGTGCTGCCGCTTGTTACCTTTTTGATAGTAGTAAGTCGGTGTACTTTATCTCCTGGGTTGATTCTTTCTGGTGAATAACCACAGAAAAAATCATCGTTATAGATCAATCCGCTTTCCCTAACTAATATGGGTACACACTCCTCCTCTGTACAGCCAGGAAATACAGTGGATTCATAAACTACAATATCCCCCTTTTTAAGGTACTTGCCGATTGTCTTTGAGGCGTTTTTCAGCGGGCTCAGGTCGGGTGTTTTGTACTGATCTATTGGTGTAGGTACTGTAACAATGTAGAAGTTAGCTTCTGCCAGATCGATTTCGGTAGTTGAGAATCTAAGTTTTTTTGCTTCTTTAAGCTCTTTCTCTTCAACCTCTAAGGTACGATCTTTGCCCTGCTTCAGCTCAGTTATCCTCGACTGGTTAAGATCAAAGCCTAGTACATCATATTTTTTTGAAGCCCCCACCGCCAGAGGCAACCCTACATAGCCCAAGCCGATTACCGCTACTCTCAATTCCCTCATCATCTCTCCTAAACTATTTATTCAATGCCTTTTGAAAATACTCAAGAGTAGGCTTCAACCCTGCTGATCTGGTAAATTTAGGCTCCCAGCCAAGCACCTCTCTGGCCCTGGTGATATCTGGTTTCCGCTGCTTGGGGTCGTCCTTAGGGAGCGGCGTGTAGATGACCTTGGACTTGCTACCGGTGAGCTTGATGATTTCCTCCGCAAACTCGTTGATGGTAATCTCATCCGGGTTGCCAATATTGACTGGCTGAGGATAGTCACTCAACAAAAGTCGGTAGATACCCTCCACTAAATCATCAACATAGCAAAATGATCGGGTTTGAGAGCCATCACCAAAAGCCGTGAGATCTTCTCCTTTCAAGGCTTGCGAAATAAATGCTGGTAGCACACGGCCATCGTCGAGCCTCATCCTCGGGCCAAAAGTGTTAAATATCCTAATTATTCTGGTTTCCAGTCCATGAAAGGTGTGGTAGGCCATGGTGATAGCCTCCTGAAATCGCTTGGCCTCATCGTAAACCCCCCGAGGGCCGACAGGGTTGACATTACCCCAATACTCCTCTTTTTGTGGGTGTACCAAGGGGTCACCGTATACCTCCGAAGTGGATGCAACCAGTATTCGTGCTTTCTTATCTTTTGCCAGACCAAGGAGATTGTGTGTGCCCAATGATCCTACTTTAAGGGTCTGAATGGGCATCTTTAGATAGTCAATCGGGCTTGCCGGGGAGGCGAAATGAAGGATATAATCAAGCTCGCCAGGGACAAAAACAAACTTCGAAACATCATGGTGATGATATTCAAAATCCTTGTCTTTAAACAAATGCTCAATATTGGCAATATTGCCTGTGATCAGATTATCCATTGCAATCACGCGATAGCCCTCAGCTAAAAATCGGTCACACAGATGAGAACCAAGGAAGCCTGCACCTCCTGTAATAAGAATGGTCTTTTTAGACATGATGGTTGAATTGGTTGTCGACAGCTTCGAGTGTCGGTAGTTTTTTATCCTTATCAGAAATCGTTAAGTCGTTTTGGTCAACACCCCAATCGATTGATAAAGCCGGATCATTGTAAAAAATTCCTGCGTCGTGGGCGGGGGAGTAATTCTGATTCACGGCATACATAATCTCAGCGGTTTCGCTAAGTACCAAAAACCCATGGGCAAAGCCACTTGGCACAAAGAACCTCAGTTTGTTTGCTCCGGAGAGTAAGATTTTCTCATGTTGTCCGTAGGTGGGAGAGCCTTTCCTCATGTCCACCACTACGTCAAGGATTTCCCCGGCATTGCAGGATATAAGCTTTGACTGATCAAAAGGTGGGTGTTGGAAATGCAAGCCTCTAAGTACACCTTTTGATGATTTTGAGAAATTCAACTGCTTCACCGTAAAGTCTTTACCCAAGGCTTCATTGAGTTTCTCATTGTTAAAGCCTTCGTAAAAATAGCCGCGGTGGTCTTCAAAAACCGCTGGTTCGATGGTCAATAGTCCGGATATGCTTGTTGGCGAAACCTTCATAATAGATCTAACAAGTATTCCCCATATCCACTTTTCACGAGGGGTTGAGCCAAACGCTCTAACTGATCCGCACTGATAAAGCCCATCTTATAGGCAATCTCTTCGATACAACTAATTTTCAAACCTTGCCTTTCTTCAATCGCCGAGACAAATGAACTCGCTTGAAGAAGAGATGCTATTGTGCCAGTATCGAGCCAGGCCGTACCTCGATCAAATACGGTCACCTTAAGCTTCCCCATTTCCAGGTAGGCCTTATTGACATCTGTGATTTCTAACTCCCCTCTTGGGCTTGGTTCAAGGTTTTTCGCTATCTCCACTACCTGCTGATCATAGTAGTAGAGACCGGGGATGGCATACCTTGATTTGGGTTTTTGTGGTTTCTCTTCTAGCGAAATCACCTTGTGTGTTTCATCAAACTCCACAACACCATAGCGCTCAGGGTCCGATACATGATAGGCAAAAACAACACCTCCGTCAGGGTCTACGCAGGCCTGTAGTTTCTTGGATAGGCCGGAAGCATAAAAGATATTGTCTCCTAGTATTAAAGCCACCTTGTCATTCCCAATAAATGACTCTCCTATAATAAAAGCTTGCGCCAGTCCCTCAGGATTTTCTTGTACCGCATAGCTAAATGAGCACCCAAGTTGGGAGCCATCGCCAAGGAGGTCTTTAAATACAGGTAGGTCTCTGGGGGTAGAAATAATCAGAATTTCCCGAATCCCAGACAGCATCAAAACCGACAATGGGTAATAGATCATCGGCTTATCAAATACCGGCAATATTTGCTTGCTTACGGCAAGGGTGAGTGGATGTAATCTGGTTCCCGAACCTCCCGCTAGTATTATACCTTTCATAGCTTCACTTTATAGTAATCTATATACCACTCTACGAAGCGTTTGACCCCCGTCTCAATCGATGTGGCGGGGCGATAGCCTACAGCTTCTTCGAGTGCATCTATATTGGCAAAGGTAGCAGGAACATCCCCAGGCTGGATGTCCATAAAGTTCTTTGTGGCCTTTTTGCCGATGGACTGTTCTATTACCTCGATAAAGTAGCCTAACTCCACGGGTTGGTTGTTGCCAATGTTATATATCCGGTAAGGCGCAAAACTCGAAGATGGGTCTGGAGTATCACCGTTCCAGTTAGGATTCGCAACGCTAGGCTTTCTGGTAAGTCTAAAAATACCTTCTACTATGTCGTCCACATAGGTGAAATCACGTCGCATCTTACCATGGTTGTAAACATCTATCGGCTTGCCTTCGATGATCGCCTTCGTGAAAAGAAAGAGCGCCATGTCAGGCCGACCATAAGGACCATAAACAGTGAAGAATCTTAGTCCGGTAACCGGAAGGTTGTAAAGGGATGCGTAGGTGTGTGCCAAGAGTTCGTTGGATTTCTTGGATGCTGCGTAAAGGGAGAGTGGGTGATCTACATTGTCCTTCACCGAGAAAGGCATATGCGTATTTGCTCCATACACCGAACTCGAAGAGGCAAAAATCAACTGACCAGCATCATGATGACGACAGCATTCCAGTATATTGGCGAATCCTACAATATTGGAACTAACGTAAACTGCCGGGTTCTCAATGCTGTATCGAACACCTGCTTGGGCAGCAAGATTGATGACTGCATCAAATTTGTCCTCCAAAAAAATCTCCTTCAGCTCTACGGCATCTGCCAAATCAACTTTATTGAAGGTAAACCTCTCATTGCCAGTGAGCATCTCAAGGCGATCGGTCTTAATCCTCGGGTCATAATAGTCATTGAGATTATCAATACCCACTACGGTATAGCCCTCCGTTAGTAGACGCTTACATAAATGATAGCCGATGAAGCCTGCAGCCCCAGTAACAAGAACTCTCATTAAGATTTTTTTGCAATGCTAAGGGTAATATGATTGATTGACAAGGTGATCCCTATCGATTCCCATCAAATGAGCTGATTTGGACTAGATTTGCTGCTTAGCATGAAATTGTATCAAGAAATCGGACAGCTCATCAGCAAAGACATTTCTCTGGAATGGAGAAATAGATATGCGATCAATGGGATACTACTCTATACTGCCGCTTCTATTTTCATCTGCTACCTGAGCTTCCAAATGGGGGCAGCTGTTAGTCCAATCATCTGGAATGCACTTTTTTGGATCATTATGCTCTTCAGCGCCATGAATGCTATCGCAAAGAGCTTCTTTCAGGAAAACGACCAGAGGAACTTCTACTACTATCAGATCACCTCTCCTCAGGGTTTGATTCTATCGAAAATTATCTACAATAGCTTCCTCATGCTGCTTCTGTGCCTGCTAGGCTATGGCTTTTTCAGCCTGGTACTTGGCAACCCTGTTCAGGACAAGTCACTGTATTTCTTAATACTACTGCTCTCATCGTTTGGCTTTGCCGGATCATTGACGATGATTAGTGGCATTGCTTCGAAGGCCGGCAACAATGCAGTGCTAATGGCGATTTTGAGTTTCCCGGTTGTCCTTCCTATGCTACTGATGATTATTAAGGCTTCTAAAAACGCCATTGACGGGCTGGATCGTGCAAGTAGTTTGGATGAGATAATTGTTCTCCTGGCGATAAACGTGATTATTATCACTTTGTCATTCCTGCTCTTCCCCTACCTTTGGCGGAGTTAATATTATGAAGCTCATTTATCAAAACTGGTGGAAATACCTGAGCATACCGCTGCTCTTTTATGTGCTCATCGCCGGGCTTCTTGGTGAGGTCCCACGATTGCCGATCCTCAACGAGACCATCAGAGTACTGCATTTCCACGTTCCCATGTGGTTTGGGATGATCATCCTGCTTACTACCTCTATGATATATGCGATTAAGTACCTATCGGGAAATAAAATCGAGGATGACCATTTGAGTATTGAACTAGCTAATGTTGGGGTTTTTCTGGGAATACTCGGAATACTTACCGGAATGGTGTGGGCGAATTATACATGGGGGTCTCCATGGAGCAACGACCCAAAGCAGAATGCTTCGGCCATTGGCCTACTCATCTACTTCGCTTACTTCATATTGAGAGGGTCGTTACAAGATGAACAGCAACGAGCTCGAATCAGCGCTATCTATAACATTTTCGCTTATGCGGCATTGATACCACTGCTTTTCATTTTGCCGAGGTTGACAGATTCGCTTCACCCGGGCAATGGAGGCAATCCTGGCTTTAATGCTTACGATCTTGATTCCAACCTAAGGTTGGTCTTTTATCCCGCGGTATTGGGTTGGACTTTGTTAGGGTTTTGGATATCCACGATTAGGTATAGAACAAGGAGAATAGAAGAGACTTTAGACGAAGGCGGTATATGAAGGTGATAATGACAGTTCTTTTAGCTTTGCTAAGTAATTTTGCAGTAGCACAATCTGTGGAAATGGCTGATCAGTTTCGCGCTGACGGCAAAATCTATGTGGTTATTGCCGTGATTGGAACATTATTGATTGGGTTTTTTGTTTACCTCATCATTATGGACAAAAAGCTGGGAAAGCTTGAAAAAAGGCTGAAGGAAAAAGAACACGAGGGCTAACGACTTGTTAACTGGCTGTTGATATGAAGAAAACGCACATACTTGGAATTATAGTTATCGGCATTGCCATCATGATCATAATTTCTACCGCTGGAGATGCCAGCACCTATGTTTCTTTTGACGAGGCGAAGGAGCTAGCTGATGAAGGTAGTGATAACCTCATTCACGTGGTGGGTAAGTTGAAGAAGGATGCGGAAGGTAATGTCCAGGGAATAGAGACAAGTGGTGATATGCTTTCATTTGCCTTTGTCATGATTGATGATAAGGCGAATGAGCAGCGCGTGATCTACAATGAGCCCATGCCAGCGGACTTTATGCGCTCTGAGCAAGTTGTTGTGATTGGCTCCTACAAGAAAGATTATTTCGTTGCTGATAAGATACTTATGAAATGCCCTTCTAAGTATCAAGAGGAGGAAGTTCAGGTGGGCTCGGTACTTTAATCAAGGATTTGAATGCACTACTTCGTAGGTAATCTTGGCCATATCCTGGTCATTGGGGCTTTTGTCCTGTCACTCGTATCTACTTTTGCTTATTTCCAATACACGGTAAGCCCCGAAATAGAAAAGCCGAAGTGGCGGGCATACGCACGAGCCGTATTCTACCTTCATGGATTTGCTATTTTCGGCGTAGTATTCGCACTGTTCTATATAATCAATAGTCAATACTTCGAGTACTACTACGCCTACCAGCACTCTTCGAAACTACTCCCTATCTACTATCAGATATCCTGCTTCTGGGAAGGTCAGGAGGGTTCTTTCCTGCTTTGGCTCTTTTGGAATGTCCTTCTTGGCATCATCATCATCAATACAAACAAGTTCTGGGAAGGCCCAACAATGACCGTATTCTCATTGGTGCAGTCATTCCTTACCTCTATGATACTGGGGATTGTCCTTTTTGACATCAAGCTTGGAAGCTCCCCCTTCATTCTACTGCGTGATGCTATTTCAGCACCTATCTTCCAGATCAACCCTGACTTCATACCCGAGGATGGCACAGGACTTAATCCGCTACTACAAAATTACTGGATGGTCATCCATCCGCCGACGCTATTCCTGGGTTTTGCTACCACAATGATTCCCTTCGCCTATGCTGTATCTGGCCTGTGGATCGGGAAGCTCAGAGAGTGGGTGAGACCAGCACTACCCTGGGCGCTTTTCTCAACGGCCGTACTTGGCGTGGGCATTCTGATGGGGGCTTACTGGGCATATGAGACATTAAATTTTGGGGGTTACTGGAACTGGGATCCTGTAGAGAATGCCATCTATGTCCCCTGGCTAATTCTTGTGGCGTCCGTGCACTTGATGATCGTTTTTCGCAAGAGTAATACGGCGCTTAAGGCTGCATTGATTCTTACTATTACGACTTTCATTTCCGTACTCTATGCCACTTTTCTTACCAGAAGCGGTATTCTAGGTGATTCCTCTGTACACAGTTTCACTGATCTTGGCCTCAGCGGACAGCTCCTTATTTATCTGTTGGCCTTTGTTGCTCTGTCTGTTTTCCTCTTGATAAGAGCGTGGAAGCAGATCCCTAGTGCGGAGGAAGAGGTTTCCACCTACTCCAGAGAGTTTTGGATATTCATAGGTACGACTACCCTATGTTTGATGGGCTTCCAGGTGATTATTCCTACTTCGATTCCCGTTTACAATGCCATAGTTGAGCTCTTCGGTGGTATCTCCAATGTCGCTCCACCAGCAGATCAGATAGGCTTTTACACCAAATTTCAGATGTGGTTTGCCATTGCGGTAGCGCTCCTATCGGGAACCGGTCAATTCTTCTACTGGAAGAAAATGACGCCTGCTGAGCTCAAAGATGCTATGCTGATGCCGGTAGTCGTGGCTTTGATTCTGTCGAGCGCTGTGATTCTGGTAAGTAAGATGACAGACCCGGCGTATATGCTATTGATGACTGCAAGCGTATACTCCATCGTCGCTAACCTTAAAATACTTTCATCGGTTATTCGTAGCAACTACAAGCTGTCCGGCGGATCGATCGCCCATATTGGTATAGCCATGATGCTCATTGGTATCCTGTTTTCCTCAGGATATTCGAACATTGTCAGTATGAATAATACGGGACTCATTTGGCACAAAGATTTCCCCGAAGAGGTCAATAGAAACAACCTGCTCCTCTTCATTCATGAGCCACGTGACATGGGCGACTATAAGCTCACCTATATGGGCATGCGCCAAATCGTAAAGGAAGTTCCCGGATATGTGAAAACAGAGCATCTTGAAGATTTACCCATTCCTGGTAAGGCGAAGGCGAAGCGTGATCTGATAAGTGATGGACAAACCTATGTCAACGCAGGCGATACGGTCAGCTTTATCAACCAAGAGAACAGCTACTTTGAGGTGCACTACCTAAGGTCTGATGGTAAGGAATTCACACTATATCCAAGAGTGCAAATCAACGAGACCATGGGCATGATTGTCTACTCTCCGGATATCGATCGAAACATTGGGCAGGACCTCTATACACACGTAAGAACCTTCCCGGATCCCGAAGAGGAGCAAGAATGGGGCGAAATGGAGGAGAAGACGGTAAAGGTTGGAGAGCAGTTTTTCGTCAATGACTATGTCGCCAAGTTTGAGGCTGTCGAAAGAATCCAGGAAGTGCCGCAGCTCATTCTTGGAGAACAGGATGTTGCCATCAAGGCAAAAATCACGCTGATGGGCAGTTTTGGTGATTATCTGGCAGAGCCTATCTATCTGATCAAAGACAAGCTGGTCGGGCGCATCCCCGATGAGGTCAACGACCTTGCAGCTAAGCTAACTTTGCTCAATGTGAATCCAGAGGATAACAATTTCACGATTGGTATTAATACTCGGCAGAAAGACTATATCATACTGGAGGCGGTAGAGAAGCCGCTAATCAATGTGCTCTGGCTGGGTACCTTTTTCTTGGTCATCGGGCTGTCGGTGGCTATTCACCGCCGCTACGGTGAGTTTGTCAAAATCCGGGACAAAGGACTGGAATAACAACTCCTTTACACCAAGTCATCTTTTTTGATTAGTTTCATTGGGATAAAATCCCATGGAAATGGAACTGACCAGAGCTTTTGACTTTCTCTATTATCAGAAAGCCACCTATGAGAAATATGATTGCCTCGCCCATAAAAACATGGGCCTTTGGGCACATTTCTCGACTCAGGAAGTAATAGACACGGTCAATACTGTCGCCAAAGGGCTTGTCGGTCTGGGTGTACGTCCCAAAGACAAAGTGGCAATCATCTCCAGCAACCGACCGGAATGGGTTTTTTTAGATTTTGCAATACAGCAAATTGGTGCGGTCTCCGTACCCATGTACCCTACTATTACGGTAGAGGACTACCGATACATCTTTGAGCATGCAGAGGTAAAGGTTGCTTTTGCAGAAAATGCCGAGCTGGTCAAAAAAGTGGTGGCCGCTACTGAGCGTGATCCGAAGCTACAGCTTTATAGCATTGATAAAGTGGATGATGTTGCTCACTGGGAAGATGTCTCTACCAAAGGCTTGAAGGTGACAGACGATCAGCTCGAAGCACTGATGAACAATGTGGATGAGGATGATCTGATGACCATCATCTACACCTCGGGTACTACGGGTCGACCAAAAGGTGTCATGCTCAGCCATAAAAACATTGTCTCTAATAGTCTGGGGGTATCTCCTCGGATGTTGGTGGCCCGTGGCGAATCGAGAGCGCTAAGTTTTCTCCCCATGTGTCATATTTATGAGCGCACCGCCCTTTATGTATACATCTATCTCGGCATCTCGATCTACTTTGCCGAGAGCATGGATCGTATAGCGGAGAATATCAAAGAGGTTAAACCCAATACATTTAATACTGTACCCCGACTTCTTGAAAAGGTCTATGACCGAATAATCACCAAAGGCTATGAACTCACAGGAGTCAAACGCAAATTATTTTTTTGGGCTGTAAATCTCGGTCTCAAATATGAGCCTCATAAAGAGTATAACGCATGGTTCAGGTTTCAGCACAAATGGGCAGATAAGCTAATTTTCTCGAAGTGGCGCGAGGCATTAGGTGGCAACATCGAGAGTATTGCGTCGGGTGCTGCTGCACTACAGCCTAGACTGGCCAGAGTCTTCTGGGCGGCAGGTATCAGGATCGGTGAGGGGTATGGCCTAACGGAAACCTCGCCCGTAGTAAGTGCTTCTGTGATCACGCCGGAAGACATAAGAGTGGGGAGTGTCGGGAAGCTCATCGAAGGAGTAGAAGTCAAAATAGCTAAAGACGGAGAAATATTGGTCAAGGGGCCAAACGTGATGCAGGGCTACTATCGACAGCCAGACCTGACGGCCGAAGTAATCAAAGACGGCTGGTTTCATACCGGAGATATTGGTGATCTATCAGAAGATGGCTATTTGAAGATTACCGATAGGAAAAAGGAAATGTTCAAGACCTCCGGTGGCAAGTACATCGCTCCGCAGCTGCTTGAAAACAAGTTTAAGGAATCCCCCTATATCGAATATGTCATCGTCATCGGTGAAGGTCGAAAGTTCCCCTCCGCGCTCATTGTGCCCAACTTCGAAGTGCTTCAGGAGTACTGCAAAACCCATCAGATACCTATGGTAGAGCCCTCTGATCTCATCCTGCATTCCAAGATCAAGGCGCTATTCGATCAAGAGGTTCGTCTCTTTAATGAGAATTTTGGACAATGGGAGAAAGTGAAGAAATACCAGATTCTTGACAAACCGTGGGGCGTGGATTCCGGCGAGCTGACACCTACGCTTAAGCTTAAGCGGCGTATCATCCACAAGAAGTACGAGGCAACCATCGAGGACTTCTACATTAATTGATTCCACCATTCTTCTCCTTTGATCACAAATTTCTAATATGCTGATTATTTATTCGGCATGCATACTACTTTTGAGGTTGTTACCAAATTGAGCTATGGAGATTAGAAGAGCATTCGATTTTCTGACTTATCAGAAATTGAAATACCCGTTGACCAATGCTATCAGTTTTAAGCGCGAAGGGAAATGGAAAAAATACAGCACAGAACAGGTCGTAAAAATTTGCAATCAAGTCAGTCTTGGCTTGTTGAAATTGGGAATTAAAAAAGGGGACAACATTGCCCTGGTTTCCGAAAGTCGACCCGAGTGGAACTTCATTGACCTTGCCGTCCAGCAGATCGGTGCGGTACTTGTGCCGATGTACCCCAATCTTAGCGTCGAAGACTACCGCTATATCCTTGATGAGGCAGAAATTAAACTGGCATTCGTATCCAATACGGCACATCTCAATAAAATCGCTGAAGCCGCGAGTTCGATTGATACCGATCACATTTACTCGTTTGATAAGATCAAAGGCTGTCTGCACTGGACCGAAATAGGTGTTGCTGGCGGTAAAGAAGACCCGGAGCAATTAGTCAAAATCAGAAAGAGTATCACCGAGGATGACTTGCTGACCATAATCTACACCTCGGGTACCACGGGCAATCCTAAAGGAGTGATGCTGTCGCATAAAAATGTGGTGAGCAATGCCATCAGTGCATCTAAAGTATCTGATATCACCCCCGGTAAAGCAAGGGCACTGAGCTTTCTACCGCTTAATCATATCTATGAGCGCACAGGCATCTATATGTACCTGTATATGGGGGTCTCTATCTTTTATGCGGAAGCTATTGAGACGGTGGGCGACAATATCAAAGAAGTAAAGCCCCACACGTTCAATACTGTCCCCAGGCTCCTGGAGAAGGTCTATGACAAAATCATCGCGAAGGGAGAAGAGCTGAGTACTGTAAAAAAAGGCATCTTTTTCTGGGCGCTCAACCTGGCCCTCAAATACGATCCTGATAAGAATCCCGGAGCTATTTACAAAAGACAATTGGCTGTTGCTGATAAGCTGATCTTCTCGAAATGGCGTGAAGCACTGGGTGGAAATGTACTCCATATTCAGAGTGGTGCCGCCGCACTACAGCCACGACTTGCTCGGGTTTTCTGGGCAGCTGGCATCAAAGTGCTGGAAGGATATGGCCTTACAGAAACCTCACCAGTGGTGACCGCCACCCAGCTCGAAGGAATGAAAATAGGCCATGTCGGGAAGACAGTAGAAGGCGTAAGTATCAAGCTGGGGAAGGACAATGAGATCCTCTGCAAAGGGCCAAACCTAATGGTAGGTTACTACAAGAATCCTGAATTGACGGCTGAAGTAATCAAGGATGGGTGGTTTCACACCGGAGATATAGGTGAAATCAATGACGGCTTCCTCAAAATTACCGATAGGAAGAAAGAGCTCTTCAAAACCTCCGGAGGACTCTATATAGCCCCTCAAATCATCGAAAATAAGCTGAAGGAATCTCAACTAATCGACCAGACCATGGTGATTGGAGAGGGAAAAAAGTATCCTGCTGCCTTGATCTCTCCCAATTTTGATAAGCTCAATGAAATAGCAAGCAGCAACTTTATCCTGTTCTCCGATCACGAAGAACTCGTTGAAAATGAGACCATCATCAAGGAGATTCAGAAAGAAATCGATCAGCTCAACAAGCACCTAGGTCAATGGGAGAGAATAAAACAATTCAGGATACTGCCGGATACATGGTCCCCGGAGAGTGGGGAGCTTACACCTACGCTGAAGCTCAAGCGACGTGTCCTTAAGGATAAGTACAGCGCTGTGATCGCCGACATCTATAAAGATGACGGTTCTGATCTATTCAAAGGAGTGGAAGAGCTTTCGCTTGAGGATCTTGATCCCGAGTTGGCCAAGGAACTACAGGATTGATGCTTGAAAATCAAAGAAAGCGCTGAGTACCTGCTCAGGCGCCTCTGTTTGAGGATAGTGACCAATCGTCTCTAGCTCGTAGATTTGGCGATCATTCACTATTTCGCGATAGCGGTCGACCATGTGCCTACCGGAAATCGGGTCCTCAGTGCCATTGACGAGCGCCAGCGGTACCGAAGTTTGTTGCAGTGCGCCTACCCATCTTGCCCGATGCTCCTGTCGCTCTCGCATGTACCGAATTAACTTGTGATAAATACGCTGGCCGTCCTGGAGGACTATTAGCTCCCAAAACGCCCTGAGTTCCTCCTCGCTGGGTTGTGTGTTTGGCCCAAATACTTCGCTAAAGCTTTTGGCGAACTTGTGATAACTCAATAGTCTAGACACCAGCCCACCAAATGGGCCGGCTAAAATTCGCTGGATTGCTCTTGGCCGATGGGTCTCAGGAAAAAGGCCTCCATTGAGGAGGGTGCATGACAGGATTCCGATAGGGCGCTCTAGATGCCTGGCCAGCAGCTCCTGCGCTACAGTGTCACCATAGTCGTGTGCGAGGATATGAAACGAATCGATAGTTTTCAGCGCTATCAACTTCTCGACGATAGTGGCTTGCTGATGTATGGTATATTGATTCTTCCTGGGCTTATCAGAATAGCCAAAGCCAAGTAAATCAAGTGCGGTGACTCGATACCTCAGGATCAACTCGTCCCAAACCTTCTGCCAATCCCAACTAGACGTAGGAAATCCATGTATCAATATAAGGTCCGGGCCGTCACCTTCTGTCAGATGAAATATCTGATGCCCGTCGATTAATGACAGCTCTCCTTTTTCATACCAATCTGCAATCGTATATTCCATTTAGATATTTTACCCTGGTGTCTTGATTTGCCTCACATTTGATGAATAATATAGCAAATATTAGCCTGGTCGGCACAGGCAATGTAGCCCTTCATCTTGGGCATGCGTTGACAGCAGCCGGCTTGGACATACTTGAAGTAAGTGCTCGTAAGGAGGCGTCTGGCGTGGAGCTTGTTAAAGCCTTGGGTTCTGACAGCTCGATCAAAAAAGATCTGGATTTCCGTGAGAGCAATACTGACCTGGTCGTGCTGTGCGTGTCTGATGATGCAGTAGCTGAGGTCGCAAAAAAGCTCAAAGTACTTCCGACCACCACTGTGATTCATACCTCTGGTGCTGTAGAAATTGACGTTCTAAAGTCTCATTCTTCTTTTGGCGTGTTATATCCCCTACAGACGTTCTCCAGACATAGAAATGTTGATTTTTCAGAAGTTCCTGTTATGATTGAAGCTTCTGACTATACGACACGCAGCAGGCTTTTGGCCATGGCTCATGAGCTCAGCCATCATGTTCGATACGTTTCTTCGGAAGACAGGAAGCGCATCCACCTCGCTGCGGTTTTTGCCAACAACTTTACCAATCACCTGCTCAGGGTTTCTTTTGATCAGCTCGCTGTACTGGACATTGATAAAGCACTCGTGCGTCCACTGGTAATGGAGACAGTGCTCAAGGCTTTTGAAGACGGGCCGGAGGCAAGCCAGACAGGTCCGGCAAGACGCGGCGACAAAAACACCATACAGACACACATTGAGGCACTTTCTGATCACCCAGATGCACAGGCACTCTACCAATTGATTGCGGATCAAATCAAGCGTCATTTCAGCAAATGAATTGACGGTCTACACAGAGCGGCGTACTTTTGCACTTCATGACTTCCGGGCCATCCAATTTTTCTTTTCCAGGTATTCTCAAAATCACGAGATTTCCTAACCTGCTCATCATTGCGCTGAGCCAATACCTGGTGGCCATTTTTCTGATTTTTCCAGAACCGCGGTTCCCGCTAGGTCAAGACATCAGGCTACACCTACTCGTAATCAGCACGATGCTGATAGCTGCGGCGGGATACATCATCAACGACTACTATGATGTCAAAATCGACCTGATCAATAAGCCTGACCGGGTAGTCGTAGGGAAGGTGATCAAGCGGCGGGTGATTATGCTATTACACTCAAGCTTCAATATGGTAGCAGTGCTCATTGGCATCTATGTCGGCCCCTGGGTTGCGGCTGTTCACGTCCTTTCCTCATTCATCCTCTGGCTCTACTCCAATCAGCTCAAGCGACTCCCCTTCATCGGCAACTTCGCAGTATCATTGATGACCGGGCTCGCCATATTGATCGTATCTGTGTATTATCGTTCCTTCGAACCGCTGGTCTTCGTTTATGCCTTCTTTGCTTTTGCTTTGACCCTTATCAGGGAAATCATCAAGGATCTCGAAGATTGGCGAGGTGATGCTACCCATGGATGTCTCACCCTTCCCATAGTTTGGGGCCTCCGCAAAACCAAAACCCTCCTTTACTGGATCATTGGGTTATTTATTTTGAGCATCTTCTATTTTACATTTCATATTCACAGCATCGTGCTGACCAGCTACTTTGCGTTACTCGCGATTCCCTTTTTGTATTTTACCTATCGGTTAATGAAAGCGGATTCGAGAAAGCAATTCACATATTTAAGTCTATACTGCAAGCTGATGATGCTCAGCGGTGTATTAAGCATGTCATTCTTTTAGTCAAATGTCCAAAATCAAACTGGCGATTTTTGCTTCCGGTAGCGGTACCAATGCACAACGATTGGTCGAGTACTTTTCCGATCATGATCAAATCGAGGTGTCAAGCATCCTGAGCAATAAGAAAGATGCTTTCGTCTTGGAGCGCGCAGCAAGGTTAGGTGTCAATAGCAGTGTTTTCGGTAGAGAAGACATTTACCAATCCAGCCGCCTACTGGATCAGCTGGCCGATGAGCAAATAGACTACATCATACTGGCGGGCTTCCTTTGGCTCATCCCCTCCTCCATGGTCGCCCGGTACCCCAATAGGATCATCAACATTCACCCTGCGTTATTGCCTGCTTTTGGTGGTAAGGGTATGTACGGTGCGAAAGTACATGAGGCAGTGGTCAACAATGGAGAATGGAGAAGTGGCATCACCATACATCTGGTCAATGAAGCCTACGATGAAGGTGCTGTTCTTGCTCAGGAGACATGCATGCTTAGTACAACAGATACACCCGAATCGCTGGCACAAAAAATACATCAGCTGGAATATGCTCATTTTCCGGTAGCTGTGGAAAAGTATGTATTAAACCAATCCGCTAAAGGTTGAAGTAAAGCGCTGAGGTCAAGCCAATTATTGCCAATAAAAACCTACTTTTGCGCCTTCATTTGAGGCCTATCACACACGCATGAAAAAGATTAAATCCGCCCTTATCTCCGTTTTCTACAAAGACAACCTTGAGCCTATCGTAAAACAGCTGCACAAAGATGGTGTGGCGATTTACAGTACAGGAGGAACACAAAGTTTTATCGAAGGACTAGGTATTCCGGTAGTTGCAGTAGAAGACCTAACGGGATATCCTTCCATCCTTGGGGGAAGAGTAAAAACGCTGCATCCTAAGGTCTTTGGTGGGATTTTGAGCAGAAGAGAGCTCGCTTCCGACAATGATCAGCTTGGACAATATGAAATACCCGAAATAGACCTGGTTATCGTTGATCTATATCCATTTGAGGAGACTGTTGCCAGCACCGATGTGGAGCAGGATATCATCGAAAAAATTGATATTGGTGGTATCTCTTTGATTAGAGCTGCTGCAAAGAACTTCAAAGACGTCCTTATCGTCTCTTCCAGAGAACAATATGAAGAGGTACAGGTGCTCCTCACTGAGAACAACAGCACGACTTCTATCGAAACGCGAAGAAAATTCGCCGGATATGCGTTTGATATCTCCTCGCACTACGACTCAGCTATTTTCAACTACTTCAATGCTGATCAGGAGATAGATAGTCACAAGCTCAGCCTTCGGGTATCCAAAGAGCTTCGATACGGAGAAAACCCTCACCAGAAGGGATTCTTCCATGGCGACCTCTCCCAGATGTTTGACCAGCTCAATGGTAAAGAACTCTCATATAACAACCTGGTCGATGTGGATGCTGCGGTTAAACTCATAGCTGAGTTCTCCGGTGATACGGCTTTCGCAATTATCAAGCATACAAACGCTTGTGGCGTGGCACTCGGTGACTCCCTCAAGGAGGCCTATCTGAAAGCATTGGCCGCTGATCCTGTTTCCGCATTTGGAGGGATACTGATCACCAATCAAAAGGTGGACAAAGACACAGCCCAGGAAATTCACAAGCTCTTCTGCGAAGTGCTCATCGCGCCGGACTATGACGATGAGGCGTTGACACTGCTTTCTGGTAAGAAAAACAGGGTCATCCTAAGGCAGAAAGCCTCCGCCCGGAACGCATTTGAGTTCAAAAGCTTGCTCAACGGTGTGATCAGACAAGAGTCCGACTTGAAAACGGATAGTCTTGAAGATCTGAAAACGGTGACTAAAATGGCGCCCAGCGGTGATGATCAGAGAGTACTCCTCTTCGCATCAAAGATTGTCAAGCATACTAAGTCAAACACCATCGTGCTAGCCAAAGACGGTCAAATGCTCTCCAGCGGGGTAGGTCAGACATCACGGGTTGACGCGCTCAACCAAGCCATCAAAAAGGCGAAGAGCTTTGACTTTGATCTCAATGGAGCGGTTATGGCTTCCGATGCTTTTTTTCCATTCCCTGACTGTGTAGAGATTGCTAAGGGCGAGGGAATTAAGTCGGTCATCCAGCCTGGAGGCTCGATAAAAGACCAGCTATCGATCGATTATTGCAATGAAAACGGAATGTCAATGGTATTTACTGGTTTCAGGCATTTTTACCACTAGTATTGTTCGTTAAGAAGACTATTTTTGCAGCTTATTACTATTTTAATCAGCTTAATACATTAAGGACTAAGGATGGGGTTTTTAGATTTTTTCTCAAGTGATATTGCTATCGATTTAGGCACGGCCAACACCTTGATCATTAGCAAGGACAAGATCGTAGTGGACGAACCATCCATCATTGCCATTGACAAGCACAGCAACAAAGTGCTCGCCATAGGCCGTGAAGCCATGCAGATGCATGAAAAAACCCATGAGAATATCAAAACCATCCGCCCTTTGAAGGATGGTGTAATTGCTGATTTCCACGCTGCTGAACACATGATCAGGGGCATGATCAAAATGATCGACAGCAATAGCCGTCGATTTATTCCGGCATCTCACAGAATGGTGATCTGTATTCCTTCCGGTATTACGGAAGTAGAAAAGCGCGCGGTGCGTGACTCTGCTGAGCACGCGGGTGCCAAAGAGGTATATATGATTCATGAGCCAATAGCCGCGGCGATTGGTATCGGTATCGATATAGAGCGCCCTATTGGTTCCATGATTGTGGACATTGGAGGTGGTACTACAGAGATCGCTGTGATTGCCCTATCGGGAATCGTGTGTGATCAATCAATCCGCGTAGCGGGAGATACCTTCAATAAAGATATTCTTGACTACATGAGGCGTCAGCATAATCTGCTGATTGGTGAAAGGTCTGCTGAGCGGGTGAAGATAGAAGTAGGTTCTGCCCTGACCGAGTTAGACGATGCGCCGGACGACTATGAAATTCGCGGTAGAGACCTGATGACTGGTATCCCAAAAGTCATCAAAATCTCCTACTCAGAAATTGCCTTTGCGATAGACAAGTCTGTCTCCAAAATAGAAGAGGCTGTACTTAAAGCACTTGAAATCTCTCCCCCGGAACTCTCTGCCGATATTTACGATAACGGCATCTACCTCACCGGTGGTGGTGCTCTCCTCCGAGGACTGGATAAAAGGTTAGCCATGAAGACCAAGTTGCCAATACACATTGCTGAAGATCCGTTGAGAGCTGTAGTAAGGGGCACAGGTATCGCATTAAAGAACATTAACGGATATAAAGCGGTGCTGATGACGTGATGCAGCCTAGTTCATGCAGACTTTATTCCTATTAATCTATCGATACAGGGCATTCTTAATCTTCGTTTTTCTTGAAGCCATCTCCGCGTGGTTGATCACGAGTAGCAATAGTTACCAGGGAGCGCTTTTTTTCAACTCCGCCAATGCATTTACCGGTAGGGTCAACCAGGTGTCCTCTGATATAAGTAGTTTTTTCTCATTGACTGAGGTAAATACTGACCTGGCCGAAGAAAACGCCTTCTTAAGGAGGGAGTTGGCCCGACTCAACATGCAAGCTCAAAGCAATGTCGCTGCTGATAGTGCTGTGCTGGATAGTAATCAGTACGTCTTCCTTCCAGCCGAAGTAGTAAACAAGTCTACCAGCCGACTCCTCAATTTTATTACCATTGATAAAGGCCGAAAGGATGGACTAAAACCCGATATGGGGATCATGGGACAAAACGGCATTGTGGGTAAAGTCAAGGATGTATCTAATCACTACGCAACAGTCTACACCCTGATCCATACGAACCTGCTGACTTCCGTCTATCACAAGCCAAGCGGTACATTTGCCAGTGTGCAATGGGATGGGCTCGATCCGCTTAGGACAAAGCTTTTGTTTTTGCCGAGGCATATAGAGCTCAATGTGGGGGACAGTATACTCACTTCCGGGTTCAATGCTGTCTTCCCACCTGATTTGCTCGTTGGGACTATATCAGCCATCGATCTGGCAGACAATGCCGCCTTTTACGATGCAGATGTTGAGCTGGCCACAGACTTTGGTAGCTTAAAGCATGTCTACTTTATTAAGAATAACGGAAGGGTAGAAAAGGACTCCCTTGAGCAGGTTTCGCTAGATAATTAATGGTAAGAAAGATCATCACCGGAGCAGTATTGATCATGGCCCAAGTCATGATCCTCAAAGACCTTGAACTATTCCAGGTGGCCTTTTGTCTGCCATATGTGATGCTCATTTTACTGTTGCCATACAATTTCAATAGGGTGGCTTCCTTAGTAGTGGCCTTTCTCATAGGGCTGTTTATTGACATGTTCTATGATACGCCGGGAATTCATGCTGCTGGTTGTGTGTTGATCGCATTCATCAGGCCGTTTTGGCTTGATGTCACGCTTAGTGGCTCGAGTAGTGATACCAATGTCAAGCTGGGCTTGATGTCTCTTGGCTTTCAGTGGTTTTTAACATTTGCATTGCCACTCACTTTTGTTCATCATTTTACGTTGTTCTTTATTGAGGCTGGTGGTTTTGGCCTGTTTTGGTTAACGATCCAGAAAGTGTTTTACAGTACCCTATACAGCTTTGTTTGTATGATAATTTTCCAATATATATTTTCCAGTAGCAGCAGAGGCTGATGATCAATGAATGACGGTCGCAGATATATCGTTCAGGGCTTCATTTTTATAGTCGCAGTTGTGTTCCTGATAAAGCTATTCTTTATCCAGGTGCTCGATAGTAGCTATCGCCTAGCGGCGGAAAATAATATTGTTCAGAAGATCATAGAATATCCTTATCGCGGGTTGATCTATGACCGCAATGGAGAGTTGCTGGTCTACAACAATCCCATCTATGACTTGATGGTGGTGCCGAAGGAAGTAGCAGTCAGTGATACTACAGACTTCTGTAACTTCTTTGGGATTACTAAAGAGGAGTTTGAGGATAAGATCGCAGCAGCAAAAAGATATTCGTACATCAAGCCCTCCAAGTTTATTGAGAAGCTGTCGAACACAGAGTTTGCACGCGTACAGGACAAGTTGATCAACTACGGTGGGTTTTACGTCCTTGCTAGAACGGTTAGAAGCTATCCCGAAAGCACCTTGTCCAATGCACTGGGATACGTCGGTGAAATCAACCGCAGGCAACTGGAGCAAGATACAACTGGCTATTACCGTCAAGGGGACTTTATCGGTATTAGTGGTATCGAGCGGGAGTACGAGGATGTGCTCAAAGGAAAGCGAGGTGTAAGCTATAAAATGGTCAATGTCCGCGGAGTAGAGAAAGGTGACTTCAAAGATGGGACTTATGACACCTTATCCATTCCAGGTGATGATTTGATAAGTACCATTGATGCTGACTTGCAGAGGTATGCAGAGTATTTGTTCAAAGGCAAAATTGGCAGTGTTGCCGCCATTGAGCCCTCCACGGGTGAGATCCTTGCGTTAGTCTCAGGCCCCTCTTACGATCCCAACCTGCTTTCCGGTAGGGAGTTCTCCGCGAACTTCAACATGCTTAATTCGGATACCCTCAAGCCGCTATTCGATCGGCCGCTGATGGCCATGTATCCTCCGGGATCAATGTTCAAGACCGTACAAGCCTTGGTTGCACTTCAAGAAGGGGTTATTACACCTGAGGAAAAAATATTTAGCAACGGGCTGTTGATAGGCGATCTAGCGCCTAATGGCTTCTATGATGTGAAAAGAGCCATCATGCTCTCTTCTAATAACTACTTCTACAAAGTCTTTAGACGCATCATCAATCAGGACAATGACCCTAACACGTATATTGACTCCAGGATAGGACTGGAGCGCTGGAAGTCCTACATCAATAATTTTGGGCTCGGGGTACGACTTCCAACAGACCTTCCTACCGTTAAAAGTGGATATGTCCCCGGAGTAGAGTTTTATGACCGTGTCTATGGCACTAATCGATGGAAATTCTCCAATATCTATTCCCTTAGTATTGGGCAAGGGGAGGTACTGGTCACTCCACTACAAATGGCAAATCTTGGAGCAATACTGGCTAATCGTGGACATTATTACGTGCCTCATATCATCAAGTCTATTGATGATCGCGGCACAAAAAGGGAAATATTCACCCAGTCTAATTGGGCGGGTATAGATTCAGTTCATTATCCTATCATTATTGATG
>CAYGOT010000074.1:0-24435 GCA_964351595.1 uncultured Roseivirgaceae bacterium | reverse complement strand
TGTGAGAGGTCGGAAAAGATAGTAGGATCAACTATCTTTTCCTCCTACTCGATTAAGACTAAATCCGAAACGTATTTTTATCACTATTTGGGGAAGTGGTTGATGAAGGTTTTATTTTTGCCCGATGAGCGAGAAATACGGCCAACGAGGAGTTTCGGCAGACAAGGAAGATGTTCATGCTGCCATCAAGCATATCGATAAGGGCCTCTTTCCGAAAGCATTCTGCAAGATAGTACCCGACCACCTTGCCGGTGACCCTGACTACTGCACCATCATGCATGCAGATGGAGCAGGCACAAAATCCTCACTTGCCTATCTCTATTGGCGTGAGACAGGAGATATTTCCGTTTGGAAAGGGATCGCACAGGATGCCATTATCATGAATACGGATGACCTGCTTTGTGTAGGAGCCACAGATAACATACTACTTTCATCCACCATCGGTCGCAACAAACAACTTGTCCCGGGCGAGGTGATTTCGGCGATTATTAATGGGACGGAGGAGGTTCTTCAAATGCTTCGTGACCATGGTATGAACATCGTCAGTACCGGTGGGGAGACCGCAGATGTGGGCGACCTGGTGCGGACCATCATCGTCGACAGCACGGTGACCGCTCGGATGAAGCGATCTGATGTGATCGACAACAGCCATATTCAACCTGGAGATGTCATTGTTGGCTTAGCCTCTGATGGGCAAGCCTCTTACGAGGATCAGTACAATGGTGGCATGGGGAGCAATGGGCTGACCTCTGCTCGTCATGATATGTTTGCCAAGAAGTACAAGCAGCAATACCCGGAGAGCTGCGATCCGGCAGTACCGGATGAGCTGGCTTACATCGGACAATATTCGTTGACCGACCAGCATCCGGATTCTCATGTGGATATTGGCAAGCTGGTGCTTTCCCCGACCCGCACTTACGCGCCAATTATCAAGGCCATCTTGTCAGAATACCGTGAAGTGATTCATGGCATGATCCACTGTAGCGGGGGAGCACAGACCAAAGTCCTTCATTTTCTGGATCAGTATCACGTCATCAAAGACAACCTTTTTGAGACTCCATTGCTTTTCAGGTTAATCCAAGAGCAAAGTGGGACCAGCTGGCAAGAGATGTACAAGGTGTTCAACATGGGCCATCGAATGGAACTGTACGTACCCGAAAATATAGCTGATCAGATCATCGCTATCTCCCGATCATTCGGGGTATCGGCCAAAATCATAGGACGTGTCGAAGAATCGGCCACTAAGAAAGTGACGATTAAATCTACACACGGGGAATTCAGCTATTCCTGAGCTTATTGTACAGCAGTATTCCGATAGGACTTATCAGAAACATATAAATTCCGGCATAAGAACTAAACGCGCTGAGAAGTAGATATTCCAGGTAATAAACCAAGGGGAATAGAAATATGCCGATTGCTATTTTGAGCGAAGCATGAAACATAATGTCCGGGATATACCGGGATACAATCCATCTCATTATTCCGATAGGTAGGATGTTGACCAATAGCCCTAAGCTCCTGAGTGCTTTTGTAAGCAAGCCCGAAGGCTTTCGTTTGAGGCCAGTATCCTCACCATTGACTATATTTTCTACCACTACGTTGGTAGGGCCAGTCGCCACGATGTTGTCACCAAGTGCTTCAATGAGCTTATCTTCTATTTCCTGATAGGGTTCAGGTATTTGCACAAGAGCTTCTCCCATTCTCTGAGTGGTCAGTTCTTTGAGATCGTTAGCCGCCTTGGCAGGATTTTCGGCGTACATGGCTTGATAGTCCTTCAGTGGTATAGGCGGGCAGTAAGTCATGTGTACGCGACTGCCAGCTTTGGTATGCTGACTATAGTTGAAGCCTACCGGAACAATATGAAGATCGGTCTGCCAGTCATTGGCCTCCATTGCCCCAAAGGCGATTCTGGTAAACCCTTTGCTCAACGGAGGTACCCTGCGATGTAAATCATGATTTCCCTCCGGGAAGATCAACAGTGATTTTCCACCATTAAGAAGGTCATAGCAATTGTTAAAAACAGCCTCATTGCGGCCGAGTGATTGATAGCCGTCTCGTATCCGAAAAACAGGCATCATGTTGAGTGTGCGGAGCAGCCATGCGAGAAAGGGTTGATTGAAAACAGAAGCTCTGACCATCGAGTGAATCTCCTTATCAGAATGGCAAATCAGCACCAGAGCATCCATAAAGGCATTTTGGTGGTTAGGCGTAAAAATGACCGGGCCTGCAGGCACATTCTCCTTTCCAGAGACTTCTATGCTCTTAAAATAGAAATGAAGGCCCGTTTTAACGTACAGCCTTAGACCTTGGAACCATATCTGTTGAATGACCCTACCCATATCAGGACTGCACGGGCATCATCTGTTTCGACCAATAGGTGGCTATTGATAAGCCTGCGATCAGGTGCCAGATGCCCCACCATGCAGCTACTAATGCCATTCCTCCCAGGCCATCAAAAAAGCTAAAAATGAGCAGTAAGCCCAATCCGGAGTTTTGTATTCCTGTTTCTATCGACAAGGATCTGCAATCAGATTCCTGAAGTCCTGACAATCTACCGATTCCATAGCCAGTGCTGAGGGCGACAGCATTGTGCAGTAGCACATAGAATAGCACGAGATAGAGGTAGTTTACGATGTTGTCGAGATTGGCGGCAATTGCCACTACTATTAGCGCGGCAAAAATCAGGATAGAAATAGGTTTGATTATTTTCTGCGCCCTATCGGAAAAAGAGGGCAAATATTTTCTGGTAAGCATACCGAGGAGCAAAGGAACTCCGAGGATCAAAGCAATGGTCTCGAAGACCGACTGGGAATCGATAGAAACCTGCTGTAAGATCATCGCCGTAGGCTCATATAGACCAGCCCAGAAGGCCAGGTTGAATGGGGTCATGACCACAGAAAGCGCAGTAGAAAAGGCAGTAAGGCTTACACTCAAAGCCACATTACCCTTGGACATAGCTGACATAAAATTGGAGACATTGCCTCCTGGGCAAGCAGCTACCAGCATCATGCCCAGTGCGATACTGGGAGTAGGTTCTAGCAAGATGATCAGCAGATAGGTCAGCAGCGGTAGTGCTAGGAACTGAGACACTATTCCAGCTATGGCTGACTTGGGATGGCGAATGAGGTAGAGAAAATCGGTGGGTTTCAGCTCAAGGGCTACCCCATACATGATAAAAGCCAAACAGACGTTGAGCCAAAAGACATTGTCTTGGTTGAAGTTCAGTATGATTTCATCAACAGGCGTCCCGGCCATCTTTTGGGGTTAAGTTGGGATTTTCAAGATAGTGAAAATTCTATTTTGGGCAGATTTAAAAAAAGCAGGTTAGCCCAATAGCCAGAACCTGCTCTTTGATTACAATTAATGTCTGTCTATAAAGTTATGAGTCTTGTACAGATTGTTCGAGATCGAGGCTTGCGACGTTTTGAAAATGTGAGTTTACGTATGTAAATGATCATCTTTCAAAACTAGCGTAACGAAGAGGTCGAACACTATGGACAGACTCTAATTAGTCACCCCATCTCCAGTCACCAGCGATCTTCAGCTTGAGCTTGAGTCCGTGACGCTCGAGGAATGTCTTAGTCGCAGCGTCATCTAGCTTAGCAGCCGGTAGTTGATCGGCCATTGCGAGCTCATAGAGCGCCATAGAGCAAATGCGCACATTGTTTTCCAGATGCTGCTTATTAACCAGGGCAATATCATCACAGTCGGCATGATAGCAGTCGTAGATCGATCGATCACCTCCACCCATTGCGGAGAAGTAAGGGATACCCTCCATCATGAATGGCTGCTGGTCGCTATGCAGGCCTGCGCGGTTGGCAAAATCATTGGCAAATGCAGTATCAACAGCCTGAATCTTAGCTCCTACAGCTCTGAAAAATTCCTCGGCTTCTGCACGTCCTCCTGCACTCAGTCCTCTGGGGTCGGTACCTGAGTCAAGATTCATGATGTATTTGATATTATCAATCGTACCCGCTTCTTTATTTACACGCACATAGTCACGAGAACCAAGCAGACCTTGCTCTTCACCCATCCACATGACAAATTCGATGGTACGTTTTGGCTTGATGTCCAGCGCCTTAAAAGTACGCGCCATATCGATAACCGAGAAAGAACCTATTCCATTGTCAATGGCGCCTGTAGCCAGATCCCAGCTATCGAGGTGACCACCTACGATGATCTTCTCTTCGGGATAATCGGTACCCTCCAAAGTGGCAATGACGTTTCTTGCTTTGATATTGTCAGAGATATTAGTCATCTCGATTTTCGCTTTGACGGTCTCTTCCAGCAATCGCTCCTTTAGGGCAAATCCATCCTCATAACTGATACAGACTGCAGGAATAGGGATCAGTTTACCCGTAACAGAGGCTGTACCTGTAAGCAACACTCCACCCGGCACCTGGTTGAAGATGATCAGCCCGATAGCACCATAGTCGGTAGCAAGCTTTGTCTTTTCAGATCGGTGAAGGTTCTCCACATCTCCACTTTCCGGTAGGATACTGATATAGCACATGGCAATCTTGCCTTTGACTTGATCTTTTACCGCCTCGAAATCCGCTTCTAGCCCATTTCCTACATCAATGATCTCCGCTTCGATGTTGGCTTCAACAGGGGAGTGTGCAAGGCTGATCACACTTACATCAGCGAATTGGCCATCCGCATCCGTCACCTGAAGGTCGACTTCACCGCGTGTCCAGGTTTCGACTTCAAAGGGATGATATTTGACATTGTCATAGCCATAGGACTTAAATAGATTGTAAGTCTCCTCCTCGGCCATTTTTGCGTTAGGAGAACCTGTAAGTCTGTGACCAATGGTCGACATTGACTTGGCCAATGTTTCATAGACCTTGGAGTTGGCCCTGACCTCCTGATCAATCTTTGTAAGCATATCCGCCTCAGGAGCGGGGCTACATGCAGCCAGTGCTGCAACGAGAATTGTGATTATTCGCTTCATATTCTTTTAGTTAGGTACCCCAAATTAGCACAGCATGATTTGGGACGCAATATCATTATATAAATGGTCTGATTTCCAACCATTATTGGGTCTGAGCGGTCTTTACCCCAAATCATGAAAAATGAAAAACCTACTCATTGCAATAATAAGTTTATCAATCTTGGGATGTGGTGAGGATCATATTGTACAGCCTCTCCAAACCGGGCTTGGAGGGTCATCTGAGGTGACTGTTATCTCGGCACCTACCCTTCAGATAGATGAACTCTTTTCTGATGATTTCAATATCATCTCGGCCATTCCGTATGAAAGCCATTTCGAGATAATTGTGCAGTACAGTGGTGGTTGTGCAGACCATCAGTTTGAGCTTTACTGGGATCACCTGGTAGCCGAATCTTTTCCGGCTCAGACGTGGATGATATTAGTGCAACTGGAAAATGATGATCCCTGTGATGCTATCATCACTGATACCCTGAGCATTGCCTACCAAAGCATCGATGGATTTAGCAATCAGGACATGATTGTGCACCTGGTCAACGGGAGTAGCGATCAGGCTGTGATGATAGATTCTCGGGGTACGGCACTGATGACTGAGGGTTGTACACTTGAAGTCGACCTGGAAAGGGCGATTTGCGGATACGGCATATGGGGTGACCTGTACTTTAAGCTACCGCAAGGTATGGGTGCCTGGGAGCATGTATGGCTTCAGCCTTTGCTGGGCACAGAAGGGATGGAGCTGATGAATCCGGCCGCAGGATCAGGTGTAAAGGTGCAGGTAAAGCCCATCTTCGGTTATCAATGGCAGTCAGATCTGGGTATGTGCCAGGCCCTACCGGAAGGCTTGATCATACCGGTGGAAGTACTGTGTATGGAGTAAGACGAGTTGTTAATATACCGTTTCCAACGGCTCATATTGGTCTGACCACTCGCAGTGGTCTGACCAATTGGTTTTCACCTCCACTGAAGCGCAGTTGGAGCGAAAAAAGACCTACGAAGTTTTTGAAACTTCGTAGGTCTTCGTGCTAATTCAGTATCAGGTAAAAGCGAACCGAACCTCCGAAGCATAACTGCAGTTGGGCTAAATCATCCTTCGCTAAAGCTTCGGTCGATCAAACGCCCTCTGCTATGACTTCCTGTACCTCTGGCACCATACGCTTAAGCAGGTTCTCAATGCCGGCTTTTAAAGTAATAGTGGAGGAAGGACAGCCGCTACAAGATCCCTGGAGGAGTACTTTCACCTTGCCCTCTTCGAAAGAGTGAAAAGTGATCGCTCCACCATCCTGCTCTACGGCTGGACGGATATACTCATCAAGGATACCTTTGATCTTCTTTTCGGCCTCAGTATCATCTTCGTTGATCTCATTGCCATCGGCAATAGCATCTGTCAACAGCGGTTTTTCAGCTTCCAGATAGGCTTTGATATAGTCTTTGAGTTCGTACTTGATTTCCTCCCATTCCTTGGACTCATCTTTGGTGATGGTCACAAAGTTGCTCATGTAAAACACGCGCTTGACGTAGGGAAAATTAAAGAGCTCCTGAGCGAGCGGTGCATTGGCCGCACTTTCCTGATCAGGAAAATCCTGGCTTACACCCTCCGGCATAAGCATGAAATTCACCACAAACTTCAGTGAGTTGGGGTTGGGATTAGCTTCTAAATATATATTGACGGCTCTGGTTTCTGTCATGATTGTATTGTTTAGAATCTATATAAATGCAAAACTCGGGCAATAGTTCAATAGTTCGGCACAATTCTGAGAAGAATTGATCTGTCGGGGAATTTCAGCGGTTCGAATTTTGAGTGACTCACCGTCTCAGCGAGACGCTAAGACCAGTAGAGAGAATGAGTGTTAAACTTGCTCATTCTGACCATCTAAGGCTAATTGTATTTGATAATAGAGAGTTTGTTCAACAAGAAGGAATTCCATCAACAGCATGGAATAGGTCTCTTTTGAAAGTTTTTCAGTGTCAAATAAATGATCCTTGCCATAAAAACTCGTCTCCATAATGTAGGTGAGGGTTAAGATGTAATTCTGGTATCGCTCTTCCTTATATTTGCTTGCAATAGAATTAACTTCTTTTTTTAGCTCATCCCTCCACTGCTTGGAAATTAAGCGAGCTATATTGTTATCCGTCCTGCACGGATACATTAAATCGTTATCCTTAGGATCAACACCTCCCATCTGTTCGGTCAAAGTATCGCTAATCTTAGAAACCCTACTAATCGTTTGTTCAAGATCTTCGACGAACTCTTTATCTCTTTTGCTTAGTGTAAGCTTCCATGAATTGAAGATTTTAAGAAAATCATCATTCATTGCGGAGTACAAATAAAGTGGCATCCGTTCTAAACATGTAAGCGTTTTTGTTTCCTTGCAGCTGACCAGGAATAGAAATAATATGATTGCAGTTAAAGATCGCATCATTCAATTACTTAATATCCTAATTGGTCTGGTTTTAGCGTCTCGTTGAGGTCTAAACCCCTTCTAACTAATCCACGTACTTCTGCAGCTCACCTTCTGACTTAGCGATCAAGGTAGATACCGTAGCATCACCAGATACATTCACTACTGTTCGGAACATGTCCAATGGTCGGTCAATTGGGAAGATGATGGCGATCCAGGCAGGGTTAAGTCCGACAGACTGCAATACAATGATCATCATGATCAGTCCGGCACTAGGGACTGCTGCTGCACCGATAGAGGCCAGTGAGGCGGTAAGCACGATCACCAGCTGCTGACCAATCGTCAAATCGATCATATGGAGCTGTGCCATAAAGATCACCGCTACAGCCTGGTGCAGACTTGTGCCATCCATATTTACTGTAGCACCGATGGGCAGTACAAAACTGGAAATAGACCTGGGTACACCCATGTTATCTTCCACGCACTCCATGGTTACCGGTAGGGTAGCAGCACTAGAGCTGGTAGAGAAAGCCAAAAACTGAGCGGGGCTCATATTTTTGAAAAATTCCCGGTAGGTAAGCTTAGGTACAAAGCTGGTGACGATCAGCGGATAAAGCACGAAAACTACGAAAGCCAATCCTGCCATCAGCGTGATGGCATAAGAACCCAACCCAAGGAAGAGCTCGAACACTTCGCCGGGTGTATCCGCCATTTTAGCAACAATTCCGGCCAATAAGGCGAAGACGAAGAATGGTGCAGCTTTCATGACGAGCTCTACCATTTTGAGGAAAACCCCATTGATACCTTGTATGAAGTCAATGACAGGGGCAGCCTGATCCTTGGGGATAAGCACCAGCGTGATGCCAAAGAAGATGGCGAAGAATATCACCTGCAGCATGAGCTGATTGCTCGAAATGGACAGAATGATATTTTCGGGCACCATATCAACGATAAACTGCAACGGTGAAGCCTCTTTTTGAGCCTCTGCCGTACTCTGCATCTTCTCAAGGTTTTCTCTTTCCGCCTCACTTAGCTCGCGCCCCTTCTGCGCATCTGACAGATAGCTTTGATATTGTGGATCTGATAGGAAGGACTGCCCGTCCTGTGATAGGCCCATGTCATTGTCTTCCAGCCAGATTTCATAGGAGAGGCGATTTTTGATCCGCTGCTCCTCATCCATGTAAGTGCCCGGCTTGATGATATTGACAAAAAGTAGTCCCACAGTCACTGCCATGAGGGTGGTTCCCATATAAGCCAGGAGCGTTTTACCACCAAGTCGACCGAGTTTGGAAACATCACTGAGCCCTGCTACACCATTGATAATGGAGAATAATACAAGCGGTACAGCGATGAATTTCAGCAGTCGAATGAATATCGTACCGAATGGATCGATCCAGTTGATGGTAAATTCATTCCAACCCAACAGACTCGAAATGAAAGCCCAAACGACTCCCAATACGAGCCCGATCATGATTTTGACGTGTAGAGGCAACTTCTTCATAATGCTAATTAGCCAATTTCAATTTCTTCTCAATCCAAAAAGTGGATTATTCGCCAGAATGCTCATGTGCAAAGTCGACATCCAGGGCATTCTCGGTAGAGGCAACTACTACTGCTACGGATGCATCACCGGTAATATTGACCATAGTCCTGATCATATCCAGAATACGCTCTGGTGCCATGATCAAAGCAATGCCCGCGGTGGGTATCCCTACGGCCTCAAGCACTACGACTAACATCACCATGCCCGCGCCAGGTACGCCAGCGGTACCTACAGCGGCGAGTGTAGCCGTGAGTACAATAGTGAGCTGTGCGCTGAGCGAAAGCTCCAGGCCCAGCGCCTGCGCAATAAACAATGCCGTCACACCTTGATAAAGACTGGTGCCATTCATATTGATCGTAGCACCTAGCGGTAATACGAAACTCGAAACCTCCTCAGATACCCCCAGGTGCTTTTCCACTCGATCCATGGTCACTGGCAGTGTAGCTGTACTTGAGCTGGTGCTAAATCCGAGTAGCATGGCAGGCCTGATACCTTTAAAGAAATCCAGGTATTTGATCTTGGAAAAGAACCTGATGAGCAATGGGTAAACCAATGTCATCATGACGAACATACCGAGGATGACCGTCACCGAGTACCATAGTAGCGCCTGTAATAGCTCCCAGGCTCTGCTTGGATCATCACCCGCGATCTCTATAATCAGGGAGGCGATCAATGCAAAAACCCCGTACGGGGCGATCATCATGATGTACTCTACGATTTTGATCACGACTTCATTGAGGCCATTGAAGAAACTCAAGACCGTTGCGCCTTTTTCTTTAGGTACTTGCAGCAGCGCCACGCCTACGATCAGGGCAAAGAATACAATCTGCAGCATAGCTCTGTTGTCGGTGGCTGCCTGGAAAATGTTATCAGGCACCATATTGACCAATGGCTCCAGTGGACCCTTAGGCTTGAGCTGGGAGGCCACATTGATCTGACTTTCGGCATTGTCATCAAACTCGCTCATGAGCTCCATTCGGGTTTCTTCAGACAAGCTGTCTCCCGGCCGCATGATTGCAACAAGAGAAAGGCCAATGGTAATAGAGATAACTGTAGTGATAACAAAGATGGCCACTGTCTTTCCCCCCATTCGTGACAGCTTGGAGATATCCCCAATATTCGCAACGCCAATGATCAGGGAAGCAAGTACCAGCGGCATAGCGATCATTTTCAATGATCGAATGAAGATGGTGCCGATAGGTTTAATAAAGTCTACGACGAAGCTCGACAACCCAGGGGAGTAGATACAAATGATCCCGAGGATCAGGCCAAGGGCCATACCAATGAGGATCTGGGTATGAAGAGCGAGCTTTTTCATATAAAAGTGGAGTTTAGGTCAGCTGAGTAATTTATTTGTTCTGCTTATCAAAAGGAAATCAGCTATGACGAGTGCCCCCATTGCTTCTACAATCGGCACGGCTCGCGGTACCACACAGGGATCGTGGCGGCCTTTGCCTGAGACAATCGTTTCGTTTCCTTCTTTATCTACACTCACCTGATCGTCCATGATCGTGGCGACTGGCTTGAATGCTACCCTGAAGTAAATGTCCTCTCCGTTGGAGATGCCGCCCTGAATGCCACCGGAGTGATTGGTGGTGGTTCTGACCTTATCGCCTTCTTTGACAAAAGCATCATTGTGCTGGGAGCCGTACATCGCCACTCCATCAAAGCCACTTCCGTACTCGAACCCTTTGACTGCATTGATGCTCAGCATGCCCTTGCCGAGATCAGCATGCAGCTTATCGAAGACAGGTTCCCCAAGTCCGGGAGGAGTGCCTTTGATGACACAGCTGACCACACCACCGATGGTGTCCCGGTTCTTTCTGGTCTGATCGATGAGCTCGATCATCTCCTCGGCTACTTTAGGATCGGGGCACCTGACGATGTTGCTTTCGGCATCCGCCAAATTCATTTCCTGATAAGGAGTCTCCAGCCTCATCGACCCAACCTGTGACACATAGGCCTCTACACTGATACCTAGCTGCTTAAGCCACATTTTTGCAATAGCACCTGCGGCGACACGTGCTGCGGTCTCTCTCGCTGAGCTGCGTCCGCCTCCTCTGTAGTCCCGGTGACCATACTTGGTCTCGTAGGTATAGTCGGCATGCGAGGGGCGAAACTTATCAGCAATATGGCTGTAGTCCTTACTCCGCTGGTCCTCATTGTAGATGACCATGGAGATGGGCATTCCGGTAGTCTGACCCTCGAATACGCCTGAGAGAATATCTACAACATCTCCCTCCTTGCGCTGAGTGGTAATCTTAGATTGGCCGGGCTTGCGCCGATCCATTTCTGACTGTATAAAATCCTGATCTATAGTGAGGCCTGCAGGACATCCATCGATGATTACACCGATTGCCTTGCCATGTGATTCCCCGTAAGTCGTGATTTTGAAAAGCTTCCCGAAGCTATTGCTCATCCAATTATTTTCTGAATACGATAAAGGCTGTAGCTACGAACATAAGTAAAATAAGAATGTTCGCAAAGAGCTTGAAATAGCCTTCTTTGTCGCGGTTGATCAGCTTATTATCCTTGAGATCAATCAGATCGTAGAAGGAGCCCATGTCTGTAGCCAGAATCGATTCGTTCTTTTTGCTTTCACCGGTCACCACGAGCTGCACCTCCGAGGAAAGGGTGTCATATTGATCAGTAGAAGTGTTGAAATACACCCATGAAAAGTAATCGCTCAATTGATATTGACCGGGTTCATTGGGGATACCATAGTAATTGAAGCTTTTCGTTCCTCTGACCCGGCCATTTGATCTCATGATGTCCTGCTGCACATTGGGAGGGTAGAAGTCAAAGTCGCTGGTCTCATCTATCTCTGGCTTGTTGATTGAGGAGATATTGCCTTCACCCATCACCTGAAAAGAATAGTTGAAGCTATCGCCGGTTTTGAGCTGATTGGTTGAGATATTCTCTTTGAGTCGATAGTTACCTACCGCAACAGACTCCTTCAGTGGATGTGGAGGCAGGTCTACGACCTTCACCGCTTTAGGCTTAGAGTAGAAAGTTTCGAAATCTTCTTTCTTGTTTTGTCCGAAGAAGCTCGGGTTTTTGGCGACCTGATACTTAATCAGCTCCAGACCGACGGAGGGGAATGAAATATCTTCGCTATTGAGCGGGTAATAGGTAGCCTGAAAAATCTTGTACTGACTATATCTTTTGCCACCCAATTGCACAGGCTCACCATTGATATTGTCAATGTTGAAGTTTTCTTCCCAGCAATTGGAGGGCTTGATGTCCTTAATGATGTCCGTGATTTGACGACCCAACTCGTAGAATCTCATGTCTGCTCTATTGCTCTCCGACACATAGAAAGCCAGCGTGAGCGTGAAACCTTCTCCCTGATATACCTCATCCTTGTCTGTACTCAGCGCGAGGAAGGCATCAGCTTCTACATCTACATATTCTTTGGGAGCACTTTGCCTTCCAAACGCATCTTGAAATGGATCTCCGCTGAAAGGATCATAGCGCTGCTGACGTTGTACTGGAGGCCCTACCACGATTCGCTTTCCGGGGCTGCTCACCTTCTCACCGTTAACAGTGATATCAAAGGGTTTCAAAGTATAAGTACCCTCTTGGAGCGGTAAATAATTTTGGGTGATGCTTTGTGATGAAGAGATTCTTCCATTCACAAAATTGGTAGATGATGACGAAGATGTTCCTCGTTTAGCAAACCCTTCTATCTCGGGAAAGCCGTTGTAGCTCTCCAGACGGTCATTCTGTATGGTAATGGTGATGGTGAACTGCTGATTGGCGGCTATCTGGTCAGGACCAAGGTCGATCCTGATATCTTGACCGTTTAATTGAAACCCTGCAAAAAGGATCATCGTTAAAGAGCCAAGGACAATATGTGCAAACGATTGTTTCATACGGATTAGCCGTTTTTCGTTCTTTGATTAATTGCAAAAGTATTGGGATTTGCTTAAATTCTAAAGCCCAATAAACCTATAGTCTTTACGTTAAGTCAAAACATATGTTTAACCGTCAAAACTAAAGTGTGAGATGTTAGAATACTTCAAAACTATTCTTAGTAAGGTTAGCTTTGACAGGTTTCTTTTTGAGAAGGAACTTAGAAAAGCAATTCGGGCTCTGGTAGCTCAAGAGTTGACAGAGTTCAGAGATTGGTGTTACAGCCAGTTTGGGAGTCGATATCCCATCATACTTGACAATAATTTTAATGCGGTTGCCGCTTGAGGTGACATTAACCCAAAAAAAGCCCCAGTTCGGGGCTTTTTTGATTTAGCTGGTTGAGCCTATATGCACTAGTTTTTTTCGATCAATCTTGCCACTGTCAGTTTTTGGAATATCTCCTACAAATTCGAAGTGCTTTGGGATTTTGAATTTAGCCAGATAAGCTTTGCATTCTTCTTCTAGTTTGCTGATATCAATAGAGCTGTTAGGCCGCAATACGATAAACGCCTTGCCTACTTCTCCCCACTTGTCATCCGGCACTCCGATGACTGCCGCCTCACTTATTGCCTCATGCTTGATTAGTGCCTTTTCTACTTCAGCGGGGTACACATTTTCACCGCCAGATATAAACATGTTCTTTATTCTGTCTTTGACGAAAAGATAGCCTTCCTCATCCCTGACAAGGATGTCGCCGGTCTTGAACCAACCATCTACGATGGAAGTTGCCGTAGCTTCGGTGTTTTCCCAATAGCCTGGACTGACCATTGGGCCATTGATCCACAGCTCTCCTTCCTGGTTGATCCCTACTTCAGACCCGGTATTATCAACCAACTTGACCTCAACGTAAAAATTGGGCTTACCAATCGACCCGATCTTTCTAATGGCGTCATCATGATGGAGTGAGGTGATATTTGGCCCTGCCTCGGTGAGACCATAGCCCTGTCTGATAGGCTTATTCTTCGACTGCCACAGCTCGATAAGGTCGATAGGCATTGCCTCTCCGCCTACAATGAAATATCTCAATGATTCAAGAGATACTTTTTGAAATGCCTTTGTTTCTGAAAGCATACGTAGCATGGTCGGTACGCCCATAAACAATGTGGCGTCCTCATCTTCTAATAGGGTAAGGACCTCTTCACTCTCGAATTTTCGCACTAGCGTGAATGAAGCTCCGTGATGTAGAAAGGGCGTCAAGAGTACATTCCAGCCTCCAGTATGAAAGGGGGGCATACAGATGAGTGTGTGGTCGGCTGCAGTGATGTCAAGTCGTAGTTGCGTATTGATACTATTCCAAAAAGCCATTTTGTGCGTATAAATACAGCCTTTAGGAAAGCCGGTAGTGCCGGAAGTATATAGAATAAAGAGGGGGTCGCTCTCTCTTATATCTACTGCTGGAAAATGATAACTCGATTGCGCGGAGGTAGCTTCTGCGACTTGACTTGAAAGTGACTCTATTGAAATTTTATGCCCCACATTATCTGCCTCTGCCTGCCCTTTGAGCTGAGACCGATACTTTTCTTCATTAATAAGCAACTGTGGAGAGCAGTTGCCGATCATATAATCCAGCTCAGGACCCGTCAGACGGTAATTAAGAGGTACAAGGACAAATCCAGCCTTTTGTACAGCCCCGAAAAGCATGATGTATTCAAGTGAGAACTCCGCGAGCACGGCTACTCTATCACCTTTTTTCATGCCATATTCGGCACTTAGCAGATAAGCGAGATAGTTAGCACAATTATTCAGTTTCCGGTAGGAAAGGGTCTCCCCGGTATGCCCATCCTTAACAGCCGTCTTGATAGGGGCATACTCAGCCCATTTTAATAACCAGTCCGTTTGATAGTCAGCCATACCTTTTAGTATTTGAAAGCGGCACTTGCGAACGCCAATCCGCCACCAGAACCAATGAAGAAAACTAGATTGCCTCGCTTGATTTTTTCTTTTTTGATCGCATCATCCAATGCCATGGGTATGCACGCAGAGCCCGTGTATCCATAGTGATGCATGATGGTATGTGCTTTGTGGCGTGGCACCCCGAGGATGTCCATAGTTTCAAATATGCTGTTGATATTGATCTGGGTGATGAGAAACTGATCGACATCTGAAATACCGACACCAGTGCGAGAAGCCAGCTTGACCGCCATATCTGACCAGGTGTTGGGGTTTAGCTCTGGCGGAAATTTTTTGACAAATTTGAGTAAATGATCTTTACTTGTCATGACCTCTGGACTTATAGGCATATGGCTAGCACCTCCATAGATCCCCATCCAGTCACAGTACTGTCCCTGTGTGCGGAGCTCACTGGCTTGAAAGCCATCCTCCATATCATCGGTTGCACTTAGTATTACAGCACCTGCCCCATCGGCAAATAACGTCACCGTCTTCTTGTCTTCCATGTTCAGGAATTTGCTCATGGTATAAGCACCGATGACAAGGATGTTGCTATACTGCTCATCGGCCTTGATGTATTTAGTAGCCGTATCCAGTGCCGTTACAAATCCAGCACAGGCAGTGTTCATATCAAAAGTCCCGGCATTTGTCGCACCCAAAAGGTGCTGTACTTTGGAAGCTGTGGAGGGGCTAATGTACTCTGGAGTATCTGTAGCGACGATAATCAAGTCCAGATCCTGAGCTGAGAGGTTGGCTGACGATAACGCATTCTGGCCAGCTTCGATACATAGGTCGGCTACTGACTGATCTGGTCCGCACCACCTTCTTTCAAATATTTGCACATTTTGCTCGAGCCACTCACTTACGTCCTGTTTGAGGAGCTTATCGAAATAGTCGTTTTTGTAAACGGTCTCTGGCGCATACGACCCTGTCCCACTTATTCTGGCATTTCTAGTCATCATACTGTCATCCCACCATCTACACTGATCACTGCGCCATTGACAAAACTGGCTTCTTCGGATGCCAGGAAGAGATAAGCATTCGCGATATCTGCAGGATCTCCGAGCCTACCTATCGGAATCTTGGACTGCATCACATCGATGATGTTCTGAGGCATGGCCTTGACCATGTCGGTGGCGATAAAGCCAGGTGCGACGGCATTAGAAGTGATGCCTTTACGGCCAAGCTCCCGTGCCCACACTTTGGTCATACCTATTACACCAGACTTAGTAGCTACATAATTGGTCTGACCAAAGTTGCCATAAAGGCCAACTACAGAGGAAGTATTGATAATGCGCCCATAGGCGTTGGATTCCATAATAGGAGCGATCGCCTTCGTACAGTTGAATACTCCCGTCAGGTTAACATCAATCACTTGCTGCCATTGTTCATGGGTCATTTTTTTGAAGGAAGCGTCTCGGGTGATACCCGCATTATTGATAAGAATGTCGATTTGTGTGAACTTGACTTTGAGTTCTTCTACAGCTTTTTCAACCTGCTCATTATTGGCAACATTGACCTGCTGAAAATGTCCGTTGAGCTCTTTGGCCAAAGCTTCTCCTTTGTCAGCGGACATGTCCCATATAATGACAGAAGCACCTTCTGCAGCGAACAAACGTGAGGCAGCTTCCCCAATACCGGACGCACCACCAGTTATCAGTGCAGTTCTATTTTTTAGTTTCATAGGCTTATTTCAAAAACGATTTTACAGCTTGGTTAAATTCTTCCGGCTTCTCGAAATGAACGAAATGGCCAGCTTTTGGAATCATATTAAGGATACTGTTGGGTAGTTGGCTGTCGCCCTTTAGCGCAACTTCCTTGGTAAATCCCGGGTTTAGAAAGCGGTTTGGAATGAGGTTATCATTCTCCCCAAAAACACTGAGGACTGGTTGTTCTATTTCTGGTAAGAACTCAAAAACCGGCTGATCTACCATGCCCTGTACGGAGCGAGTAATTGCAAGTGCATACCACTCAAAATCTACCGCTTTGCGGATGGCCATACGGTCCGTGATCATGAACTCCGCTTCTGCCGGCATAGCATAAAAATTATAGGCAAGGTTCGCCTGAATCATTTCTACGGTCGTGAGCTGTGTAAGCTTAGGAGTGACGATCTCACGAAACCACTGTTTCTGCCCTTCTGTAAAGGTCTCAAAGCCCGCGGGACTTACGAGAATCAACTTCTCCACTAGTTCGGGGTAATGAAGCGCAATGGTCATGGCAATCTGCCCGCCCATCGAGTGGCCAGCTACTGTGGCTTTGTCGATATTTAGTTCTTGAAGTAGTGATTTCACGGTATTGGCGAAAAACATCATATCACTCCTATAATCACCCTTCTCTGACTTACCATACCCGGGAAGATCGAGAGCGATGCATCGATAATCGTTCTTCAGCTCTTGGATATTGCGATACCATGCAGGCATATAGCTGCCAAGCCCGTGAATGAATATGATGGTCTCCTTACCCTGCCCTTCATCGATATATGCCAGGTCAATTCCGCTATCAATCGTCACGGTCTTCACTTCCTCATAGGGATACTGAAGATCGGACATATAGGTAAGCTCAGGTACGTTTTCGTAGGGCTTGCAGGCGCCAAAGCCAATGGAAATGATGATGAATGTGATGAGTCTTTTCATAATCAGAACATTAACCATTTGAATACCATAAATGCAGTCCAGGGATCGACGGGACGTCCTTCAGAATCCTCTGGCACGACCTGACTACTATCGTAGAAGTTGCCAAGGGCCATGTAGGCTCCATGCAATTCAAGATTCATAAAAGGCCCAAAAGCATAGGATAGCTTGCCATTGAACTCCGTTCCAATAGTTTTGCCGCCATTTCTGGGGGCAACATTGGAGAATGCATGTGCAAGACCAACTTTGCCGGTCAGGCGATGAGGGATAAGGTCGCGGGAGAAGTTTGCCGTACCTCCGATAAGACCATACCCGATGTTGGAAAGGTCGGTCACCGCAGCGTTGAAGCGATTAACCACATTCCCATGTGGGAAAAGAATATAAGCACCGCTACTAATAAAAATGGAAGCAGGAGAGCCCCAGGTGTTTCCAGTAACCACACCGGAGAATTTACCATCGGCGATTCCATTATCATCACCAGTGGAATAGATAAGGTCGACACTGACATGATCATTAGCGGTCTGTCCGTAGCGATATACCGTTCTCAGGTTAGCAGCAAAACCGCCAAGGGTTACCTGCTTTTCAAAAATGCCATTGTCTTGCTGCTCACGGACATTGCCTAAGTTGTAGTTGATAAAACCAGACACGAGCCATTGATCGAGCATTTGGTCCTCGTTCCAGTGGAAAAATGCGCCGAGCCATCCAATGTCCGCCATATAGTTGCCAAGGCCTCTGAACCTGAAAGTGCCGTTGTAGTCATTGAGAGTGGCATTGAGTCCCTGTCCTAGAATGGATGGGCCGCCCTCACCGTTGGCGCGATCATTGACGTAATGCGAGGAGACACCCACGTGCAGTTTTGGAGTAAGGAAGCGAGAGTACATCAGCTCATACATGACCACATCGTCCTTTTCCTGGACGTTATTTTCATATAGTTGAAAGTAGCTGGCCTTCAGCTGAGCAAAATCCCAATCTTTTCTTACGGAGATACCTACACCGTCCGTGCCCCAATACGCCAATCGATAGCCGGTGTAGGTCATCTTATCAAAGAATGTGCGGTATGGATTGAAAGGAGAATCAAACATCCGCTGTAATCCAAGATTAATCGCCCATCGCGCACCTGGTAAAATTTCTAATTCGACATTTTGAGTCTGAATATTGACCTGATCAGCGGAAACTGCGGATCCGAAGTTACCTCCTGTTCCGTAGGCAACATCACCCCACGTCCAGTCAATCTCAAAGGACGTGCGCAGAATGACCTTACCATCAAAAAGCTTAGGCTGATAAATGAAAAAAGGGAGTAGCCGCTGTTCAAAATAAAATGTCGAGACTGTATCGTTAGTGGTCGTTGTGTTTTGCCCGAAAAGCCGTCCGATAATCTGACCTTTCAGAAAATCATTGGTGGGGTAGAAGTTGCTGCTGACGGCTTGATTGTAGAAGTAGGCCAGAAATTGAAATTCCTTATCGGCCTTTTTCGGGACTGGCTTGTCAAAATAGGAGATAGCGTTGGGCATATCCTGAGCATTGATTTGCCAGGACAATACGACTATCGTTAAAGAGGTAAAAAGTGTTTTCATAGGTGTGATGATTCCAAATTCTTAATCTAGGGAGAAGAGAGGAAAAAGTAGTCCTATACCATAGGACTACTTTCGTTGAAATAAATCAGCTACCTATTAATATGCTCTTCTTTTGTACACCTGTACGTTGGCTGTTCCTAAAACTCCACCACTTGTGCTTCCAAATCCATCTGTAGCATTTGGAGGTATAGCTCCAATGTCGGGGCTTGTCTGGGCAATCTCATACTGCATGCTATCAGGGTTAGCAGATGGGTCTACCTGGAAGATACCTTCGCTAGTCAGTGCTGCGGGTACGGTTTGATCAGCTACGATATTCCAGATGCTGCCGTTTGCAAGTGTTTGGCTATAAGTACCTGATAAGGTCAGAGCAGCTGTGGCTCCACCAGCATACTGGAGCACTGTGTAAGTCTGATTGGCTTCAAAAGTCGCGACGATAGAGTCTACCGCAAATAGGTTGACCAATAGAGGTGCAACATCAGATCCTGCAGATACCCAGGTGCCTACGATCCCATTAACTACTGAAAACTCCTCATAGGCCACTGCTACAGAGGATGTTTGATTGGGCTCTACTATAATAATGATATCAGCTTCATTGGCGACATAGACATTGCCGTCTGCTTCTGAATTAGCAACTATTACATCATAAGTCCCCACTGCAACGGTGATGGACTCAGTGCCTGTCACTTCTTGAGAGAAGCCATCGCCTTCTATGGTGATGGACGCATTGCCTCCAGTTGGAAGACCACTGACTGATACCTGGATGGTGCCTGTCACTTCTTCTTCATCGTCATCACCACAGCCGGTGAACCCCAGTAGGCCGACGACCAGAAGGGCGGAAAGTAAATAATTGAGGTTCTTCATAATTGTACTATTTAAGGTTTAAGTTCAAATTAGACTTTATATATACTTGATTTTGAAAATTCTTCAACACGAGTATTAAACTCCTTGGACTGATCTAGTTGTAGCATATGTCCGGCACCTTCTATCAACTTCGACTCGGCATTCGGCATTTCATTGTAGGCTTCAGCTACAGCTAGTACAGTCAGTTCAGGGTGTAATATTTGATTCGGGATAAGTTGATCATCAGATCCAAATAAGATAAGCGTTGGAATATCAATTTCTGATAAGCCAGCCCGTACAGGATGATCAAGCATACCCTTCACGCCCTCTGACCGAACTTTGCAGAAGGTTAGGAAATTAGGCGATTCGATCATGGCTAATCTATCTTGGATCAATTCTTCCGTCCAATGAGATTGTATGGTAAAATTCATTTCGAACGCTATCCTGATTTGCTCTTCTGTTTGCGATTGAAAGGCTTTTGTTGTCGTCAGTATCTGAAGTAATTCAGCTTCCTTTTTATTAAAGGTTTCGAAACCCGCTGGTGCCGCTAATATTAACTTGCTGAGCCACGATGGCTTTTTGGAAGCGGCAATGAGCGCCACCTGCGCGCCCATAGAATGACCTAGAATGATCACCTTGTCCAAGCGCAAATGCTTGCAGAGCTCATCTAATGCTACGGCATAGGCGTCCAGAATATCATTTTCTGATAATAGGCCTACACTAGAGGCACCATAACCTGGTAAGTCTACCGCAATACATCGGAAACTATTACTGAGTGATTCAATAGTTGGGTACCAATGCTTGATATAGCCTCCCAGGCCATGGATCATGATGATAGGTTGACCATGTCCAATGTCGACATAAGCCATTTGATGTTGCTTTGAGAGCCTCAAGTAATTAGTGCTATAGCGATAGGGTTGATCTTCCTCGGCAACAAGCGCAATATGATCCCGTCCGTATTTCATGAGTTTTGAAGGACAGGTTTTGAAGATCTTTGATATAGTGCATACCCGATCAGGCCAATACTTAGGGAGATCAGAATGGCGGCAGTGGACGCTATCGCCGGGTTTCGTACGGGCTCCTCCATGTAGCTACTTATCCTGCCATAGTAGACGCTAAAGTGAACGATGATAGCAGCAATGGAACTGGAGAAAGGGATCCAGGCGGGAATGTCTTTCAAAAACATCCCAAAGAGCACGGGTACAAAAGCTGCCGAGAAGTAAGCGTACACGCCATTTTGAGCAAAAATACCTACACTTAGATCAGGGCTAATGAGTTGCTGATAGCTAAAAACAAAGGATAAAACGGCTAAAAAGACAATAGCCAATCGATTGACCGTGACAGGATTAACATTAGATTTTCTGATGGGTCTACCCAATACATCGCTGGTGATGGTGGTTGACAAAGTTTGAATCAGCCCTTCCAGAGTTGAAAGCCCGGCTGAGATCAACCCCATAACCACGATCAAACCAATATATATCGGAAATCGAACTACGACATAAGTGGAGAGCACACTGTCCAGTCCAATTGGATTGCCATTATGGGTAAGGTTTGGAAACTCCAATCGAGCATAAAGCCCAACGAAAACAACCAGAAAGAATAATAGCTCAACGATCACACCTGTGATAAGATAGGTGTTGACTTGTTTGTCATTCTTGAGAAGTAAGGACTTGGTGATGATATGAGGCTGGCATACTACGGCTACACCTACTACAATCTGACAAAAAATGATCTCGAAGAAGTCTCTGAAAAGGGGGCTTGCTGAGTTGGTCGATGAAACTAATAGCGGATCAACAGCCTCCAGCTTAGCAAGGAAACCATTAATTCCTTGCTCAAAATGAGCAGCTCCAGAGGTGAGTAGAATGATCGCGACAACAATCATCAATACTGCCTGGATCATATTGGTGTAAACCATAGAGTTGGCACCACCAAACATCATGTAGCTGAACACAAAACCAATCACCCCGACCAGCACATAGGTCTCGGGCAGATTGAGAGATGCAGCCAAAAGTTTTGTAAGACCTACACAGATCAATACGATGAAAGTGATCAACAGAAGGGAGATGATTCCAAAAAAGAAGGCATAGCCTTCTGACTTATACCGAAGACCAATCCACTGAGCCATGGTCATGGCTTTAATCGCTTGACCTATCTTTCTGAAACTTTTAGTTAGTATGATCAGTGAAATGACCGCAGAGATGGCGAAGACCACTCCCAGTGAAATGAAACCACTTACTCCATAGTAAGCAATGAAACCTGGGTTGATAATGAAAGTGGCCGCACTGGTCATGGAAGCAGCCAGCGCTAGTCCTACCGCGACGGGTGAGAAGGCAATGCTACCTAGCGCATAATCATTAATACTCTTTGTTTGACGAGCCCCTCTGATGACGAAATAAAGGATGACCCCAACATACGATAGTACTGCGATCCATCCTGCATATGTGAAAGAAGTGCTGGCCATAGGGTTAACTGCAATGAAATTCTGAACAAAGTACTCAGTTCATCTATTTGAAATCGATTGCAGCTGGTCAGCGGCACTTAAATCAGGGTCAATGTCATCTTTTTTGAGGTGAAGGAAATTTGGCTAAATGATCGAAAGCCTTTTCATAAGTTCGGCACGGTGGGTTTTTCCAATAGGAATATTTTTCTTAGCTATTTGAATGGTATTATCCTCAATCGCCTCTATCTGATTGAGGTTGATGATAAAGGATCTGTGCACTCTCATGAAAATGTTTGAAGGAAACATAGTCTCAATGGTTTTGAGCGGGTAGCTCAATATGTAGGTGTGCTTAGCCGTCACTAAACTGGCGTAAATATCATTGGCTTCCACATACTGAATGTCCTCAAATTTGACCTTTTCCAGTCGGTTTTTAGCCTTTACAAAGAGATGCGTTTCACTGATCATGGCCTCATCTGACTCTCGTCCTACCGCCGCTCTGCTTAATGTATGATTGTAGATACCCAACTCTATCGCTGATACCAATTCATCGATATCAAACGGCTTGATGAGGTATCCTGCGGGGTGAGTCAGCTTAGCTTTCTCCAGCGTCATGCGATCTCTATCTGACGTCAGGTAGAGTATGGGTATATCCATATGCTCATTGATTTGACCTGCTACCGCAATACCATCAATAAAGCCTGCAAGGTTGATGTCTAATATGACCAGATCTGGCTGTTGGGATCGGATAGCTATGAGCAGCTCCTCACCGCTTTCTTTGATGTCAAGCACTTTATAGCCTCGATCAGAGAGTGATAGGCTGAGATTCTTAGCTACCACAAAATCATCTTCTGCAATCAGTATCTTGTTTTTCTTGCCCTGCTTCATCATGATGAGAATAACTAAATTAGCTAAAAATGCTTACCGTGCTTCGTCTTGCTGTGCTGTTATTGATACTAGGTCTACCACTCCTGTCAAAGGCTGGAGACTTACATGTATCGCCACTTTATCAAGATAGCCTTAAGAGTCGACTTTTTGAGGGATTCCTTGATGAGCAAGGGGTTGAGTACTGGGTGCAGCTCGATATAAAGGTACAATCATCGGATTTTCCCTATTTCATCGAACTTGGGCAATGGGGGGAGGCGTCACTTTTCTCCCGAGGCAAATTGATAGGATCCACAGGTAAGATGTTGCCAATGTCGGATAAGGTGTATCCATCTCACACCAACCTCGTGCCCATCACCAGGAGTGGACTTTATTGGGCCAAGCTCACAGTATCCTACCCCCTAGATATCTCGCGATCAACGACACAGATCCGATTGATTCCATATCAACAGCACAGAGCTGAGTCTAACTGGCGGCTGATTGGACAAAGCATCTTTTTTGGCCTTATACTGGTGATGTCGCTTTACAACCTAATGATCTATGTCTCAGTCAAAGATGTTAGCTACCTCTATTATGTACTGTCAATTGTCGGTATTGGTCTGTACCTTTTCTTTTTCTACGGTTTCAGTAGAGAGTTTTTCTGGCCGGAGGATCCTTACTGGGACGTACATTTCTTCGCTCTGATCATTCCGATAACCAATGTCTCCAGGATACTATTCACCAAATCCTATCTCAATACTCTTGAATATATTCCGAGATGGAACCGGTTCCTTACAGGGCTAATAGCATTGTATATTATTCCGCTAGGACTATGGGCTTGGAGCTATGCGACTGGTGACAACTGGCTCAATGAAGCCAATACCATCATTGGGATACTAGGCACTACCGTAATGACCACAATCACAGTAGTAAGTATTATCGTTTATCGTAAAGGGTACCAACCCGCACTATGGTTCCTGGCTGCCTATCTTCTGCTCAATATTGGTGGCGTGCTGTTCATCTTCAGAGAGCTGGGGTATCTACCGGATAACTTCTTTACGCGCTATTTGATTCAATACGGAGTAGCTGCTCAGGTGGTGCTCTTCTCCTTAGGTTTGGCGAGCAGGTTAAACAGAGCACGTAAAAACCTGAGTGACGAGATCATAAAGAAGGAAAAGCTAAAAAATGAACAGGAAATTGAGAAAAAAAGGATCATCGAAGAGCAAAAAGATAAGCTCGAAAGGAAAGTAAAAGAGCGCACTAATGAACTAGAATTGTTGGTCGATAAGATTACGAGTTCTGAGCATAAGCTGCGTGATCTCAATGCTCTCAAGGAGCGCGTTTTGTGGATTATTGGTCTTGAGTTCTCGAGCACCGTCGCGAGGGGTGGCG
>CAYGOT010000073.1:0-24567 GCA_964351595.1 uncultured Roseivirgaceae bacterium | reverse complement strand
TTTGGTACCAAAATGAATTTTAGCCTATTTCATCAAGGTTTACTTACGCCATTGCAGCGCTCATCTCTAATTCAGCCACGTTTATTGTGGGATCTGGGTCGCTTTCAGATTTCCTTGGCCGCCCTTTAAAAACAGTCTCAGGTTTGAAGCCATTCTTGTACTTCTTCTTACGGACTTTCCAGACTTTATAATTGTCTTTGTTGCCCATCTTGAATTGGAAAGCCATATGGTCTGAAGGACTCACCCATTCCAGGTTGGTCGAGTCATTATTTTTAGGATCGTTATCGATGTGGATCAGCATGGTCAGCTTGTCCGGCATCACATTGATGCAAAAAGCCTTGGCTACTTCTTTGTGCGGATATACGGTACATCGCTTGCCATCATCATTGATCAGATCGAGGAAAAAGCATTTGCACGTCTTGTTCCACCGTTGCTTCATGACTTTACCTTTGATCTTCATGAAATTTTGACTGCCCTTGTGCCAGGTTTTGCGGTCTTTGCTTCTGATTTCTCCTCTGTTGGATACTTCGTAGTTAGAAAAATCTTCAATGGGCTTCCATACTTCCTCGATACGTTCTATTCTCTGCATTGACATTTTGCTTAGCTTTTGGTTGTTGGTTTTGTGTTAGCTCAGTATTAACACATTTCAAAAGTAGAGATTAAGCCTATCCGTTTTTGGGAATTTCGATCAATGCCGCTATTCGCAATATGTATTGGATTAATCGCCCGACTAACCTCAAATACTGTTATTTTGGTCATTGAATAAGGACTAACAATATGATGAAGCTCCTGGGAGTATGCCTATCGCTGATAACGCTGTTGGCATGCGAAACCAAGCCAACCTATATGGATTACACTGACTATCCGGCTCCCGTGGATGCCACCTTAGGCATGGCCTATAGCACTACCGGCACTACCGTGAATGTTTGGGCACCAACTGCGGATCAACTCATCTTGAGGATATATGATCAGGGACTAGGCGGACAAGCCATCGAACAGCACGATATGCGGCAAAGCCAGGACGGTCTCTGGTCGTTAACCCTTTCCGGGGACTACCATGGCCGATACTACACAGTTCAGGCGAGTATTGACGGGCAGACTTTGGATGAGGTGGCAGAGCCATATGCCCGTGCTGTTGGAGCCAACGGTCGGCGGGCGATGATCGTCGACTTGGACAAGACCGATCCAGTTGGCTGGGCAGAGGACAGTCGACCTCCATTGGCTAGGGCGAATGACATTATCATTTATGAGCTACATGTGCGAGACATATCCATAGACGAGCAGTCAGGCATCACGCACAAGGGCAAGTTTCTCGGCCTATCGGAATCGGGTACCGTTGGTCCTGAGGGTGTGATGACTGGCCTGGATCATATCGCCGATCTAGGGGTGACTCATGTACACATCCTGCCAGCTTTCGATTTCAGGTCATTGGATGAGACTAAGCTTGGCAATGGAAAGTACAATTGGGGCTATGACCCTCAAAACTATAATGTACCTGAAGGGTCCTACTCAACTGATCCTGCCGACGGTGCAGTGCGTATCCGCGAATTCAAGACCATGGTCAAGGCGCTGCATGACAAAGGCATTAGGGTGATCCTGGATGTAGTCTATAACCACACAGGAGCGACTGAGGCCTCCAACTTCAATCAGCTCGTCCCGGGCTACTACTACCGTCAAAATGACGAAGGTGGCTGGTCAGATGCCGCAGCTTGTGGTAACGAGACCGCTTCGGAGCGCGCAATGATGCGCAAGTTTATCATCGAGTCAGTGGCTTATTGGGCAGAGGAGTACCATATGGATGGGTTCAGGTTCGACTTGATGGGCATCCATGATATTCAGACGATGAATGCCGTATCCGAAAGGCTTAAAGAGATTGACCCCAGCATTTTCATCTATGGAGAGGGTTGGACAGCAGGGGGTTCACCGCTTCCTGATAGCCTCCGCGCTCTTAAGGCCAATACGGCTGAGTTGGATGATATCGCGGTGTTTAGTGATGAATTACGAGATGCGCTCAAGGGGCATTGGTATGAGGAAAAGGACCAGGGGTTTGTTTCCGGCAGGTCAGGTCGGGAAGAAAGCGTCAAGTTTGGGATAGTGGCGGCTACAGAGCATCCTGATATAATTTACGATAGTGTAAACTACTCCAAGTCGGCCTGGGCCGCAGAGCCGACACAGACGATCAACTATGTCTCGTGCCATGACAATCATACGCTATGGGACAAGCTGGTATTGACAAATCCCGAGGCTACTGAGAAGGAGCTTATCAGAATGCATAAACTCGCTGAGACGGTAGTGTTGACCTCCCAGGGCATTTCATTTTTGCATGCGGGAGCGGACTTCCTGCGTACAAAGCAAGGTGTAGAGAATAGCTATGAGTCACCAGACTCCATCAACTTGCTCGATTGGTCGCGAAAGGCAAAGTACAAGGAAGTACACCGGTATTATAAGCAACTCATTCAACTTAGGAAGAACCATCCTGCATTCAGAATGCCGACTGCCCAGATGATCCGGGAGCATTTATCTTTTATCGAAACAGATGAAGACAATCTTGTCGCTTTCACAATTAGCGACAATGCCAATGGCGATACCTGGTCTGAGATCATCATAATCCACAACGGTAGTAAAGAGGCCAAGCCCATCGATCTACCGTCAGAAACCTGGACAGTAGTGCTTGAAGATCATAAGCTTGATGAAGTTGGCTTAAGAACTACTAAACAATCCCCTATCACAGTTGCTGGTATTTCTACTAGCATTCTGGTAAGGAAATAATAATCACCAAAGTAAACCGAGTCTAACCTATGTTTTTCGATTTTTCTAATACCCGCTTGTCTTCAGTTGCTATTCATAAGATCGGGAACAAAGCGAATGAAGAGCCTCTGATACTTTCCAAGTCCAAGCTTGATCTGGAGGATGAAGACCTAAGGAAGCTCCTCAAGGAGTATTTCACCGGGGCGTTCAAGGAAGCCATGCAGTATCAATTTACTCATCCGGCGGAGCTTGATTTGAACGAGATGTATCAGGTCACAGGCGCGATTTTGGAAGGTGAGACTGGTTTTTTTGCAGGCTCATTGAGCATCGGCCAAATCTTATATGATCGTACTAATCATACCAATATCAAGTCCGGGGAGCTATATGTGGTTCACTTTGAAGAGTGTGTGTTGGACGAAGAAGTGATAGACGCAATTGGCATCTTCAAATCCGAGAACAAAGAGACCTTTCTCAAAGTCTATCCAGGGGAAACTGGATTTGGACTGGAAGCGGAGGAAGGAGTGAATATCAATAAACTGGATAAAGGAGCGATCATTTTTAATACCAATCAGGAGGATGGCTATATCGTTTCGATTGTGGATCGTACCAACAAGAATCAGGAAGCGAAGTATTGGAAAGATGATTTTTTGAAAGTCAAGCCCCTGGAGGACGAATACTACACGACCAATCAGTACCTAGACATGGTCAAGAATTTTGCGGTAGAGGGGCATCCGGTAGATGACAAGTCAGAGCGGGTAGATCTCCTCAATCGTACCGTTGGCTACTTCAAAGAGAAGGATACCTTCGATGAAGAGGAGTTTCAGGAGATAGTACTGCAGGCCCCTGAGACCCGTGAGGCATTTGACAACTATAAGAGCCACTATGCCAGTACCCATGATATGGATGGCTTTCAGGATGAGTTTGAGATATCATCACCAGCTGTGAAGCAGGCCAAGCGAGGCATCCGCTCAGTCATCAAACTGGATAAGAATTTCCATCTCTACGTCCATGGCAAGCGTGAGCTGATCGAGCGCGGCTATGATGCTGACAAAGGCATGAACTATTACAAAGTTTTTTTTGAGCATGAGCAATAAGGTTTTCCGATAGGTGACCTACCGGAAAACCTAACAAGAATCATTCAAACTTTAAAGTCTCCGCAGGATTGAGACGAGCTGCTTTCAATGACACATAACTTATGGTGACAGCAGTGAATCCGAGGGTAATAACCAGCCCTAGCGCGAATATCCACCAACTCAGGTCGATCCGGTAAGTATAATTATCTAGCCACAGTCCCATGGCCATATAGGCCACTGGTGCTGCTAAGACAAATGCGACCGAAACCAGGATAAAAAACCGGCCAGAAAATATGCCGATGATTTGACCATAACTGGCTCCCAGCACTTTGCGAACACCTATTTCCTTAGTCTTCTGAATGGCCAGGAAGGATACTAATCCATACAGCCCGAGACAGCCGATAATGATCGCTACGATGCAAAACGCCCGGATGCTCTTGAACATGATATCTTCAACGATATAGCCTAGAAGCATGTAATCATCCAGCGCCTGGTACTTGAAGGTTCGACTTGGGAACACTTCTCTCCAGAGAACTTCCAGTTTTGGAAGGAGTGTAGACAGGTTGCCGCCAGCTACCTTGAGGTCAGCACCATTGACTCGAGATTTGTGAGAAAAGAGTATGCTTGGCCCAATGGCTTGCGAAAAACCCATCGTGTGGAAGTCTTTGAGTACGCCAATGATCGGACCAGTCACACCATAGCACAGCAATCGTTTACCTATCGCCTCTTCCGGGCTGTTGACGTTTAATTGTTTGACGAGAGCTTCATTAACGATAAACACTGTGATAGAATCCCGGTATTCGTCTGGACGGAAGTTTCTTCCTGCTACCAATTGAAGGTCGAAATTGGGAATGTAGCGGTGATCAACAAATTTATTTTCAGTCTTCATATCACCTTTCTCCTCATGACCGACTTCTCTGAACGATGTGTTATATTTTCCGAAATCGAGTGGGGGACCCGAGGCAATTGAAAAACTTGAAATCTCAGGCATGCTGCTCAGACCATTGACAAGTCGGTCAATTTGTTCAGCATTTGGTGTATAGGTACTGACATGTAGGATGCCTTCTTTGTCAAATCCCAGATCTTTCTCCAGGAAGTAGTTCATCTGAACTGATATGACGATCGTACCGATGATCAATATTTGAGAGATGACAAACTGGATCACTACCAGCACTTGCCTAAGGTTTAGAGTTCCCTTGCTTTTCATGCTAAATCGAATCCTAAGGGCCTCAACAGGACGAAATGAAGACAGCTTGATCGCTGGGTAAAGACCAGCTATCAGTGTGACCAGTACGACTAGTAGAGTGCCGGCTATGAGCACAGACATATCTAGCTGCATATTGGCATGGACGATGGTCAAAAGGTTGTTCCAGCCATCAAGAATCAACTCTGCCATCCATAGTGCGAGCAAAAATGCGATGCTTGTGAGGACAGCAGTCTCCAGTAGAAACTGAACAATAATACCAGACCGGCTGCCTCCAAGTACTTTCTTAATACCGACTTCTTTGGCACGGTTCACAGACTGAGCAGTCTGGAGATTGATAAAGTTGATACATGCTGAGAGGAGTATGAAGATACCTACCGCAATAAATCCGATTTCCATAGGTGCCGGAGTGGTATAGTTACCCGCATAACCCCAGGTCGAGGTGTTATGCAGCTCTTTAAGGTTGAGGAGGCTGTAGCTGACTATTGCGGCATCTTCAGGTGTACGGTATTTTTCAACCAATGCAGGAAATCGTGATTCGATATTTTCAGGTGTCTGACCTTTTCCCAGAATGGCGAATGTCATTCCTGCGGAAATGTTCCCCCAGTTATCCCTGTCCCAGGGATTAAGCTTGTAGTAGATTTCGTCTGAGACCAGAATATGGAATGGAAAGTTGGAGTTGCTGGGTGGGGAATCGATGATGCCCGTAATAAACAATCGATACTCTTCATAAACCTCGATTTCTTTGCCGATGAGATCAAGCTCCCTGCCTACAAAGTCTGGGTAGTACTTCTCAACCAGATAGGAGGATAGCACAATACTACTCTGATCATCCAATGCACGCTGAGGATGACCGGCAAGGAAGTCATACTCCATATATCTCAGAAAGAGACTATCGACGAAAAAAACGTTCCGCTGCTCCTCAAATGTCCTCTCATCAGGAGTAGATGGATGTATGCTCACTAGTGCATTGGAAGGGCCAAAGGTCTGAATGACAGCTTCCAGATCAGGCATTTCATTGCGCATGGCTGTACCCAACATAGATTCCGTATTGCCATCCTGCATGAGACGATTGGGATACTGCTTGGTGACATTGACACGAAAAATCTGATCAGCTTTAGGTTGATGCGTATCAAAAGTATGCTCATACTTTAGGTACACATACAGGAAAAGACAGCTGGTCAAGCCCAGACTTAGTCCAAGGATATTGATGACCGAATTTATCCTGTTCTTCCAGAGGTTTCTTAGGATGGATTTGAATATAGTCGTTCTCATTTTAGAAGCGTTTGACCCCTATATGTCCAAAAGGCTGCCAGGAAACTTAAATATAAGTAAACCAGTGAGTTAGCGACATTTTTGCCCAGTATTTTGCTAATTGTGATCGAAATGGAACGCCTGACTGTTCCACCTTGGAACACCCGAATGAGTATATTGCTTCATGCAAATTGTGGCCATTGATGATGATCCGTTGATCTGCCATACCCTAAAGATGGTGCTGGAAGAGGAGTATGGCGAGATACTGACACTTGATCATCCCTCTAAGCTCGAGTTCGCCGAACTGACGGCAAATCCTGAGGTGCTATTATTGGATTTGAACTTTGCCATTGGACGGTCTGATGGTGCCGAAGGATTGGTATGGATCAGTCGAATACTCGAGCGATATCCGGAGGTTTCGATCATTATTCTCACAGCGCACGGAGCGCTCGACTTAGCAGTAAAAGCGGTCAAACGTGGTGCATTTGATTTCCTGGAGAAGCCTTTTGTCAACGAAAAATTAGTAGCCACTGTCAATGCAGCTCAACAGCTCGCCGCTTCCAGGCAAGCATTGCGCGATAGCAGCTCCCACAACAAACAACTACTCGAGCATTATCACAAGCCAACCGACACTGTGTTGGGCACATCTACAGTAATGAAAAAGACCTGGACGATGGCAAGCAAGGTGGCGGCAACAGACGCCTCAGTATTGATTACAGGGGATCATGGTACTGGCAAAGAGGTGATGGCAAAATGGATACATCATCACTCCAATCGATCTGGCGAGCCATTTATACATGTGGACTTAGCCGCCTTGCCAGCCAGTCTATTCGAGTCGAGCCTTTTCGGGTACGAGTCTGGGGCATTTACTGATGCCAGACAAAGCAAGGTCGGGTTGATAGAGCTAGCCAATATGGGTACGCTGTTTTTAGATGAAATAGGTGAAATACCACTTGAACTACAGGTCAAGCTGCTCTCGGTATTGCAAAAGCAGGAAGTACAGCCCATAGGGTCGCGAGACTCAAGGGCAGTGGACATTAGGCTCATTGTTGCGTCTGGACGTGACTTAGAAGCTCTGGTGAATGAAGGCAGCTTCAGGGCAGATTTGCTGTATCGCATCAATACCGTGGCGATTGATCTGCCGCCTTTAAGGTCTCGTCTGTCAGATATTGGGCTCTTTGTTCATCATTTTATGGATCGGTACAATCGGAAATACAACAAGCAGACGACCATAGATTCGAAACAATTAGCGCTGCTGGAAAGCTATGATTGGCCTGGGAATGTGCGGCAATTGGAAAATAGTATAGAGCGGGCAATTATCATGAAGGATGGCCAGCTGTTGGCAGAAGATATCACTCCAACAGATCGAAAACCGGAAAAGACCGACGATCTATATGCCGTGGAAAAGCAGAAGATCGAAGAGGTGATTCACCGGTTTGAAGGTAATATGACCAAGGCGGCTAAGGAACTCGGCATTGGTAGAAATACCCTGTATCGAAAAATCAGGAAGTATGGGATTTAGCCGGTATGACGTAAGTATTTATGTCAGGGTGATCATCCTCTTCGCACTGATCATGGCTGCAAATGTCACTTACTTCACCACTGATTTTGTGGTGACTCCTATCATGTTTGGGCTGCTGGCTATCATCGCCACGGTGGAGTTGATTTGGCGGCTAAAGAGGCTGGAACGTGCCTGGTCAAGGTTTCTGACCTCTATAGCACACCATGATTTTAATCGCTCCTATCGGGAATTTGGAGAATTTGAAAAACTCAAAGAAGCCTTTGATATTATCACCCGAAGTTTTGAACAACTCAACACCCAGATTGCTACAGACTATCAGTTGCTCAAGACAGTGTATCAGCATGTGAAAATCGGGCTGATCTGCTACAAGCCCTCTGGTGAGGTGATCATTTCTAACAAGTCGGTTCTGAAGCTACTCCAGTTGTCTCACCTCTCAAGCATCCATGACCTTTCTAACGATTATCCTGCCCTCTATAAGGTACTGGCTGGTAGCGATGAAATAAAAGGAGAAGTGATCACGGATCAGAGACTAAAAAAGCTACTGATACGTACTGAGCCTTTTGCCCTCAAAGGTCAGCCGTATAGGTTGGCGTCTATTTACAATCTCACCTCTACGCTGGAGCTCAATGAACTGGAGAGCTACCAGAGGCTGTTGCGCGTATTGACACACGAGATCATGAACTCATCTGCGCCGATTTTGTCCTTAATTCAGGTGGTCAATCAAAAGCTACTTGACGATGATAAGGTGAGGTCTTTGAGCGATAAGGATCAGAAAAATATTGCCATCAGTTTGCGAGGTATTGAGGGTCGAACTTCAGGCATGCTCAGCTTTGTCAATGCTTACCGAATGGTAAATAGAGAGATTTCTCCAAACAAGAAACGCATGCCACTCGCTGATTTTAAAGATAGCCTTGAAGGTCAGGTAGCTGGCTTGAAGCAGCAATACCCATCAGCCAAAGTAGAGTTAGTATTGACTAGAGAAGAAGATGCGCTTATCGATCCCGACCTGATGAACCAGGTACTAGTTAATCTGGCCAAGAATGCCCTGGAGGCAACTTCTGATAAACAGGATGCTTATATATCCATTGAGATTTCAAGACAGGATCGGGAGCTGATCATTGCGGTAGCGGATAACGGAGATGGGGTAAGTACGGAAATGGAAGGCGATATCTTCGTCCCTTTTTTCACCACTAAGAAGGAAGGAACAGGCGTGGGGCTGGCTTTATCCAGGAAGATTGTAAGAGCCCATCATGGCCAGTTGATCTACAGTAGAAATGATGGACTTACGAAGTTTGAGATTCGGGTTTCTGACGCTTTTCATTAGGTGTATACTTCTTGGGCGCATATAGGAACCCGAAAGCTTCAGCCCCCTCTTTGCTGTGCTTCTCATGGTGGACGTAGTGTGCATGCATGATCCTTTTCATGTACGGATGCTCCGCTTTGAACTTGATTTTTATCCTGCGATGGACAATGATGTCGTGAAAGATAAAGTAGAAGATTCCGTATCCGAGAATGCCAAAGCCAACGAACTTCAGCCACCCAATTTGCGGTAGCTCGAAACCTAATACGATCAGCAACACCGAAGGAATACTGAAGACTAGCGCGAAGAGGTCGTTGCGCTCCAGGGGATGGGGGTGGACCGTGTGATGCGACCTATGCCAGGACCAAAGTATCCCGTGCATGATATACTTATGTGTAAACCAGGCTACTCCCTCCATAAAAAAGAAGGTGCCGATCACAATCGCCGTGTTCAGAAGCCAGTGCATTGGTACAAATTTAGAATATTAGTAGGTCAACAAGGTGTTTTTCACCTCTTCCATGAGCCACATAGGCGTAGAGGTCGCTCCGCAGATTCCTATCGAATGATTAGCACCAAACCAGGTTTTGTCCAATTGATTAGCACTTGAGATGAAGTGGGTATTTGGGTTGTTCTGCTTGCAGATATTGTACAATACTTTGCCATTAGAGGATTTCGTACCCGAAACGAAAATGATACCGTCAAACTGCTGCGCAAAATCTCTAAGCTGCTTGTCTCTATTACTTACCTGTCGACAAATGGTATCATTGGAGTTGACGGCAATGCCGGCATTTCTCAGCACCTCTGTGATTTCGTAAAACTTGTCAGTACTCTTGGTGGTCTGGCTATAGAGCGTAATGTTGCGTGGCATGGTCTCAAGATCCAGTTCTTCAAGATCCTGGAACACCACAGCCTCATTGCTGGTTTGTCCTAAGAGTCCCACGACCTCCGCATGGCCATGCTTACCATAAATGTAGATATGGTCATCTCTGTCATATGAATTCTTTATCCTGTTTTGAAGCTTGAGCACCACCGGACATGACGCATCTATCAGTTCAAGATCATTGGCCATAGCCAGTTCATAGGTGGAGGGGGGTTCGCCATGAGCCCTGATGAGCACCTTGGCTCCTTTGACCATCTTCAGTTCATCGTGATTGATGATACGCAGACCTAGCTGCTCCAGGCGTCTCACCTCTTCATCATTGTGTACTATGTCTCCAAGACAGTAAAGCAGACCCTCTTCTTTGAGTATCTCTTCGGCCATTTCGATGGCATATACCACGCCAAAGCAAAAGCCCGAATTGGGGTCGATAGATACCTTAAGATTCAACATACCCTGAAAACACGTTGCTATCAATTATGTTTTACCGCTAGCTTAATTTTGAAATATTCGTAGAAGGAAATATTCATGAGGAGCAGGAGCATGCCATAGATGGAGTCCTCTATCGGAATGGTGAACAGTCGGATACCGAGGTTTTCTTCATCGTTGTACCATACGATGGGGGCCTCCAGCCAGCTACCTGTCAATACTCCGTTGACAATGAAGAAGGGAATAAGATGAATGAGATAAGCGATGTAGAAGTCACCCATGTAAGCCTTGTCTATGTAGGCATGTATGGCGAGCAAGACTCCTGTGAAGAAGAAAGCCCAAAAAGTATAATCCTTTTCGAAATGGATGAAGCTAAGTATTATTAGTGCTATCGCCAGCAAAATGGAAATGACTCTTGGAGATTGACCCATCAGGCCTCTATGGAGAAAATAGAGCACACATTCGTAAATGAAAACGCTCGCAAACGGCACTATAATGAAGAACATCCACTCTTCAATAGGCATATGACCAATAAACCAACCGACGAGATAATCCGGATTAAATCCCCAAACACCTCGCTGAGTAAATATTTCATCCCAGATTAAGAAAAAGGCGGCCGTTATTATTAGCCCGGGAAACAAAGCCTTCCACTTTGTGGCGTACTTCAGCCGTCGTTCAAATGATTGCGCTAGCGGATAAGCCAGGCTGAGTAACAGAACATACAGGTAGACGGGCATCTCAGAGATAATTGAGCCTGTGCATGAAGTAGGATTTACCGAGTAATATCATTTTCTTAAAGTCCGGAATGCGGATACGTTCGCTTAGAATTTTCGAAGAAGGCAGATTCTGGATTTTGTTAAACAACTTGATGTAGTAGATGTAGGCGAGATAAACACCCATTTTTGCGCCCTTGGGCAGTTGCTTAATACCGACAAGCGCTGCTTCAAAGTCAGCAGTAATATCTTCCTCAATGGCCGCTTTGTCAGCTTCCGAGAAATTTTTGAAATCAACACCGGGGAAATAGATTCTTCCTCGGTCGTCAAAGTCACTTTTGATGTCTCTCAGGAAGTTCACCTTCTGGAAAGCCGCACCAAGACGCTTGGCCATTGGTTTGAGCCGCTGATATTCTGCATCGTTACCTTCGCAGAAGACCCTGAGGCACATAAGCCCAACTACCTCTGCCGATCCGTAGATATACTTCTCGTAGCTCTGCTGGTCATAGTCTTGTTCAGTGAGGTCCATCTCCATGCTGTACAAAAAGGCGGCTATCAACTCCCTATCTATATTATACTGATTAACAGCTAACTGAAAGGAATGCAGTACTGGGTTTAAGCTTATTTGCTCATCGATAGATTGATAAGTCTCGGCTGTAAATCGATCGAGAAGTTCCTTCTTATCGTGATCGTGGAAAGTATCTACTATCTCATCAGCATATCTGACAAAGCCATAAATAGCATAAATCGGGAAGTGAAACTTACGATCCAATGTCTTGATACCCAGTGAAAAAGATGTGCTATAGTGCTGAGTGATCAGTTTGCTGCATTTCAATGCAGTTTCATTATACAACTCGACGTGACTTTTCAGGGACATACTATACAGGGTATCTCTTAGCAGAAATATAAAATCTACACAAAAGACAATTTAAGTGGAATTTTGTTTGGGCCAGCGTGTAAATTGATTGAATAACTCTTATCGAAGAGGGTTGGTGTTTTGTTTCCACCATGAAAATGATGTTCGATTTAAAAAGAGGCAGACCGTTATGCCCTCGCTGACAGGACATTTATTGCTAAATTCTTAACTTTAAACTATGAGCAGAGAAGAAGTTAAAATTGCAATTAATGAGCTCCTGGAGCACGCACCAGAGCCAGCACTTCAAGAAGTTTTTAATTACCTGAAGTTGGTCCAAGACAAGTCTGAATCGTCGATAGCTCTTTCTCAAAATCTCAGAAGGATCCTTGCAGAAGATAAAGAACTGCTGTCTAGACTGGCTCAATGATATCCGAGACAGAAGTATTAGAAATTCATTCGATTCTTATTGAACAGTTTGGTGGATCAAATGGAATCAGGGATACAGGCCTGCTAGATGCAGCTTTGTATCGACCTTATCAGACATTCGATGGAGTTGAACTTTATCCTACCGCTATAGACAAGGCTGCAGCCATTCTTGAAAGCATCGTTAAGAATCACCCGTTTATAGATGGTAACAAAAGAACTGGCTATGTCCTGGCCAGACTTATTTTAATGAATGAACAACTTGATATTTATGCTAATCAGGATCAGAAATATGAACTAGTAATCTCAGTGTCAACGGGAGAAATGACCTTCGATCAGATCAAAAAATGGCTTGAGGAGAATACCAGGTAGTAATCTGTGACTCCCTAACCAAAATCCTTCATTACCTCTTTCGCCACTACATGACCTGAGATCAGTGATGGAGGCACGCCAGGTCCCGGTACTGTCAGTTGACCCGTGAAGTAGAGATTGTCAAGGTGTTTGTTCTTAAGGCTTGGCTTTAGAATGGCCGTCTGCATTAAGGTATTGGCCAGGCCATAGGCATTGCCTTTGAAGGCATGATAGTCGTTCTTAAAATCACTATGCGCATAGCTTCGTTTGTAGATGACATGTTCCCTTATCTTCTGTCCGGTGAGTTTTTCTAGCCGATCCATCATCACATTGTAGTACTCTTCGCGCGTAGCTTCCTCGTCTCCGAGATCAGGCGCCACAGGCATCAACAAAAACAAGTTTTCACAACCCTCAGGGGCTACAGTGTCATCCGTTTGAGAAGGGACGGAAACATAAAATAGTGGTTTTGACGGCCACTTTGGATCAGTATAGATTTCGTGAGCATGTGAATCAAAGTCTTCATCGAAGAAGAGATTGTGATGGCGGAGATTTTTGAGGCGTTTATTAACACCGAGATAGAAGATGAGTGATGAAGGTGCCATCACGCGCTTATCCCAATATTCATCAGAATAGTTTCTCACCTCTTTGTCCAGGACATGCTGGTCAATGTGATGATAATCAGAGCCTGCTACAATTACATGTGCTTGAAAGGTCTTGTTGATGGTTTGGATTTGAGAGACTCTTCTTCCTGAGTACTTTAGCTTAACGACTTCTTGATCATAATGGAATGTCACGCCTTTCTCTTCCGCAAGTTTGACCATTCCTTCAATGATCTTATGCATTCCGCCTTTAGGGTACCAAGTCCCCAATGACATATCAGCGTAGTTCATCAGGCTGTAAAGTGCAGGCGTGTTTTCGGGTATGGCACCCAAAAAAAGCACCGGGAACTCAACTAGCTTCAAAAGCTGAGGATGAGTGAAAAATTTACGAACATGCTTAGCCATGGACTGAAACACATCCATCTTAATGACTCCATAAAGGAGTCGAGGATCAGCGAACTCCAGCAGCGAACGACTTGGCTTGTAGACAAGGTCGTTGATGCCTACCTCATATTTATATTTGGCCTGCTCGAGGAATGTCTTGAGTCTAGCGCCGCTACCCTGCTCATAGGATTCAAATAGCGCCTCTAGTTCTATCATTTTGGCAGGAATGTCGACGAACTCCTTCTCTCCAAATATGACAGCATAAGAGGGGTCTAGTCTGATCAATTCATAATAGTCGTCAACCTTTTTTCCGAAATTAGCGAAGTATCTTTCGAAAACATCGGGCATCCAATACCAGGATGGTCCCATATCGAAAGTAAACCCGTCTACTTGAAATTGCCTTGCCCTACCACCTGGCGAATCATTTTTCTCTAAAAGAAAAACCTCGTGACCTTGGTCAGCGAGGTGAGTAGCAGTGGATAAACCGGCAAAGCCTGATCCTATGACACAGACTTTCAGTTTAGTCATGTCTTAATTCTTGTATGCGTACGTCTTAAGGTGAGCCTTGAGCTCTTTGCGCGCAATATGAATTCTATTCTTAACAGTTCCTATCGGAATCGCCAACTTCTCTGCAATTTCATGATACTTGAAACCTCTGAAATGCATAAGAAAAGGCTTCTTGTAAGTGTCTTGAAGTACCTCCAGCGCACCGTCAATATCCTCCATTGTGAAATTACTATAGGCCAGGTTTTGAATGGTACTGCCAGAAGAATTGATATAATGTAGATTGTCAGTCGTATCTATAAAGGTATTACGACGCATCATTCGCTGATAGTTGGTGATGAAGGTGTTCTTCATGATGGTATACAACCATGCTTTGAGATTGGTGCCGTCAGCAAACTTCTCACGATTAGTATACGCTTTTAGCATAGTCTCCTGAAGAAGGTCATTGGCGTCTTCATTGTCTCGCGTCAGTTTCAAAGCGAAAGGCTTTAAGCTAGGTGACATTTGATCTAATCGGTAACTAAATTCCATTGCTGTCATAACTCTTTCTGTTTTTGTTGAATCAAATGTACGTCATCATTAAACAAAAGACAAATATTTGTTTATCTATTTGATAAAAAGATTAAACAAAAGAAAGTTATTCCAAAAGCTTTAACACAAAAAAGCCCTCTGAAATTAATTTCAGAGGGCTTTTTCTCGCTTATGAGGCGATAGGTTTTGTTTATGTTTAGTTAAACATACTCCATGCTGTTTTCTTCTACGAATTCTATTAGTTCTTCAAGCCTGTTAAAGATCAGAACATTGTCAGGCAGTCTTATGTCTTGCCCTACGACCTGATAGCCAGTGAGTAGTATCATAGCATCACTAAACTTCTCAGCTAGCGTGTCTACGTAATTTTGAACCTCGGCAGGACCAGGGGCTGATGTAAGTACTGTCAGTAGGTAGTCGGGTTTGTGAATTTTATAGACCTCTTCCAGATCATGCAGGGGTAGTGATTGACCTAAATATATAGTGCGGTTCTGCCTTGTTTTGATCAGGAAGTCGGAGAAAAGAAGACTTAATTCATGCAACTCACCTTCCGGTAGGTAAAGCACATATTTTTTTGACTTCTCATGGATGGAGACAAACTGACCGTCGATCGCCACAATTAGCTTTTGCCTAACCAGATTAGAAATGAAATGCTCTTGTGCCGGATTAATTGCTCCTGTCTGCCAGAGTATACCAATCTTTGAAAGGAATGGATAAACGATATTGATCATGCTTTTCTCAAATCCGATCTTGAGAATATTGGTCGACATGATCTTTTCGAACCTGTCCTCGTCCAGATCCACCATGGATAACACCAATGCGTGAATCTGATCCGGGTATTTCAGATTTTTTTCTGTGATTTGAAGTACGGCATCTTTCATCTCAGCGACCGACATTTCGGCGATCTTGGAGATTTTATAACCATTGTCCTTCAGTAATGCTACGTTAAGTACTAAGCGTAAATCACGATCGTCGTAGTAACGAATATTCGTATCAGTCCTTTTGGGATTGATAAAGGCATAGCGCTGCTCCCATATCCTGATCGTATGTGCTTTGATGCCTGATAAATGTTCTAGATCTTTTATGGAGTAATTGCTCACAGCTCTTTCTTTTTTTAAAACCCTTTTACTCGTATGACATGTAACATGAACTTAAACTCCGGGTGAATCAAATTGTTCTTAGAATGTTCAGCACGGCGAAAAAAATCAATTGAGCAATTGCTAAATAGAGTGCTGCACTATTTTTTCGATTCTCTACACTAGTATAAACTGTGTGAAGAAGTAGAGCGCTCACAAACCATCCAATATAGTTTTGGATTGGGATACCGTCTCCCGACCAAGTCCAATAGTCGAATGTAATCGCTACTGGTTCGATCAGTAAATCCATGAGCACCATGAGGGTTGCCCCGAGCACAATTTGAAAGACTCGCACACTGGTTATCCTTTTCGCGATAGCGCTGGTGTAGTAGATCATCATCAGCCAGTTGGCACCTATCATGAGCGGTGTGTTCCATAGCTTGAGGCCTAGCGTCTCACCGTAAGTATAGTCCCCGAAAATATGACCTGTATTGACTCCTGCCACCTCTATAAGGTACCCCAATAGCCCCACAATGATACTGAGTAGTACAAATTGATAATTCCAACCGGGGTGGAGCCAAAGTAGTAGTCCCAGTGAAATCAGCAGATTGAATGGGGTCAGCCATTGGAAGAGGGCTTGTGTTGCTTCAATGCTAAAGCCAGCAATCCCCACCAGGTGCAGGACAATGAATATCCAACCAACTATTTGCTCTTTTGATTTCTTCATACAGAACTCACCCGTAACTTTGAACGCAAAACAAAGTTTGCGATGATCCTATATAATGTAACTGTAAATATTGAAAAAGATGTGGAATCGGAGTGGCTCAACTGGATGCGTGAAGAGCATATCCCTGCCGTGCTTGATACAGGCCTTTTCAAGCACAACAAGATATTCAGGCTACTGAATGAGACGGAAAATGAAGACACGACCTACTCCATCCAATATTTTGCAGAGAGCATGGATCACGTGGAGGTGTATCTTGACAAGTTTGCGCCGGAGCTTGTGAAAGAGCACATGGATCGCTACAAGTATAAGCATGTAGCTTTCCGTACCGTAATGGAAGAAGTCGTTTAGAAGTCGAGGTGGCAGTTGATCCACCCCTTATCTAAAGACGCACCGTACTTTTCATAGAAGCCGATGGCAGGCTCGTTCCAATCCAGCACCTGCCACATCACCCCCGTGCAATTGGTTGCTCGTGCTTCCTCTACAATCTGGTCCAGAAGTGCCAGGCCCAGGCCGCTACCACGGGCCTTCTTGGTCACGATCAGGTCTTCCAGATAGAGGCGTTTGCCTTTCCAGGTGGAGTATCGTGTATAGTAAATTGCCGCACCCAGAATAGTGCCCTTTTCCTCCGCTACAAAGAAGCCAAAGATCGGGTGCTTGCCAAACGCGTCGATTTTCACCTGTTCTAAGGTGGTGGTGATCTGATCCTCCGCCTTTTCGTAGATCGCTAACTCTCTCACCAGTTCAAAAACAGCTACTAAATCCTCTTCTTTACCTTTTCTGATTGTCATGATCACATATTCTTTTGTACCATCGGAGGGATGATACCCATGTTGTACCAAGCGAAGGAGTACATATCGGCAGTGAGTTGGATACGTTTCTCCATCGACATACCTGCACCGTGTCCCGCATTGGTTTCTATCCTTATCAGCAATGGATTTTGGTTGTTCGCGCGCTTCTCTTGCAAGGTCGCAGCATACTTGAACGAATGCGCCGGAACTACCCGATCATCATGATCGGCTGTTGTCACCATTACTGCTGGATACTCCGCAGTTTCACTGATGTTGTGGATGGGAGAGTAGCTATAGAGATACTCAAACATCTCCCTGGAGTCCTCGGAGGTGCCATAGTCAGTAGCCCATGCCCTGCCTACCGTAAAATACTGATAGCGCAACATATCCATCACACCCACCATGGGAAAGGCTACACTGGCGAGCTCAGGTCGCATATTGATGGTCGCTCCCACGAGCAAACCGCCATTAGATCCACCCTGCAGCGCCAGGTACTCGCTGGAAGTATACCCTTCACTGATGAGATATTCCCCAGCCGCAATAAAATCATTGAAAACGTTGAGTTTTTTCTGTTTTGTGCCGGCCTCATGCCACTCCTCTCCGTATTCACCGCCTCCACGTATATTGGGCATAGCGAATACACCACCATTCTCCAGCCATGCGATGCGTGAAGCACTAAAAGATGGCCGCAGGCTGATATTAAATCCGCCATAGCTATAAAGCCAGGCTGGGTTCTTGCCATTCAACTCCAGTCCCTTCTTATGGACAATGAACATCGGTACTTTGGTGCCATCATGGGAAGTATAAAAGATCTGCTTCGTCTCATATTGATCGGGATCAAAGTCGATTTCAGGCCGCCTCCATAGTGTAGATTCACCTACCGGAATATCGTACTTGTATATTGAGGCAGGTTCGGTAAAGGAGGTGAAGGTATAATAGAACTCCTCCTCGTCAGGAGCAGCATCAAAGCCATAGACCGTACCTATTCCCGGTAGGGCGACCTCTTTTTCGAATGAGCCATCCAGCGCATATTGCTCAATGGCGGTCTTTGCATCTACCAGGTAGCTCGCCATGATTTTATTGCCGGCGATCGCTGCACTAAGTACTTGTTCCTTTTCAGGAATGAGTGTCTGCCAATCGTCAGGAGTTGGATTGTCAAGGGATACTGAGACCAAGCGATTATTGGGGGCTTTGTAGTTGGTCTCTATCAGTAGCTTATCGCCGTTGGTGCCGATCACTTTATGATCATTGTCAAAATTATCTACGAGTGTGATAAACTGGCTATCCCGACGGCCAAGGTCTTTGATATATAGTGCATTGCCACTAGTGCTTTCTGCAGAGTAGATGACGAGATATTGATCATCTTTGGTCACGTCTGCCGAAAATCGATTTTCAGGGTTATCGGGATTACTGTAAATCAGCTCGTCCTCAGATTGATCAGTACCTACAGTATGGTAGTAAATCTTGCCAAATTGTGTGGTACCCTTGAGTGCGTCATCAGCATCTGGTTCGTCAAACCCCTGATAGTAAAAGCCATCCTGATACCACGAAATGCCGCTGAACTTGACCCACTTCAAATGATCCGAGAGTCGCTCGCCAGTCTTGGCATCCATCACAAATATCTCCCGCCAGTCCGAACCAGCAATGGAGATCGAGTAGGCGGCCATATCACCTTCTTCATTGAAGCTTAGGGTAGAAAGGGCCGTGGTGCCGTCTTCTGAGAAAGTGTTGGGATCTATAAAAACCTCAGGCTCTTTTCCCAGATCCGTTGTGCGATAGACGACTGATTGGTTTTGGAGACCATCATTCTTGCGGTAGTAATAATAGTCGCCAGACATATCTGGAGCCGTGATCTTCTCATAGTTTTCGAGTTTCATGAGGCGATTAGCGACTTCTTGTCGGAAGTCAATAGCCGAGAGGTAACCCTGCGTCACCTTGTTTTGAGCGGCCACCCAGGCCTCCGTTTCCTCGCTTCGATCATCTTCCAGCCATCTGTATGGATCAGGGACGGATTGGCCGAAGTATGTGTCGATGGTATCGACTTTGTTCGTTACAGGATAGGTGAGGTTACTGCTTTCTGTGGTTGTGCTTTGATCTCCGCACGAGCAAAGTAGTGCCAGGCAAATAAGGACAAGGAGTTGTTTCATGGTCATTCGGTTTGAAGACCATGAATATACTACATCTCGATTATTTTACGATTTTATCAAAGCCAGTGTAAGGTCTCAACACTTCAGGGACCATGATGCCATCTGCCTGCTGGTTGTTTTCTAACAGTGCTGCCAATATTCGCGGTAGCGCCAGGGCGGATCCATTGAGGGTATGAAGTAGCTGCTTCTTATTGTCTTTGTCTTTAAAACGCAGCTTTAGTCGATTGGACTGATAGGTTTCAAAGTTGCTGACGGAGCTGCACTCCAGCCACTTTTCCTGAGCTGCAGAGTAGACCTCAAAGTCATAAGTAATCGCTGAAGTGAAGCCCAGGTCTCCACCGCATAACCTAAGAATACGGTAAGGAAGATTCAGTTTTTTGAGCAGACCTTCTACATGATCACACATCTCCTGAAGGGCTGTATAGGAATTATCCGGATGTTGGATTTGGACAATTTCTACCTTGTCGAATTGATGTAGTCGGTTGAGTCCTCTCACATGGGCGCCCCATGATCCAGCTTCTCTCCTAAAGCAAGGCGTGTGCGCTACATTCTTAATCGGCAACTGACTTTCATCGAGGATGACATCCCTATACATATTGGTGATGGGCACCTCTGCCGTAGGTATCAAGTAAAGATCGTCCGCGGTGGCATGGTACATCTGACCTTCCTTATCAGGAAGCTGACCCGTGCCATAGCCGGAGGCCTCATTGATGACTATAGGAGGCTGTACTTCAAAATAGCCCGCAGAGATTGCCTCATCCAAAAAGAAGTTGATTAATGCACGCTGCATCCTGGCTCCCTGACCTTTGTAAAATGGGAATCCAGCTCCGGTGACCTTGACCCCCATCTCGAAATCCACGATATCATAATCTTTGATCAACTCCCAATGTGGTTGGCTGCCAGCTGGTAATTCAGGTAGGTGAGCTACCGTAAACGTGGTAATGTTATCGTCTTCATTTTTCCCTGAAGGAACGAGCTCATTGGGGACGTTGGGAATATTGTATAGTAGTACCTGTAGCTCTTGCTCAATATTAGACAACTGCTCAGACAGCTCCTTAGAGGTAGATTTCAACTCAGATGTTTTGGCTTTGATATCCTCAGCTTCATCACGCTTGCCCTCTTTCATCAGCATGCCGATCTGCTTGGCCAGCGTGTTGGATTCTGTCAATGTTGCATCAAGTTCTGACTTAGTCTGCTTGCGTTGGTCATCAAGACCGATGGCTTGATCAAGGAGAGTCGCCCCATCCTGGATGCCTCTTTTGGCCAGTCGTTCGGCCATCAGGGTCTTGTTTTCGCGTATATCGTTGAGTACTAGCATACCATTCTATTTGCCGCAAAATAAGCCAATTATCCACTGATTTAGAATCTTTTGACCGTATCAATGCGGCTTTATTGGGCACCTAGTTTTTTATTTAATTATTTGTTAATCATTAGAGGTTATAATATCATTGTGGTGTCTAAGAACCAGTTGAGTTAATCTTTTTTCAACTCACCCCTTACGCGTTCACAATACTTATTATTCATATTCAATTCCAACCGCGAAATAGTTTCGTATCCAATTAATTTACTTCCAGTAAATCCATGTATAACATTGAAGATTTAAATGATCGGCTTCTCTCCGAACTGCGAGATATAGCTGAAGAGATGGGTGTCAAAAACTTTAAAAAACAGGCCAAACAAGACTTGATCTATAGTATCCTCGATCAACAGGCCGTTACACCCGAAAAAGACTTACCTACTGTTGCTCCCAAGAAAACCGAATCAGCCGAAAGGTCTAAGAAACGTGCTCCAAGAGTAAAGCGTGAGAATGTAAAATCTGAGTCTAAGCCGGAGGAAAAAGGCGAGGCGAAAGAAGAAAAAGCCCCTGCTAAGAAGTCAGCAGAGGAAGATGTACTTGCCTCATTCAACCTGGAGACTGATGACAAAAGTGCTCCTGCAAAAGGCAAAGAGGAAAGAAAGCCGGCCAAAGGCCGAGGTGATCGCTCTGAGAAGTCAGAGAAGCGCGAGCCGAGAGCTCCCAAAGCCAATGATGCTGAAAAGGAGGAGTCATCAAGCAAGCCTGAAAGAACAGAGAGAAAGTCGGACAGGAATGATGACCAGCGCCAGCAGCGCCGCGACGAGCAGCGCAATAAGCGCCAGAACTATAACAATAACGTCAAGGAATTTGATGGTATCATCGAAAACGAAGGCGTACTTGAGATGATGCAGGATGGTTACGGCTTCCTGAGAAGCAGCGACTACAACTACCTCGCAAGTCCTGATGATATCTATGTATCTCCATCTCAGGTAAAATTATTCGGTCTCCGAACAGGGGATACGGTGAAAGGACAGATCAGGCCTCCAAAGGATGGCGAGAAGTATTTCGCACTGCTAAGAGTGGAGTCTGTCAATGGACGAACTACAGAGGAGATTCGTGACAGAGTACCATTTGAGTACCTGACGCCCCTTTTCCCTGAAGAGAAGCTTAACCTCAGCCACAAAGCTGATAACTACTCGACACGTATACTCGACCTGTTTTCTCCTATCGGAAAAGGTCAGCGTGGTATGATCGTAGCACAGCCTAAGACTGGTAAGACAGTCTTGTTGAAAAATATTGCTAATGCAATAGCTGATAATCACCCTGAGGTGTTCCTCATGATCTTGTTGATCGATGAGCGACCTGAGGAGGTGACTGACATGGCCAGGAGTGTGAAGGCTGAAGTGATCTCGTCTACTTTTGATGAGCAAGCCGACCGTCATGTGAAGGTGGCGAACATCATCCTTGAGAAGGCCAAGCGAATGGTGGAGTGTGGTCATGATGTAGTGATCCTACTTGACTCCATCACGAGACTTGCAAGAGCGCACAACACGGTGATTCCTTCATCTGGTAAGATACTCTCTGGTGGTGTGGATGCTAATGCCTTGCATAAGCCGAAGCGATTCTTTGGAGCAGCTAGAAATGTGGAGAACGGCGGATCATTGACGATAATCGCTACGGCATTGATCGAGACTGGCTCTAAAATGGATGAAGTAATCTTTGAAGAATTCAAAGGTACGGGCAACATGGAGCTTCAGCTGGATCGTAAACTCTCCAACAGAAGAATCTATCCATCGATGGATGTGCCCGCATCTGGTACGCGTCGCGAAGATCTGCTTCTTGATAAGGAACAGCTCTCAAGAATCTGGATACTCCGTAAGTTTATGGCTGACATGAACAGTGTGGAGGCGATGGAATTCCTACTATCGAAAATGAAGGGTACTCGCAACAACGAAGAGTTCCTCATCTCGATGAACGGATAAGACTTTACCCGATTACCAACCTAGTAGTAAAGGCTCCTGCGAAGGAGCCTTTTTTGTTGATTTTCATGTGTAAACCGTTAAAACGGTTCGCCCGGTACATGCCGCATTGCACACGGTTTAAACCATGAGCTGTGATTTTTACTCACCGTCTACAAACCCTTGAAGGTAACTGTAGTCCTCCGTCAACTCACCGTTTTTGGTAATAGTAGCTCTTTTGATCGTGTCGTCCTTATCCACTTCTCCCAGTAGGTTGGGAAGGACGTTATTGATCAATTCTATACCAAAGTCCGTAGAGGCATCTCTGGGCAGCTCGCAAGGTAAATTGTCAACGGCCATCACTGTAATATTGCCTTCTTCGGCGAGTGCAGGTGCTACTTCGTCTGTGGTCGGGTCATAGTCATAGATCGGATCATCAATCGTAGAGGGCTGTTTCGTAGAGGGGATAGAGCCTTCGATATCACAGGTGATGTCCGCAATGACTTTGAGGTTAAAATCATTTTTGAGAATATCATGGCGCGTAAAGAGCACAGGTGCATTGGGATCCCAGAATGCAGCCGCGATCAGAATGTCGGCTTCATGTGCATAGTCCAGGAATGTGGAACGGTATTTCCTTGGAGACTCAAAAAACTCTACTCTATTGAATTCTTTGCCCTCCTTGTGCACGTGATAGTCCCGGCTACTTAGCTGGGCAAATACTGGCTCGACATTTTTGTCCGAGAGTAATTTGGCAGGGGTAACTTTTCTAATCCCCATACCCAGGAGCACCTCCATCGCACCCCTTGCCACTCTACCGCCTCCTGTAATGACGATTTGGATGGGTGGCAACTTGACCTTGGCAAACTCAGTCTTGAGATCTTCCAGGTCAAAGCAGTCCTTGGAGCGCCGGATATCGAAGAGGTTGTACCGCTTTCCGTAGGTCCAGATGCCGTTGTAGGCACCCACTATGCCGGCATAGCGACCAAAGGCAATGATTCGCTGGCCCTTGACATTGGTAAGGCACTCATAATCGATGAGATCGATTTTTTTCTTTAAAATCTCTCTCAGCAAGTCGCGATTATACTCCTGCTCCTTGATTGTATGTGAGAAGAAGAAGTAGGTTTTTCCTTCCAGCAATTCTGGTATCGGCACCTCTTTCACGCCAAAGAGAATGTCACAGTCTGATACATCTTTTACCACCTTGATGCCTTCCGATAGGTAATCTTCATCGGGAAAGCAGCGGATATCACTTGATTGGCATACAATCTCTACATTGGCATATTGCGACTTGATCAACTTAGCTTGAGAGGGGGTGATGGGCACCCGTCGATCTATGGGTACTTTGCCTTCTTTGATAATACCGATCTTGACTTTGCTCATGTATCTTTGATTTAGATATGAGCCAAAGTTATTTGATAATAGGGATTTTTTGGGTCTTGTACCTGGGCCTTCACAGCTTCTTTGCTGCAGCTTCAGTCAAATCATGGTTTGAGCGTACTGTTCCCTGGGTCTATCACAGATATCGAATCATTTATTCCCTGTTTTCTGTGGTAGGGATGATCTTGTTTGCTGGATATATGAGTGTGATTCAGTCTCATCCGGTATGGCCTCCACTTGCTACCGCAAAATATGTCGGCATGGTGCTGGCCGCATGGGGTGTCATTATTATCAAGAAGAGCTTTCGAGCCTATTCACTGCGTGAATTTCTTGGGATAAGAAAAGAAGAAAAAAAGGAACTTGTCACGGACGGACTTCAGTCCAAAGTAAGACATCCGTTATATTCAGGGACTATATTGATTGTGATAGGGC
>CAYGOT010000072.1:0-24954 GCA_964351595.1 uncultured Roseivirgaceae bacterium | reverse complement strand
AAGCTGCTGAACTGGCTGCTGCTGAAGCTGTGGAGGTTGTTGAAGAAGCACCTACTGAAGAGGTCGTTGCTGAAGCGGTAGTCGAAGAAGCTCCTGTTGAGGCTGCTGCGGAAACTCCTGCTGTAGAAGAAACTCCTGCTGCTGAAGAAGCACCTGTAGCCGAAGAAAAAGTCGAAGAAGCACCAGCGGCTGAAGAGGCTAAAGAAGAAGCTCCCAAGGAAGAGCCTAAAGCTGAAGAGAAAGCCGAAGAGGCTCCTGCAGCTGAAGCTTCAACCGAAGAAGAGAAAAAGAAAGACTGATAAATCCATGAAGGTAGACGATTGCTACCAATTGGGTTACATAACTAAGCCTCACGGCTTAAAGGGAGAGTTAATAGCATTTTTGGATGTAGACTTTCCTGAAGAATACGAAAATCTGGAATCAGTGCTTTTGCTTAGGCAAAATGAACTGGTTCCTTTTTTTGTGACTTCTTGCGCGCTGCAAACCGGTCAAAAAGTACGGCTCGTATTAGAAGATGTTGACACCCGGGAGGCTGCTGAGCTATTGGTTGGCTCTCAATTGTACCTCCCACTGTCCGCACTTCCGAACCTTACGGGCAACCAGTTCTACTACCACGAAGTAGTAGGTTTCAAACTGCTGGATGGAGCCATAGAGGTAGGGGTCATTGACAGTATAGTATCCACTGGTCGGCAGGACTTGTTTTCTGTTAAGTCCCCGAGAGGTGAAGAGATCCTTGTTCCTATTACCGACGAAGTAATTAAAGAGCTGGACAGAGCGGGTCGGAGGATCATAACGGTCCTACCGGAAGGGTTAGTAGATGTTTTCACCTCCACCGACAAGTCATGAGGATTGATATCATAACCTGCCTACCGGAATTATTCAAAGGCCCTTTCGACCAGAGCATAGTTCATCGAGCTCAGGAAAAAGGTATTGTAGAGCTGAGCGTTCATGATCTACGCCCTTATGCTACTAACAAGCACCGGACGGTGGACGACTATGCCTACGGCGGAGGAGCTGGCATGGTACTCCAGATCGAACCAATCGATCGATGCATTACTGCGCTGAAAGAGAAGCATCAATACGATGAAGTGATCTACACAAGCCCTGATGGAGAACTTTTCAACCAACCATTGGCCAATCAGCTATCTCTTGTCAACAATATCATTATTATCTGCGGTCACTATAAAGGAGTAGATGAGCGTGTACGGGAGCATTTGGTCACACGTGAAATTAGTATTGGAGACTATGTGCTATCCGGAGGAGAATTAGCTGCAGCAGTCATATCGGATGCCATTATAAGGCTGATCCCGGGAGTGCTAAACGATGAATCCTCCGCCTTGTCCGATTCATTTCAAGATAACCTAATCGCCCCTCCGGTATACACCAGGCCTGCTGAATACAAGGGCTGGGAAGTACCTGAAGTACTGCTTTCGGGACATGAAGCCAACATAGAAAAATGGCGGTACGAACAATCTTTGAAGCGAACTGAGCAACGTCGGCCGGATCTTCTTAGACCCCCAATACAATAATTAACCTAGGGGCATTTTTTTTCCGACTAATTGCTATATTTGCACTCCGTTTTTCAGAGACAAAATTTACACCATGAGTGAGATTATAAAAGCAATCGAGGCTGAGTCAGCAGAAATTAGAAACAAACGCCCTGATTTCAAGGCTGGTGACACTGTAAATGTGCACGTAAGAATTACAGAGGGTAACAAGGAAAGGGTTCAGCAATTCCAGGGTACTGTCATTCAGAGAAAGAACAAAAGCTCAAATGGTGAGACTTTCACGGTTAGAAAAGTTTCAAGTGGTATCGCTGTAGAAAGAATTTTCCCTCTATTATCTCCTAGCATCGACAAAATCGAAGTGCTAAGAAAGGGAAAAGTTAGAAGAGCAAGAATCTACTACTTGAGAGATCTTAAAGGAAAGAAAGCTCGTATCAAGGAAAAGATCTAAGGATTGTTTTCCTTCAGGAAATTTAAGCCAACCTTAGTGTTGGCTTTTTTACTTTATAGCCGCTAGTCAGCTAGACCAAATGAAGATTCATTTTTACAAGTATCAAGGCACAGGCAATGATTTTGTCATGATCGACAATCGGTCATTGAAACGCTCTTTTACAGTAGACCAGATCGTTTCTATTTGTGACCGGCGATTTGGTGTGGGTGCAGATGGGTTGATTCTTATCCAGGATCACGCCACCCTTGACTTTGAAATGATCTACTACAACAGCGATGGGTCACAAAGCATGTGTGGCAATGGTAGCCGGTGTGCTGTGATGTTCGCGCGATTTCTTAAGATCATTGGCCTAAGCACTACCTTTCAATCGACCGATGGTGTTCACAAGGCCTCCATTTCTGATGAAGCAGTAGCACTGGAAATGCATGACACCCTACCTATTGAAGAGCGGCTCTCAGGTCTGTTTCTGGACACTGGCTCTCCTCACCATCTGGAGTTTGTAGAGCAAGTTGCTTCTACTGAAGTATTTAGCAGGGGCCAAAGTATTAGGCAGCATCCTGAATATAGCCCGGGTGGCACCAACGTCAACTTCGTTGAAGTTATTGACGAGCATACAATCAAGGTGCGTACCTACGAACGAGGTGTAGAAGATGAAACCTTAAGCTGTGGTACTGGCGTGACCGCCGCATCTATCGCAGCAACCAAAAAAAATATTCAGAGCCCGGTAACCGTCTACACCCAGGGGGGTCAATTGACCGTTTCATTTGAGGAAACAGTTGATGGTTTTAAGAACGTAAAGCTCATCGGACCTGCTAAGATGGTATTCGAGGGGGATATAATTATCTAGTTCAATCAGATATTTCGAACCCGACAATTACACCAATTAAACTAACTTTAAAGCTTATTTGAAGAAGTGATATTATGCTTGATTTAGTCACCAAAGGAATCACCAAATTATTTGGAACTAAGGCTGACAGAGACCTTAAGGAGCTCATGCCCTACATTGGCAAGATCAATGGGGAATTTGACAAACTCAGTACCATCACTGATGATGAGCTTCGTGGGAAAACTGCTGAATTCAAAGAGCGCATTGCTACCGCAACTCAAGATATTGACAAGGAAATAGCCGCGCTGCATGAACAAGTCGATACGCATCCAGAAGATGACATAGATAGCAAGGAAGCCGTCTTTGCTCAGATCGATAAACTCGAAGAAGATAAAAACGAAAAGCTTGAGGAGATTCTACTGGAAATCCTACCCGAAGCATTTGCGGTAGTAAAAGAAACAGCTAGAAGGCTCAAAGAGAACAAAAAGCTCGTGGTGACTGCTACGATGCTTGATAAGACCATTGCTGCTAAGAAGAATAACGTCGAGATCAATGGCGATCAGGCCACTTGGCACAACAAATGGGTTGCTGCTGGAGTAGAAGTGGTTTGGGAAATGGTCCACTATGACGTGCAACTCATCGGTGGAGTGGTGTTGCACACTGGTAAGATTGCCGAGATGGCGACTGGTGAGGGTAAAACGCTCGTGGCAACTCTACCCGCGTATCTCAACGCACTAGCTGGCAGAGGAGTACATGTAGTGACTGTTAACGACTATCTGGCAAAACGTGATGCAGAGTGGAACGCCCCAATATTTGAATTCCACGGCTTGAGGATAGATTGCATAGACAAGTACGAGCCAAACTCACCTGAGCGGAAAAACGCTTATCTGGCAGACATCACCTACGGTACAAATAATGAGTTTGGGTTTGACTACCTGAGAGACAACATGTCCAGAAGTCCTCAGGACTTGGTTCAGAAACATCACCATTTCGCCATGGTTGATGAGGTCGACTCAGTCTTGATTGATGATGCACGTACGCCATTGATCATTTCCGGCCCAGTGCCTAGGGGTGATGAGCATGAGTTCTATGAACTGAAGCCAAGGATTTCCCGACTGGTAGAGGAGCAAAAGAAGATCGTTCTTCAGTTTCTCAACGAAGCGAAAAGACAGATCAAAGATGGTAACGAGACTGATGGCGGTTTGGCATTGTTTCGAGCATTTAGAGGTCTGCCGAAGTTTAAGCCCCTGATCAAATACATGAGTGAGACGGGTAACCGGGCTATTATGCAGAAGACAGAGAACTTCTATCTGCAGGACAACTCCAAAATGATGCCCGAGGCTGACGCTCCACTTCTATTCACGATAGAGGAAAAGAACAACTCCATAGACTTGACTGAAAAGGGTATTGACCTTATCACAGGTGATGGAGAGGATCCACAGTTCTTCATCATGCCCGATATAGGTGATGAAGTGGCGAAGCTTGAGAATGACACTGTGATGTCTGAGGAGGAAAAGCTCAAGAAAAAAGAACAAGTCATTCAGGATTTTTCGATCAAGGGCAAAAGGATTCACACTGTGAATCAGCTCCTTAAGGCATATACTCTATTTGAGAAGGATCAGGAATACATTGTCGTAGAGGACAAGGTCAAGATCGTCGATGAGCAGACTGGTCGAGTGATGGAAGGTCGTCGCTACTCTGATGGCTTGCACCAGGCGATAGAGGCCAAAGAAAATGTGAAGGTGGAAGATGCGACGCAGACGTACGCAACTATCACTCTTCAAAACTACTTCAGGATGTACCACAAGCTGTCGGGCATGACAGGTACTGCGGAGACCGAAGCTGGTGAGTTTTGGGAGATCTACAAACTCGATGTGGTCGTAATTCCTACCAACCGGGTCATCTCTCGAAGTGACATGGAGGACAAGGTTTATAAAACCGTCCGTGAGAAATTTAATGCTGTAGTAGAGGAAATTGTGGAGCTTACACAAGCGGGTAGACCCGTGTTGGTGGGTACCACATCTGTGGAAATATCGGAGGTGCTGAGCCGGATGCTCAGCCTTAAAAATATCAAGCACCAGGTACTCAACGCCAAGCAGCATGCTCGTGAAGCGGAAGTGGTAGCAGAGGCTGGTAAGCCCGGCACTGTGACCATCGCCACCAACATGGCGGGTAGAGGTACTGACATTAAACTTAGCCCCGAGTCTAAGCAAAATGGTGGATTGGCAATCATAGGAACTGAGCGACATGAATCTCGTCGAGTAGATCGACAGCTTAGAGGTCGTGCTGGTCGACAAGGCGATGTGGGCTCTTCACAGTTCTTTGTGTCCCTGGAGGACAACCTTATGCGTCTTTTCGGTTCGGATAGGATCGCTAAGATCATGGATAGGCTTGGCTTGGAAGAGGGAGAAGTGATTCAGCATAGTATGATCACCAAGTCCATCGAACGGGCACAGAAAAAGGTAGAGGAAAACAACTTTGCCACTCGTAAGCGATTGCTTGAGTATGATGATGTCATGAACTCCCAGCGGGAGGTGATCTATAAGCGACGTAAGAACGCCCTTTTTGGAGAGCGTCTTGAGTTGGATATACTCAACATGACATACGATACCTGCGACGATATCGCACATGGTGCAAAAGATGCTCAGGATTACGATAGCCTAAAGCTCAATACGCTTAGCGTACTCAGCATAGATGTGAATATCACGAAGGATGAATTTGCCTCCATGGAAGCTCCCGTCCTCACCCAAAAGCTATTTGAAGCTACGCTGACCCACTACAAGGAAAAGAATGAGCTGACCAAGACTCAGTCCCTGCCCATACTCACTAATATTTTGGAGACCCGTGGTGCTACCGTGACGGATATACTTGTCCCCTTTGTAGATGGCAAGAAGCAGATTGGCGTTACCACGAACCTGAAAGAAAGTGTTGAGTCAAAAGGCGATACCCTGATCAAGTCAATGGAAAAGATGATCACACTTGCGATCATCGACCAGGCCTGGAAGGAGCATCTGCGAGACATGGATGACCTTAAACAATCCGTACAGAACGCTGTATATGAGCAGAAGGATCCTCTAATGATCTACAAGTTCGAGGGTTTTGAGCTCTTCAAAGGGTTCGTGAGCCGGGTGAATGAAGACACTGTCTCTTTCCTATCAAAGGCCACTATCCCTGTTCAGGACGCTGATCAGGTTCATGCGGCAAGACAGCAGGCTCAAAAAACCAACTACCGGGAAAGCAAGGAGGAATCAAGATCAGCGCTTCAAGGGCGGGCTCAAACCAATCGTCCTCCTGTGGAGAAGCAGGCCCCTGTCAAATCCGAAAAGATCGTCGGTAGAAATGAGCGTGTATCTGTACAATATCCTGATGGTTCGGTGAAGAAAGATGTGAAGTTCAAAACCGTCGAGGAAGATGTAAAAAACAATCGTTGTGTCATTATAGAGTCTTAGACCATGAGAAGCACTCAATCATTCGTCATTGTTCTACTCATCAGCCTCGTGGGCGTGATATCCTGTAAGAGCACCAAGCCGACCACCTCTCAAGTCACTACTTACGATGAGGACTTGTCTTATCTGAGGCCGGTAGCAACAGACCAGATCGATCCTGAGGATGAGTCGATAGCTGAGACGACCGTTGAGAAACCGGACATTGTACCACAATATCATATCAAGTCGGAGCTTGATAGCGTCTTATCGACTATTCGGGCTTCACGTAGCGAGATTGAGTTTCTCAACGGTTTTACCGTGCAGGTCTACTCGGGCAATAATCGTGAGCAGGCAAATGAAATAAAGACACAAGTCTATGAGACATTCGAGGAGTATGAGCCGGAGATCAGCTATATCCAGCCCAACTTCAAAGTCAAGATTGGTAAATTCTTCGATCGACTCGAGGCAAACAAGGTCTACACTCGCGTCAAAGCGGAGTTTCCAAAAGCTATTGTCATCCCCGAACGCATATACTTCGAGTAATGTCCCTATCGGAAAAAATCAAGTCCCTGTCCTCGGAGATTAAGGAACAGACCATTGCCAACAGAAGACATCTTCACGCACATCCCGAGCTCTCTTACCAGGAATATGAAACGTCCAGGTATGTAACCGAACAGCTCAAAAGCATCGGTCTAGCACATACTACAGGCATTGCCTATACCGGAATATCCGCATTGATCAAGGGGAAAAACCCGGACAAGAAAACCGTAGCACTTCGAGCGGATATGGATGCTCTGCCTATCATTGAAGCCAATGAGGTGTCTTACAAATCTCAAAACAAGGGTGTAATGCATGCCTGCGGGCACGATGTGCATACTTCGAGCCTCTTGGCTACCGCAAATATCCTTCAGCAGGTCAAGGATCAGTTTGAAGGCACAGTCAAACTCATCTTCCAGCCAGGAGAGGAAAAACTGCCGGGTGGGGCCTCTTTAATGATCAAAGAGGGTGTGCTCAGGAATCCAACACCTCAGTCTATTATAGGACAGCATGTGATGCCGTTCATTCCGGTAGGTAAAGTAGGCTTTAGAAAGGGTATGTATATGGCATCTGCTGATGAAATATATATCACTGTGACTGGAAAAGGAGGGCATGCGGCCATGCCGGAGCGATTTGTCGATCCGGTGCTGATGGCTTCCCATCTGATCGTAGCTCTTCAGCAAGTCGTCAGCCGAGCTGCCAATCCCAGGATTCCTTCTGTCCTTTCATTTGGTAAAATCATCGGAGAGGGAGCTACCAATGTCATTCCGAATGAAGTGCGTATTGAAGGTACTTTCAGAACAATGAATGAGCCTTGGAGAGCAGCTGCTCATGCGAAAATCAAAGAGATCGCCGAAGGGTTGATTTCATCGATGGGGGGTCAATGTGATATAGAAATTCGTAAGGGCTACCCTTTCCTGACCAATGAACCCGAACTGACGCAGCGTGCGATTGATGCCGCTAAAGACTACCTGGGTGAGGAAAATGTCGAGGAGCTTGACTTATGGCTGGCCGCCGAAGATTTCGCATACTATTCCCAGGAAGTGGACGCCTGCTTCTATCGTTTGGGCACCCGTAATGAGGAAAAAGGTATTGTCTCAGGTGTGCACACACCCACATTTGATATCGACGAAGATGCCCTGGAAATGGGGCCGGGATTGATGGCCTGGTTGACCATCAAAGAGTTGGAAGCTTAGATCAGCCACTTCACCAGGTAGACCAGACCGACGCTGATCCCTAAGCCAAAGAATACTTTCAGTAGGTCTTTTCCCAAGTCTACAATGGTATTGTTCTCCACTTTCTGGTAAGCAAAGTACCGTATACCAAGCTCCCTACCTGCCAGCAAACCGATGAATACCCAGGTAGTGCTCATTGGTACATTGTTGATCTCTTTGAAGAAAAACAGAATAATGGCAAAAGTCAGGTCAATGATCGTCGCAGAGCGGATATCGGTAGTGTTGGTCTTGGCAAGAACGATGGACTGAATAGCGCCACCTTTGGAATAGAAGATATAGCTAATCAATACCCAAAAGATGATAAGTGTGAGAGCTAACGTTTGAAAGTCGACCTGACGTGGTAAGTAGACATAGATATTGGCAAAGTCCTGAATTAGCCATTGAGACCAAAGCAATCCAGTTGATAACCATTGTGCGATGGTCCAACCCTTCGTCTCCATGTCTGTTGGCTCAGTATTAGCAAATTTCTTCTCCAAGACCCTGGAGATTATCATATAAAGAATGACAGCAGCGACAAAGGCGACCAAATAACCTGACATGGATTTCACAACCATATCGTAGAGGTTCTTGGGGTTGAAGAAGGTGAGGATCATAAATGACGTACTCACGGGTATACCCGCCCTTGTGACGATCAACAGGATCAAAGGGGGCAGTAGATAGGGCCAGCCAAATTCGGGAATGTTTGTAGGCTCTTTATACACGGGGTTGTCAAAGTCGTGTGTCGCAGGATCACCGATGAGTCGGCCATAGCTAACATCACCATTGTTGACATACCATCCATAAACAAGTACACCGGTAAGAATGACGGAAGCAAAGAGCGCTAACGCCCACCACGGGCGTTTTGCATTTGAGGCAAGGAAGGTTCCCAGGGTTTGGATGGCGTCATTACCCACTACCGAATATGCGGCAAGCACAAACCCGGTATACATGATGATTTCCGTGGAGGTCATTCAGTGATCTTCAGCTTGGAGCCAAAAATAGAACCATTTTCGGCAAATGAGATTTGAATCAAAACTATTTGTCGATCTATGGTCAATCAATAATAATCTGTTCACTTTGAGTTAATATTTCATTTTACCGATACATGGACATAAATGGCTATCTGGACCGACTACCTCCTCCCAATCCTCTATTTGAAATCTTTGGTGATTGAGTTTGTGTAAATCATCATAGATCTGCTAGCCCCTGAGCTTAGTATTAACATTGGCTTTACAACAAAAGATGAAAGACCGCTGGCATTATTATTACTTTTGCATCTTGTTTATCGCCAGCATCAGTATAAGTGACTGAAAATCTGATACATAGAAAAACCTATAAGAAAATTCCGTTCATCGTTTTGGTGATCGTGGTGTTCCTTATTGCCGTCAATCTGATGGCCACCGCCTTCTCCTACCTTGGTGAGGACATTGCCCAGTCGATACTCTTTGCTACCGCAAATCCATTCATTGGATTGTTTATCGGGCTTTTAATGACTGCCATTATACAGAGTAGTTCGACCAGCACCTCTATGACTGTCGCGGCTGTAGCTTCGGGCTCCATATCTTTTGAAGGTGCCATACCTATCATCATGGGAGCCAACATTGGAACAACACTTACGAGCACGATCATTGCCCTAGGCTACATTACTAAAAAGAAAGAGTTTGAGAGGGCAGTGGCAGCCGGAGTGGTACATGATTTCTTCAATATTTTCTGTGTTATCCTACTCTTCCCACTTGAATATAAGTACCAGTTACTCTCTCGGTTGGCGACCAAAATAACCAGGGTCTTCTTTTACGATGCAAACACTACGTCCCCTGAAGACATTGGGGGTCTGGGGAATATTGTATTCGATCCGATATCAAATTCATTGTATGAATGGATCGGTAACCCCTACATCATGCTTATCATCGCTTTCGTACTCATCTTCGGCGCTCTCAAGATGCTGTCCAAGATATTTTACAACCAGGTGTTCACCGATGTGGAGTCCAACATCGAAAGCTTCATTTTTCCAAATCCATTCAAGTCATTCGCGATAGGCACCATTTTTACTAGTGTCATACAGACCAGCTCACTATCCACTTCGCTGATGGTGCCAGTAGTGGCTACCAAGCGCGTGAGCTTACAAAAGGCATTTCAATTTATACTCGGAGCTAATGTGGGCACGACTATTACTGCATTGATTGCCGCTATTTTCAAGTCGGAAGAGGCGATTGCCATTGCTATTGTACATCTGCTCTTCAATTTGATTGGTATCTTAATTTTCTTACCATTCAAATCTATCCGGAATATTCCTGTACAATTGGCGAAGTGGTTTGGTCACTATACTGCCGAAAATCGAATAATTGGTTTTCTTTATATCCTATTCATGTTTTTTATTATTCCCTTCACGTTGATATATTTCAATAGGGGGCAATAATCCTTAGCTTTGCCACAAATCATCCGGGCTGACACCCATAGAATAGGACAAGAATTTGGCTAAAATTTTCAATGTTGATCGACTAATAGAAACTGTGACTGACTATGCCAAGGTCAGAATTGACTTGCTCAAGGTCGACCTGATTGAAAGGATATCTGGTTTAGCGGCATTGATCATAACCTTTCTTGTGATTTTCATGCTCGGCCTGTTCCTCATGGCCTTTGCCAGTCTTACCCTGGGCAGTTTTTTGAATGAAGTAATGGAGAGCAGCTATTTGGGCTACCTCATTGTGACTGTTTTCTACGTCATCATATTAACGGTAGTAGTCATTATACTCAAATCGGGTAAACTACAGGCCTTTCTTGAAACCATCGTCGCAGAATCAATGCAAACCTCAGAAGAAGATGAGCAAGAGTGAGTCATTTGACACATTGAAGGCTCAACTGATCCGCAAGGAGAAGCTCTACAAGAGTAAAATCAGTGAGCAGTCAGACGAGTTGGAGACACAGACTAAGAAGTTGTTGAAATCCTCTGCTATCATTGCCGGAGGGTTGACACTTGGGTTTGGCCTCTTCAAGCTCCTGGCTGGAAAAGAGAAGGAACAAAAAGCGACTCCACAGAAAAAAAAAATTGAGGAAGTAGAGGCACCAGCAAGGAAAAACGCCTTTTTGAGATCAGCCATTATTGATAAATTGGTGGCATTCGCTATCCAGCTTGGATTAAGATACCTTTCTAAAAAAATTAAATCTAGTGATGAGGGAGATTCTCAATCAACTCAGGCATAGTCAATCAAATAAACAAAAACGCTTTGCTGTACTTCTCGACCCGGACAAAATCGAGAATAGCAGTGAATGTCTTAAGCTAGTGAATCTCTGTGTGGAGAACAAGGTGGACTACTTCATGGTCGGAGGCAGCCTGATCACCAGCAACAACTTCAGTGAAGTCATATCGGTTATTAAGCGGCACAGCACCATACCGGTGCTTATTTTTCCGGGTAACAATATGCAGATCGACTCTGCAGCAGACGGTATTTTGTTGTTGTCATTGATCTCAGGGCGCAATGCAGAGTTTCTCATCGGCCAACATGTGGTGGCTGCTCCGGTCATTAAACGTACTCAACTCGAGGTGCTGCCCACAGGGTATATTCTGGTAGATGCAGGTAACCAGACGACAGCCGGCTACATGAGCAATACCACGCCTATACCAGCTGACAAGCATTCCATTGCCGCCTGTACCGCACTCGCAGGTGAGATGCTCGGACTACAACTCATCTATATGGATGCCGGTAGCGGAGCAGAGCAGCCCATTTCTCAGAAAATGATTTCTACTGTTCGCAAGAGTATTGACCTACCGTTAATTGTCGGGGGTGGTATCAATACATTAAACAAAGCTCAGAAGGCGCTGGATGCAGGGGCTGATGTGATTGTGGTAGGGAATGCAATCGAGGAGAATCCAGATTTGTTGATCGACATTGCCGATAGGATTCAATCGATCAACGCTTCATTAAACGTTCATCAGTGATTCTCTACGGCGCATCTTACCCGCCGGTATCCCAAACATCATCTTGAATCTACGGCAGAAGTAAGCGGTATCCTTGTACCCAACATCCTTACCGATCTCTCTGATACTCTTTTTGGAGGTACGCAGTAAATTTACCGCCATCTCCATGCGCTGGTACTCGATATAATCCTGAGGATTTATACCCGTGAGCATCTTGAAATACTGCCCAACATAATCCTCTGAAACATTTGCCACGTTGGCCAGGATTTTATTTGAAAGGTCATCTCCTAAATTGTCCTTTATGTATCCGAATATATCTATGAGCCTCGGATCCTTAAAGTAAGTCACATTGGTCGCGAGCTGCTCAACGAATAGATTGTTCTGGATAACATGCCGGATCACTTCTATCACAAGTTGCTCAGTCTGGATTTTGATTACTCTATCCTTACCAGGAAGTTCGGAAGCGGCCTCCTCGCTGATTTGTCTCATTAATGAGACCACTTTAGCGTTCTCTCCTATTACAAATGGTGGGATGTCTAGAGAGGCGAAAAAGTTGACCGTATCAAAAACCTTAGCATCAAATGCCAAATAGGAGAAATTCTCATACTCGCTATCCTCTGCTACTCCGTTGACCTGCTCGAAATATTTTTCTTTGTTATTGATGAAGTCATCGTTAGACAAACCAACAGCCTTTCCACTGCCGTATGTCAAGGGCACCAACTTTCCTCCAGGAACAAAGAGAATTTCATTCACTTTTACGAGCGTCTTATCACGCCCGTACCTCACTTCTCCGCGCAATGGAATGATAATAGTATTCTCTACATCATAATAGTTCTCAATCGTCAGCGATTGCAAAATATTAATATTCCTAGCTTTCTTGAATCGAATGCCTAGAGATTCTATTATTTTATTGTAGTCTTCCATTGCACTTTTTTATCAGCTATGGTCAAAAAACCAAATAGGAGATACTATTAGTTGTATAAAACTAATAGAATTATTGATTAGACACAATAAGGACTAATAAAAGAGCAATAGTCAATTTTGACTATTTTAATAATTCTCTACTGATGACAATCTTTTGTATTTCGGATGTGCCCTCATAGATCTGGGTGATTTTGGCATCACGCATCAAACGCTCGACGTGGAATTCTTTCACGTAACCATACCCGCCATGTACCTGAACAGCCTCTACCGTTACATCCATGGCCACCTGAGAGGCGTAGAGTTTGGCCATTGCGCTTTCTTTGGAGTATGGCTTGTGTTGGTCTTTGAGCCAGGCTGAGCGCAATACCAGCATCCTGGCCGCATCAATACTGGTCGCCATGTCCGCTAGCTTAAACTGTATGGCCTGGTGCTTGCTGATCTCCTTGCCGAATGCCTTTCGCTCTTTGGAATAAGCCAATGCCAGTTCATAAGCGCCAGAGGCGATACCCAGGGCTTGTGCGGCTATGCCAATACGGCCACCATTCAACGTCGACATAGCGAATGAGAACCCTAAACCGTCATCACCAATGCGGTTTTCCTTTGGAACTTTCACATCCGTAAACATGAGGGAATGCGTGTCTGAACCTCTAATTCCCAACTTATCCTCCTTTTTACCGACGACAAAACCCTCCTGCCCTTTTTCGACGATCAGACAATTGATGCCTTTGTGCCCAAGTTCGGGATTAGTCTGTGCTATCACTAGATAAACAGATGCACTATTGCCATTTGTGATCCAGTTCTTGGTACCATTTAGCAAGTAGTAGTCACCTTTATCCTCCGCTGTGGTACGCTGAGATGTGGCATCAGATCCAGCCTCGGGCTCACTCAGACAGAATGCACCTATTTGTTCTCCGGTCGCCAATTTGGTAAGGTACTTTTCTTTTTGAGCCTCAGTACCGTAAGTCTCCAGACCCCAGCAGACCAATGAATTATTGACAGACATACAAACAGACGCTGAAGCATCAATCTTTGATATCTCCTCCATCGCCAGCACATAGGAGACGGCATCCATACCTCCCCCATTGTACTTGGGATCAACCATCATACCCAAAAATCCGAGCTGTCCCATCATCTTTACCTGCTCCATCGGGAAACGCTGCTCATTGTCACGCTCTATTACTCCTGGAAGCAATTCTTTTTGGGCAAACTCTCTCGCAGCTTGCTGCACGGCTACCTGCTCTTCTGTCAATTCGAAATTCATGCGGTGGGATTAATGTTTTTAGATGATCAAAGTTAACCATTTGTTAGTATGCATGCATACCATGTTCAACCAAAAAAGGGCTCGATCGAGCCCTTTAAATAATTATTTCGATGTAGTGAAATTAATCCCTACTTCCTCCCATAAACAGCATTACCCAGTAGAGTAAAGTCGTCACCGCAGCTAACGCCGCTACTACATAGGTCATGGCTGCCCACTTGAGTGCATCCTTTGCCATGTCGTGCTCCTGGGTATTCACGATATTTCGCTGCTCTATCCAGGCCAATGCCCTGTTACTGGCATCAAATTCTACTGGTAGGGTCACCAGCGAAAAGAGCGTGATCACCGCCTGTGCAGCGATAATAACTAAAATGATATTGTTCAGGCCCAGGTTGTACATGAAGCCGCCACCAAAAATCATCAACATTACCACTATATTCATCACTTTGGCACTCACGTTTTGTATTGGTACCATGGCAGATCTAAATTCCAGCATGCTATAAGCTGTTGCGTGCTGCACAGCGTGACCGCATTCGTGACTAGCCACCGCAGCTGCAGCTGCAGAGCGCCCATGATAGACGTCAGGGCTCAGGTTCACTGTCTTGTTAGTTGGGTTGTAATGATCAGTCAACTGTCCCTCGACAGATACCACACTTACATCATTTATACCATTATCTCTCAGCATGAGCTCAGCTATTTCCCTACCGGAAAGGTTGCTCTGAAGCCCAATTTGAGAATACTTCTTAAACTTACTCTTCAGCCTGGAGCCTACCGCCCAGCTGACTATCATAAAAATTATACCTATTACGAAAATCATCTCTTTATCTATTTATAAGTTTCTTACTCTCTCAATTATATCTGTCGTGGAAAAGCCTTTAACTAGGTCAATTGTTTCTACCTTTCCTCCGGCATCTATTACGATTTCTGCCCCTACTATGTTGCTAATATTGTAGTCATTTCCTTTGACTAAAATATCCGGTAATACCGTCTGAATCAAGCGTAAAGGTGTATCCTCGTCAAACAATGTTACTCCGTCTACAAAGACCAGGGCAGACAACATTCTTAGCCGTGCATACTCATTGTTTATTGGCCTTTCCGAGCCTTTTATTCTTCTTACCGAAGCATCTGTATTCACGCCGATCAGCAGAACATCTCCCAGTGCTCTTGCCTTCTCAAGATAGTCTATATGGCCTAGGTGAAGTATGTCAAAGCATCCATTGGTGAAGACTACTTTTTGCCCCCTCGACCTCCAGTCCTTCACTCTATTAACTATGTCGTTTGAATCAATGATTTTATTGCTTGTCTCCATGGCCTTGAGTCCTTTTTTGCATGAATATAGAAAACAGACTGGCAATACCACCAAAGACCACAATTGCTCCCACCTGTGATGTGTGAAGCAAGGTGGCCAGAAATATGCCACTCTCTTGATCTACACCATAAGAGATCAACATGGCACTGACAAACAGATGAAAGGCACCAATACCTCCTTGTACTGGTGCCGCCATGCCTATGCCCCCGGTGACCAAAAGTGCCAAACCGGCCATCCAGTCTAAGTGTGATGTTTCCGGTAGGGTGAAAACTATAATGTAAGACATAAAATAGTAGGCAACCCAAATGCCAATCGAAGATAAGATGAACGCGAAAGGGCTCTTAATCTTTCTTACCGAGTCCAAACCCTTGATTATTTCTCTAATGAACCCGACCACTTTATTAGTGGACGTGCTTTTTAGGAGCCTGCGCGCAACGATCAGAAAAGCAATCGCGCCTGCAATCCCGATCAGAATAAGCGCAACCCACCAACTTGTAGATAGCTGAAACTTGCTGAAAATATTGTCGATGAAGAAATCCGCTAATCGATCGTACTCCAGAAGGAAGGTAACCCCAATGATACCCAGTAAGGTGATCGCATCAAGCAGTCGCTCTGTGATAACAGTGCCCAAACCTTCGCTGAACTTGACACCCTCTGTTTTTTGCAGTACTGCACACCTTGTCATTTCACCCATTCGCGGTAGCGCCAGGTTGGCCAGATAGGCAATGACAACAGAGACTGTAGTGCGGGGTGTGGTGAGCCCTCCATACCCAACGCCTTCAAGAAGTAAGTTCCACCGATAGGCTCTCAAAAAGTAGGGGACAATGGACAGGGCAATCGAAAGGTAAATCCAGGTGTAGTCAACCTGCTTAGTTTTAGCTAGAAAAGACTCAAAATCAACGTTTCGGAAAGCCAGGTACAGTAAGCCCAGGGCTATAAATAGTCCTATTATATACTTGAGAATCGATAAGAGGTTGAACTTCAAAGCTAAGCTGGGATTCGATTATGGTCATTGGGAAATATGACCACAGGTTGGTGGTTTTTGGCCTCCTCTGGTGTCATTTGACAGTAGGTTATGATGATTACCACATCACCAACTTGGGCCTTCCGCGCTGCAGGCCCATTGAGGCATATTTCACCACTTCCGCGCTCTCCTTTGATCACATAAGTTTCGAGGCGTTCTCCATTGTTGATATTGACCACTTGCACCTTTTCATTTTCGTAGATGCTGGCAGCATCCATCAAGTCTTCATCAATGGTGATAGAGCCTACGTAGTGCAACTCGGCCTGAGTTATTCTAACTCTGTGGATTTTAGATTTCAGTAGTTCGATGATCATTCTAACTAAACAAATATATGTTGTCAATCAGTCTCACCTCCCCAAGGTAAGCCGCCATACACAGTGAGACTTGTTCTCCGGTTTGGATATTCTCCACTGGCAATAAAGTCTCACTACTAACTATTTCAAAGTATTCAAGGTTCAAAGGCCCATCATTCTGAAACAACTCCGCAATCATTTTCTTTGTCTCGGAGACCGATCCGGCTTGAGTAAGCAGCATTTCTTTAGCAGCCTTCAGACTACCGTGAATGTCGCTGGCGATAATCCGTTCCTCATCAGTGAGCAGAAGGTTTCTTGATGATAAGGCCAGACCATTTTTATCACGCACCGTGGGCACGACTTTGATATCGACTGGGTAATTAAGGTCTTTAACCAGTTTATCGATTACTGCGCACTGCTGAATATCTTTTTGACCAAAGTAGGCGCAATCTGGAGTAACTATATTGAGGAGTTTTGATACTATCAGGCCTACTCCGCTAAAATGACCGGGTCTAAATTTACCCTCCATCACTGTCTCAAGCGACCCAAAATCAAACCCGAGAGGTCTACCATCCGAGTACATAACAGCATCCGTAGGCGTGAAAACCACATCGCACTTAAGCCCTTCGAGCATCAGCATATCCTCTTCGACTTGCTCTGGATAGTTTGAATAATCAGCCTCATTGTTGAACTGTGCCTTGTTAACGAATAGAGATACCACAGTGCATTCATTCTCCCGTAGACTATGTTGGATCAATTCTTTATGGCCGTCATGCAGAGCGCCCATAGTCGGAACCAGGCCAATAGACCTGCCTTGTGACTTAAATAAAGATAGATATGAACGTAGAGGATTAATTTCTGAAAACGCCCTCATCGACACCCCGAGTTAAAAGGAGCACAAAACTAGAAGGTCTGCCTTGAAAAATGCGGCAAAAAGGTGTATTTTTGTGCTCATTTTGAAAAAATCATAATTAACCTGTGATAACTATGTCTAAACTTAGAATCCTTTATGTGGCCAGTGAAATTAATCCTTTTCTAAAGACTACTGAGGTTGCTGATTTCGTAAGAAAGCTACCCCAGGCAATGCAGGAAAAGGGAATGGAGATTAGGATCTTAGTTCCAAGATTTGGACTTATAAACGAGCGCAAAAACCGACTGCATGAGGTGGTTCGCCTATCGGGAATCAATATTTCGGTAGGAGAAGAGGAAAAGCCCCTAGTGATCAAAGTCGCCTCTATTCCAAATGCCAAGCTACAAGTTTATTTCATTGACAATGAAGATTATTTCCACAGAAAGTCGGTGTTCTTCGACAAAGAAGGAGGCTTCTTTGAGGACAATGATGAACGAGCTATTTTCTTCTGCAAAGGAGTGCTTGAAACGGTGAAAAAACTGGGCTGGGCACCAGATATAGTACACTGCAACGACTGGATGACAAGTCTTGTGCCATTGTATATCAAGACTACCTACAAAAATGATCCCATCTTCCAAAATACTAAGACCGTATTCACCGTTTATGATAATGCGTTCTCGCATAAGTTTGGAGATGGCCTGCTAGAGAAGGTTAAGATGATCGATATTGATGATCAAATGCTTAATCATCTGAAATCCGGTGATTATGATGGATTTGTCAAAATAGGGGCTCAGTATGCCGATGCTGTTATCAAGGGCAAAGAAGATGCCAGCGAAAGTCTCAATAAGCTTTTGTCTCAGATAGACGAGGAGAAACGATTTGAAGTGATGGAAAAAGACGAAAACTATTTAGACTCTTACTATAACCTTTATAATGAACTTGTTGGATAAAAATGTGGTAAGCGGGCTGATGCTATCAGCTCTTTTACTTTTTTTTAGTTGTGAGGATCCGGGTGAAATAGGCTTGACGGTCAACCCGGACAGGGATGAGATAGATGTAAAACTTAAAAGGTTTACTCTTCCATTTAAAAACGTTCTTAATGACAGTGTCCGCACTGACATCAGTGGTCGGTTAGTGGCCGGCGCTATAGATGATCCTGTCTTCGGCAGGACTGTAGCATCTTCGTTCACGCAGTTTAACCTTGATTTTGAGGGCGATCCGATTACGGCACCTAGCTCGGTGTTGGATTCCGCAGTGCTTCATCTGGCTTACTCATACTGGCATGGATTTGACTTTAGCAAGGAGCAAACCTACAGTGTTTATCAGCTGGCGGATACATTGTTCAATACGGTGACTTACCTAAGTCATATGTCCACAGATATCGATTCTCGCTTGCTTGGGTCAGCTACCGTCAATGTTATTCCCGAAGAGGATACTGTCCTTTCGATTCGTCTGAGTGATAGGTTTGCTAAGATTTTGTTTGACGAAGCAAGGCTGTTTATCAGTGAGGCCACTTTTAGAGATGAACTGAAAGGTCTGGCAATTATTCCTGATGATGATAATACCGTCATTGTTGGATTCGATCCATTCGATGAATCCACGAGAATGTCCTTGTATTACAATATTCCGGATCTCAACGTGGATAGTGTTGAATACAGGTTTGAGTTTTCAGGAGATAATACCATTCGTTATAATCGATATATTAATGACCGTTCCAATTCGGTCATGGCAGAGGCTCAAAATAAGACAGTCTTTGAATCTCCTGACGGATTGGTTCATTGGCAACCTGCTACCGGCATTATGCCCGTAATCGACTTTGGCCCCTATAAAGAATTTGCTGATAGCCTGGATCATTTAGTCATTTCAAGAGCGGAGATTGAAGTTGGCCCGAATCTTACACATCAGATATATCCTTCAATCAATCCTCCCTCAGAGACGCGGTACATCTTCCTTAAAGATGGGAATATCGATGGCCCTGGAACAGTTTTCGACCCGGCCAACAATACGATACTGGATAATAACTCTTATCTGACGGGCTCATTTAATGTAGATTCTCACAGCTATGATGAGATCGTTACTCAGTCGTACCGAGGAACCCTGACGATTTATCTTGAACTTTTGGCCACAGGTCAGATTGAGTTTAGTGAGGTGGCCCTTATGCCGAGGACAATTTCTACATTCAATCAAGCTACATTCAGCACGGAGGGTGCTAGACTGAAGGTATACTATACCACAACATCCAATCTCTAGTTTTTCGTTGATACAAAATAATATCTTTGCTACATGTGTGGAATAGTAGGTTATATAGGCCATAGAGAGGCCTACCCAATATTGATTAAAGGACTGAAGAGGCTGGAGTACCGCGGTTATGACAGTGCCGGAGTGGCACTGCTTAACGAGTCGCTAGAAATTCATAAAAAACAAGGCAAAGTATCCGCACTTGAATCGTCGATAACTGCAACTCCAGTGAAAGCCACTGTAGGAATGGGGCACACGCGATGGGCAACCCACGGAGAACCAAATGATGTCAATGCCCACCCTCATTATTCCCATAGCAAGCAATACGCAATTATCCATAACGGCATTATCGAAAACTATGGTCCGTTAAAGACTGAGCTTCAGAAAAAGGGGTATGAATTTAGAAGTGATACCGATACCGAGGTACTAATCACATTCATAGAAGATATCCTTAAGGAATACAATTGTAGCCTTGAGGAAGGAGTTAGAATAGCTCTTTCTAAGGTCATAGGAGCTTATGCGATTGTTGTCATGTCGGCCATGGATGATACTAAATTGGTGGCTGCCAGAAAGGGAAGCCCATTGGTTATTGGGGTAGGTCAAGGAGAGTATTTCCTGGCCTCTGATGCTACACCGATCATTGAATATACCAATGAGGTAATCTACCTCAACGATGAAGAAGTAGCCGTTTTGACTCCTACAAGCCTGGAGATCAAGGACTTTGAGTCGTTATCACAAACCCCCTATATACACACCCTTGATTTAGCTCTGGAGTCAATTGAAAAAGGCGGATATGAGCATTTCATGCTCAAAGAGATTTTTGAGCAGCCAAATTCTATCGCCGATTGTATGCGAGGAAGGCTTAAAGCTTCCGAAGGACATCTTGTTTTAGGTGGTATCAGGGAATATGCCAATGCTTTGGTGAACGCCCCGAGACTAAAGTTTGTAGCCTGTGGTACTTCTTGGCATTCTTGTCTTGTGGCTGAGTACATCATCGAGGATCTGTGCAGGATACCGGTTGAAGTAGAGTATGCTTCTGAGTTTAGATACCGCAATCCAATTATCAATGAGGGAGATATCATCTTTGCTGTCTCCCAGTCAGGTGAGACTGCTGACACCTTAGCAGCAATAGAACTTGCCAAATCCCGGGGAGCTATAATTTTTGGTATAGTGAACGCCGTAGGTTCATCTATAGCACGTGCCTCCCATGAAGGTGCTTATCTTCATGCCGGCCCGGAGATTGGAGTGGCTAGCACAAAGGCTTTTACTGCTCAATTGGTCGTCCTTACGATGATAGCGATGAAAGTAGCTCATCGCCGCGGGACCATCGCAGAAAGTCGGTATCATGAGTTGCTCGTTGAATTAGAGCGCATCCCACAAAAAGTAGCAGACATGCTCAAGCAAGCTGAGAAAGTGGAGGAAATTGCTTCCATTTTCAAGGATGCTCGAAACTTCCTCTATCTGGGAAGGGGTCAAAATTTTCCGGTAGCGCTAGAGGGGGCACTTAAACTAAAAGAAATATCCTATATCCATGCAGAAGGCTACCCAGCTGCGGAAATGAAGCATGGACCTATTGCTCTCATCGACGAAAATATGCCAGTAGTTGTAATTGCTACTCGCGACAAGTCTTACGACAAAATAGTTTCGAATATTCAGGAAGTAAAGGCTCGTAAAGGTAAGGTGATCGCAGTTGTCACCGCTGGAGATGCCCTCATCCCAAAAATGGCGGATTACACTATTGAAGTGCCAGATACTGTTGATGCACTTATGCCAATGGTTTCAGTTATCCCGCTTCAGTTATTATCTTACTACATTGCCGTGATGAGAGGTTGTAATGTAGATCAACCGAGAAATCTTGCTAAATCCGTAACTGTAGAATAATGAAGCAAAGAATCAATACTTCAAACGCACCAGCACCAATTGGTCCTTATAGCCAGGCAATCAAAAAAGGTGACACGCTTTATGTATCTGGTCAAATAGCAATTAATCCAGAAACTGGTGAGATGAACACCGGCGAGATCAGCGCCGAGACCGAGCAGGTGATGAAAAATCTGAGTGCCATTTTAAGTGAGGCTGGAATGTCATTTGACAATATCGTGAAGACGACTATCTTCATCAAAAACATGCAGCAGTTCGCTCAAATCAATGCAGTATACGGCAAGTATTTTGGAGATGTCCCCCCAGCACGTGAGACTGTAGAAGTCTCCGGCCTGCCAAAATATGTGAACGTAGAAATCAGTTGCATCGCGATCGATTAGAATGACCTTCTTTCCATCAAGGGAGGAAACACTAGTCTATCCATTTTCAGCAGAACGGGCAGAAGCGCTTCTGTTCAATTGCACCAAAGATCCTGAATTAGAAAAAGAGGAGATAGAGGTAGTAGGCAAAGAATATCTCTTCAATGGGATCGTCAAAGACGGTAATTACAGAGTTTCTGTGATTATCAAGCACCCTCAAAACTTTATCCCTTTCATTGAAGGTGAAATTGTAAAAACAAGCTTGGGTTGTATCATACACTGCAAGTACAAGCTGTTTTTTAGCACCCGAGTGCTGCTCGGCTTCTGGTCCGGCCTAACCCTCGGCCTTGGCATCCTTTATCTATTTATCAATCCTCAGGTTACGCATGCCATATTCGCTTTTGTCATTGGGATAGGAAACTACATCATCGCCTATTCCAACTTCAAAATGCATCAAAAAAGAAGTCGCAGGGTATTGCTCTCAGTATTCAAGGAAGAAGATGATTTGAACATTGCATGAAAATGTTTTAGGACACAGGATTTGACTAAATTTGCAGCCAATTTGAGAAATCGAGATGAGTCAAGAAGTTAGAGTAAGGTTTGCACCCAGTCCCACAGGCCCACTTCATATAGGTGGTGTCCGTACCGCGCTTTATAATTATTTGTTTGCTAAAAAGCATAATGGGTCTATGCTGCTCCGTATAGAAGATACCGATCAGGCGAGGTACGTGGAGGGGGCAGAAGACTACATCAAGCAGAGTTTAGCCTGGTGCGGTATCATACCTGATGAAGGTCCAGACCAAGGTGGTGAGTATGGGCCCTATCGTCAATCTGAGAGAAAGGGAGTCTATCAGGAGTACGTCCAAAAGCTCCTCGATGAAGGCAAAGCTTACTACGCCTTCGACACACCGGCAGAGCTTGATGCGATGAGGGAAAAACTAAAAGCAGCTGGTGTCGACAACCTCACTTACAACTCGGTCACGCGCATGACCATGAATAACTCACTTACCCTGAGTGCAGAAGAAACGGCATCTAAAATCGAGAACGGCGAGCCCTATGTCGTCAGGGTGAAAATTCCGAGCAAAGAAGAAATTAGGATGAACGACCTCATCCGCGGCTGGGTAATGGTACACTCCTCTACCCTTGATGATAAGGTGTTGATGAAGTCTGGAGGCTTACCCACTTATCATTTGGCCAATGTCGTGGATGACCACCTTATGAAAATAACACATGTGATAAGAGGTGAGGAGTGGTTGCCATCCGCACCTTTACATGCGCTGTTATATCAATTCCTCGGCTGGGGGGATGAGACTCCCCAATTTGCTCATTTGCCGCTACTGCTCAAACCTGATGGTAATGGCAAGCTCTCTAAGCGTGATGGTGATAAGCACGGGTTTCCGGTATTCCCTATTACTTCGGATCAATTAGGTGAGCAGAGGATCGACAGGGGTTTTAGAGAAGACGGCTACCTGAAGGGGGCTTTTGTCAATTTCCTTGCGCTGCTGGGATGGAACCCAGGGGGTGATCAGGAACTGTTCAGTATGGAGGAGCTCATTTCACAATTCTCGCTAGAGCGAATCAATAAGGCTGGTGCCAAATTCGATATCCAAAAGGCAAAATGGTTTAATGAGCAATACTTAAGGGCCACATCGGATGAGGTGCTGGCTGAAGATTTCTTAGCTCAAGCGAGCAAAGCGGATATCAACTGCACTCCGGATAAAGCCAAAGCCATTGTCAGGGTGATGAAAGAGCGCGTCACTTTCTCTCATGAGATACTCGAAAAAGGTAGTTACTTCTTTGACGATCCGGCTCAGTATGATGACAAAATAGTCGCCAAAAAGTGGACTGCTGAAGCTGTTGACGTGTTTGCTGCTTATGCCCATGAGCTGAAGTCACTGGATACCATTACGGTAGAGGAAGCAAAATCTCTGCTGTCTAAGATCCTCGAGGAGAAGGGTGTGGGCATGGGAAGAGTGATGCAGGCGCTGCGTGTCGCAATGACAGGTGGGGCCGGAGGCCCAGACCTCATGGATATCATCGAAATAGTCGGGCCGGCTACAACAGCCCGAAGAATTAATATCGCCATTGAGCAATTACCCGTTAAAGCCTGATATGAGCAAGAAAAAGCAGCCTGAGTCTAAAGAAAAACCAAAAGTGAACCCTGAATTGGAGGGTTTTAATATTGAAATAGACTCTTTTGGGGAAATTAAATCGTCATTGAATATCGAGGACATCAACTCCTTTCTGAATAAAAATGTGGAGGATAAAAAGTTGAAAGACCGACACGATATCGATGATCTGAAGAAAGGTAAAGGCTCTTCCAAAAAGGATTAGGGTCTAATCTTTGGGATGAGCATGGGGACTTCTTCACGATAGGCCGCATACTTGTCCCCGAAGGTCTTCAACAATTTCTTTTCTTCGAGTTGAATGCCTATGCCTAAATAGGCGAACACCAATAGCATGGTGATCAATATCTCATATGTCGGACTAAAGAGGAACAGGCCGAATACCACCAGTATCGTTCCTGCATAGAGTGGATGCCGCACCTTGGACTGCAGTCCATCAACTACCAGCTCGGTCGGTCTCTCCTGCTTAATCCCAAGAAACTCACGAAGCGAATAAGCCTTGAAGCTCTTCTTGATAATGATGACGCCCCAGGCGGCCAGGACCATGCCTGCATATTTTGCGGTAGCTACATCAGGCCAAACGGGATGAGAGGGTGTGACGCTCATATATGCAGCAAAAAGAACCATGCCGACCACCGAGAAAAAAGAATAAATGACCCGATATCTACTGTAAACGAAGGGCATAGTCCGCTCAAACCAAGATTTGACTCCATTGGCAGCAAAGAAGCTATGAAGACCCAGGTATACGACCCAAAAAATCCCAATTATCAAATAACTTTGACTCATATCTAAACCAAAGATACATGAGCAAAGTCAAGATC
>CAYGOT010000071.1:0-24961 GCA_964351595.1 uncultured Roseivirgaceae bacterium | reverse complement strand
CCACAAGCAGAGGGTGATTTGCAGGGTAAACTTTCGATGCTCAAGGGAAAATTCGGCAATCGTTGATATTTGGTTAATTTTGACTCAAATCACCGCGAGATGCACAAACTGATACTTCTCCTATCCTTCTTTTTGCTATCAACCCCTGAGCTGTTCGCTCAAAAAATCAAATACAAGGACATTTTCCCAACTCTGGAGGCTAAGAACTATTCCGAGGGAGAACCTCTGCTCCGGCTCTTCTTGTCCAACGAGAAGAACGCTGACGAGGCAAGTGCCAACTTACAGATGGCTTATATTTTCGAGCAAAAGGCAATGAATGCCAGAGTGATTGAGGACTCTACGCAGCTCTATCAGATGGGGGATTCGGCAGTAATATTTTTCTACAATGCCAAGCGACTGATAGACGAAAAGGAGCTGAAGAAAAATGATGATTACTATCGTGAGTTCTATCGTAGAGACCTTCGAACAGGCGAGTTTGGTATTAAGCTTTCAGATATTCAGCTCAGCATTGATGACAAAATCGCCGCATTGCAAAAGCGCCTGACAAATGCCAGGGCCATCAATAATAATGTGTCATTGATCGTCGAAACCTATGCTGAATCTCAGGATTTGTTTAAGGAACTGCTTGCACAGTACCGTGACTACAATGATTTTGTGATGGAGGCTACTCCGGAAAAATTGAGTGCCTTTGACCCATTGATTGATAATGATGAGCTTATAGAAAAGGCCGCCAATGACATCACTGCAGCCGTGATTGTTATAGACAATACCGGATTTAACCCTCAACTTGAAAAAAGGACTATTGAAGACCTTGAAAATGACGGTAAGAGCGAAAGTGACATCTATGCAGGGGAGTTTAATTTCTGGGATTATAAAGGATGGGCCCTTAAGACCAAGCGTGAGGTAGGTACAGAGATACTACCGTTGAAGAATAAGATAAAGGCCAAGGATGATGAAATAGCAGAACTGCTCACCCTTACCTCAGCAGGGGGTAGTGTTGACTCCACGACCATTGTTGAAACCATCAGCCTGGATGGCCTGGAGGGTATCCGCAAATTCGATGAGCGCTCATTTGGATTGACGATTTTGGAGTTCAGAGGTGAGGAAGTCAAGTATAATTATCTCTCTAATCCCGTCTATGATCCGGTACTTGTAGATTCTTTGGCCATTACCCCGCAATCGGAGAGGGCTGACAGCTTGCTACAGATAGCCAGTAAGCAGGCTGGATTGCTTGAGCAACTGGTGGGTATGAATAATGCAGGAGATGCTCAGCGGTATCCCCAGCTCCTTCAAACCTTTGGTGGCGAATCAGGGCTCACGGACTATCTCACCAACTCGCTGGCGGTCAATGCCCAAAGAATGAATACGCTAGAGACTGCTACGATTTACTGGAAGGAAAAGGCCCGTTGGGGACTAATTCTGGGAGACACGATCGACCTACAGTTGGATTTAGCACAGCCACTGGACAGCATCACAGACAAGTTCATACCGGTGATCACTGAAGTGGATGAAAACAGAAACATTTTCACGGTAGGACTAACCAATGAGAATGATAAAGCAAGCGGTTTTGTGGCCATGCTCAAAGACTCCAGGCTCGGGGAGTGGGTGCAGGAGTTTGCACTACATAGCGATAGCTACAATACAGGCATCTTAAACCTATCGGCGAAATTCATTCCTTCAGCTGAGGGTCAATTCACTTTTTATTTATTTGACCCTGCTATTGACGCGAGTGACAATTTTACGATAGTCAACTTTGACCCTACCGGAAAAATCAACTGGCAGCTTACAACACAATTAATCAATGAACCAGTCCTCACGAGATTCAATGAGATGCTGGGAGAAACAGTCTTGTTCATGGTAGAAGAAGATCAGCTAGCTACGCTGAGCAGTGATAAAGTAGGCTATATAGTCATCGACAGGAATGGTAAGGTTAGGTAGTTTTTGCACCTTAGTGTGCTTACTCGGAGGTTGTCTTGAGCAAGAACTGGATGTACTCAGTTCGGTTGAAGCTCAACGGCTGCTCACGGCGGGTTCAGACAAGGTGTGGGTCACCCCGGATGCCGGGTATCAGTTAGAACTGAATCAGGGAACAGATAGTAGGTTTTTGCTCTTGGATGCAAATGGAGATAGTATCAGCTACGGTACCTGGTCCATCACCGAAGACATCCGAGGGAATTTCACGGACTCTTTACTATTTGACCAGACTGAGCTAGATATTTCTAATCCTTTGTCAGATGTTAGTAGTGTCTCATTGCTGACCTCAGCTTTGCTTGATTTACAATCGCAGGATCAACGACTTCAATTTTCATTCACTCCAGAATAATTGAATTTTATTTAGAAGAAACTTCACTATTACTCGATCAATCCCCTTTTAATTTCGATAAACTACTATTGACTTAGCGCGACTTATTTCTAACTTAGGGGGTCGTTCCAGCTAAGGATTTTAAGATTATACTGCTTGATCAAAAGAGATCTTATGATTAGATATTTACTGCTATCAATTCTTATATCTTCAAGTCTATCGACCCTCGCTCAGACAGGTCCAGGAGGCTATGGCAAGACAACCGATGTAAACTCGGGCTTAGTACTGTGGCTGAAAGCTGATGCTGGCGTCACCTCCGGTGGTGATGGTACAGATGTGGTCAGTTGGGCTGATCAATCGGCCAGTGGACTTACGGCGATACCTGGAGGCACTACAGGAGCCGCACCACTGTATGATGCCGATGGAGGATCAAACTTCAATAATCAACCAGTAATATTCTTTGATGACCCGCAAGACAACTGGATGTATATAGAAGGTGACGCTGGAGAATTAGCAGCATTGGAAAATCAGACAGAAATGTCGATATTTTTTGTCTTCAACTCTGACAGCCGAACCGGGAACAAAAATATCATCAGTAAGCGTGACGGGAATAATTCTAATCAACAGTTTACGTTCTATCAAAACAACAATATCCTAAGCAGGTATGTCCAAAATACGGAAACAGGTGCCTCAATAACCGTTGGTACCACCCATATTAATTCAGCCACATTTAATAATGGCGTTCTTGCTCAGTGGCTCAATCAGGCGGCCGGAAACGGTGGATCAGGAACCAGTCCACTTCCTTCGAATAATTCAGACTTCAACATTGGTACGTTCGATAATAGCGGTGGTTCTTCATTCGATAACCGAACCTTTGAAGGTGAAATTGCTGAGATCATCATCTACAATATTTTCTTGAATGAAGCAGAGAAAATTGCTGTCGAAAACTATTTAGGTGCTAAATATGGGGCTGCACTGAGTACGGACGATTACTGGGATGAAGTGACCTACGCCACTTATGACAATGAAATTGCTGGTATAGGCCAAAGCGATGTAGGCTCAATGGCTAACTCCGCAACCTCCGCAATACTTAGTATCTCAGGGGGTGATGATCGGGATAATGGTGAGTGGCTATTCTGGGGTCATGACAATGGCAGTATTTCAAGTTATGTAACTTTAGAAGGCATATCGAATCGCCTCACGAGAGAATGGGCTGTGGACACCACTGGCAATATGGGTGCTGTGACAGTTAGTATTGCTGCGGCTGATTTGCCATCTACAGGTCTGGCTTCTCCTTCATTTAACCTGGTCGTAGATGATGATGGTGACTTTAGTTCAGGTGCAACTACACATAGTATGACGCTCAACGGTGGTAACTATGAAGTGGATGTGAACCTATCTGCTGGCCAGAGAATGACTATCTCTTATGATCCTCCTGCTCCGGCAGGTGTTTCAGCGCCATTGGCTTTTTGGTTGGATGCGGATGCCGGTGTAGAGAATGGTAGCAGCAACCCTGCCTCTGATGGCGAAGATGTAGCAGTTTGGCAAGACCTGTCCAGCAACAATGCAGACGGACAAAACGGTACTTCTCCTAGTTTTAATACGAGTAATGCGCTGAATTTCCGGCCGACTGTCATTTTTGATGATGCCAATTCAGAATATTTAGAAGTCGATTTGTCAGATTTAGACAATTCGGACTTCACAATAGTTGGTTTGGTACGTAGAGCGTCAAGTACAGCCAATCAAGCAATTTTAGGAAGTGAGTCTAATGGTACGGACAGTTTGTCTCTGAGCTACACCGCGAATACTACTCTTGATGGTCGGACATTGTCTTCTTCCACTACCAGTACAGCGGTCAATGGCTTTGATGATCCCACTGAAAGTCCGGCGCTACTTATCATGGATTACAATGGCGGCTCTACCTTACTTTCGATAAGTGAATTGAGAGATGGCAGTTCAAGTTCATCAGCCAATACCTCAGCTACTGTATTCAATCCGACGGTGGTTCCTATCGGAAATCTGGGGCGGGCGTTTACTTCGGACTATTTTGATGGTGATATCGCGGAGATAGTAGTTTTTCCATCAAGCCTCTCAGGAAATGATTCAACAGCGTTGATTTCTAATTTGGCGATCCAATATGGAGTGAGTCTTAATGATGACTATACTGATGAAGCTGGAGTTGTGCTCTGGGATTATTCTGTAAGTGGTGCTGATGGGTTTTCTGATGAAGTCACTGCTATTGGATTTGATGAGTCCTTCAACCTTGACCAACGCGTTTCCAAATCAGCTTTGGACTCTATTGTAATTGCGACTAGTGCTGACTTTATTTCTCTCAATAGCGATGTTGGAAGGCCTCAGTTATCAGATGGCCAAACCGTATTTATCGCTAACGATGATGATCCCTACACCTTAGATCAAACCTTCAATGGGGTAGCCAACAGCAGGCTTGATCGTACATGGAGAGTTGATGAAAATGGTACTCCCGGGGCTGTGGTTATTGCGATACCAACAAGTGTTGGATCGCTCAACTTTATGCTCGTCAATAGTACAAACGATGATTTTGTGACTGGAGTAGATCAGGTTGCATTGGTTGAATCAGGTGGATACTACTATGCTACACACGACTTCAGTGATGGTGACTATTTTACTTTTGGATTTGACGAAACTGAGATTTGGTACAGTTACAAATCAGGTGTTTGGAGTGACTGGACCAACTGGACACGTGACGGTGCGGTATCTGCACTATTAGTCAATCCAGACATGAAAACACCTCTGCCTGGTGATAGTGTGGTCATTAAGTCTGGTAAAACGATCACTGTAGATGTTCAGGATATATCGGTGGAGTTGATGGAAATCAATGGCACGCTTGACTTAGCGACCACAGGAGGTCACGACTTCAATTATATCTTCGGTTTCGGAAAAATGAGAATGGCCGGCTTTGGTGGTAATGATAATTATCCGTCAGGCACAGACACGCTGTTTTATGATCTGGACGAAGGTGGTACCGTGGAAGTCTATGGGGGTGATATTACCCTTGATCAGGATCGTAATTTCCGTAACCTGATTATCAACCTGGACCTTAATAGCAATGTGGCTACAATGTTGGGCAACTCCATCTCCATTAGCAAAGACCTGACGGTTACACGCGGAGATTTACGCTTCAATGACAACAGTTCAACGACTTCAATCAATCTTAGTGTTGACGGAGATGTCCTCATAGAATCCGAGGGTAGTATGCTGGTTGGAACGGGTAATGCAAGACATGAGCTTGATTTGTTAGGCGACTTTACCAATCAGGGTTTGGTGGAATTTACCAATCGTAATTCTGCTGTTACGGGCTCTGAGGCTTCTGATGGTATAGTTGATCTCAACTTTAAGAGTAGCGAACAAGATCAGGCATTAACACTTCAAAATACTGCAAGGCTATATCGAATAGAAATAGATAAGGGAGTGGATGATTCATACACAGTAGACATTACCGCTGATGATCCCAGCTATTTCAATTTATTTGGTTACGCTGCGCAGAGTCATGGTGAAGACAATCAGCTAGTATCATCACTTAATGAGAATATCAACGCGCTGGGTCTTTATTTTGGTACAGTCAAAATAGGTGCGAATGTGGATATACCCGTACTCAATACCGGTGGTAATTATAATGTATCAGAGGGAGCACAAATATGGGTTGATGGAGGTTCTATAGCCAAGAGCGGTGGTACAGCTATCGTACCCTATGGTACCATGCGTATTACTTCGGGCACTATTGATGCCGATATTAATAGTGGTATAACAACCAGAGGTAATGCGACGCTCATTATCGAAGGAGGTACGGTGACCGTACGCCAATTTAGAACATCTGTGTTTGGTGCGACCAATCAAGGGGGTCTGGTTCAGACGGGTGGTGTTTTTAACATACTTGGCGCTACTGCCGGAAGTACGAATACCGGCTATACTCCTTTTAATTTGACCTATGAGGGTAATGTTTTCAATTTGGCCGGAGGTGTAGTTAACATAGCAGGTCCAAATAGCAAGGGGGGCATTTTTATAGGAAGTGATCCTGAGAATGTATCTACCACGGGTGGAACGGTCAATTTCATTATTGACAACAGCAATGATTTTATAATCGCTTCCAGAGCAAGTTTTTATAACCTGACCATGGAAAAAACAACTGCCAGCGGCAGTGCGGAGTTTGTGATCGATGCACTGACGACCGGTTCGGGAGGTTCTGCCAATCGCACGGTCCAGGGCGACTCGCTCGACATGACTATCGTCAATGATCTTACCATAGCTGATCAGGGTAACTCTACGATTTTTGATGCCAATGGCCATAATATTGGTATTACTGGAACTTTGACTGTAGAGTCAGGGGCCACCATGACCATGGTTGACAACACCCTGACCTTCGAAGGTGAGGGTACGTCTTTTATAGATATAGGTACGACCGGGCCACTGGCCTTAGATAGCCTGGTGATCGATAAAACGCTGGATACCGATCTGGTGAGAGTGACTAATGGGCCTGATCGTGCGATGACCATTGCCAGCTATTTTAATCACAACAGTGGCCAGTTTGATTATTTGGCTGATACGATTGTTCTTTCAGGCGAGTTAGTATTAAGCGATACGATAGGGCTTGACACGTCTACAGGAGAGCTATTGCTTAATGGTGTTTCTCTACAGACGATTACCTCTAGCGGTGGATATATTTATGATCTTGTATTGGACAATGCAGGTGATTCATTGAGTGGTGACCTGGTTGTGGATTCTTTGGTGTTGGATAATGGTGTGTTTAATATTAACGATAATAAACTTACAGTTACCTCAGCTGTCAATACAAACAATGTATTCGGGAGTAGTTTGATGATCCAGACATCAGGGAATGCTTCTGATGGCGGTATTAACTACTTTATTGGAACTGATGGTGAATACGAATACCCACTCGGGATAAGTGGAAAATATACTCCTGCAGGGGCCACTATATCATTATCAGCTTTAAATACGGGATTCGTCCAAATAAGGCCAGTGGATAATGGCCTGTCGACAGTGGAGTTGAATGGAGACGACAGTTTAAGCTATTATTGGAGGGTATCTCACTCCGACTTTGGTTCTTCAGATTTGCCAACCATTGATAGATATGTTTTTGTTTATGACAACAGTGACGTTAGTGGAGGAAATGCAGATACTGACTTTGTCGCCGGCAAAGTACTAGATGAACTGCCCTACACCAGAAGCTATGAGGGTCGCGAAGGTATTCAAGTTAATGCAGATACCATTTTATTTGATGGGTTGTTAGCTGAAAGTGACAGTACAGGATTACGATCAGGATTTACGGTTGAGAATGCTAACTATACTGCTGGGTTTAAATCAAAATTCGCTGGCTCAATAGAAATATACTACAGCCGAAGAGATGGTAATTGGAATAGCAGCAGTACATGGTCTACTGTCAGTCATACTTCTTCTACCAATGCTGGTACCTATCCTCAAGCCGGAGATATTGCTATCGTCAGCTATGATGGGTCCGACTTCCATAGAATTGATATGGTAGGTGATGGAACAGTAGCTGTTCTTGAATTCAATTCAATACCCTCTGTCCCAATATTTGAACTGTCGCGTGTCAGATTAGACCCAGGAGAAATTCTTACTGTCACGCAACAGGTATTGGGAATAGGAGATATTCAGCTGAGAATAAATAGCGATGGTAATGGAGGAGCTACGTCAAATGTGATCGGGGATATTGGAGATTTTGCTGCCAATTCTGAGAGTATGATACAATGTGACTTGGAGGCAGGATCAGGTGTGTTTACCGTTGATAATTCTGAGTTTCCGGGCGAATTCCCAACTCTGCGCGTTTATGGTGGACAAACCAACCTGGCTCGTGAAGTTCAATTCAATTATGATTTTAGTGCCAAGAATCTACTGATAGATGGCGAAGCAGCCATGCTGATCAATAGTGATATTAAGGTAGAAGACACCACCAGGCTTGGAACAAACAGCTACGGAAGATTGCGCTTTCCAAACACTGATAATGAGTATATATTTGAAACAGATGTATTGCTTTTTGAAAATGACCCTGACCGATCTACAGAGAATCAGAGTGTTTTAGACGTGGAATCAGGTAATTCCTTTGCTAGAGTGCATAGGTTGATTATCAACGAAAACTTTGTTATTAACGGTGATAATGATCCCTTTGTAATTGACTTACTCAATACAGTGACTGAAAACAATGTAATTCTTGAGGTTGCGGGCTCTGGTAATCATTCGTTTTCCATAGACCCTTCTATAACCAATGGCATTGTGGAAGCCTATCGATTGGTAGTGAACAAGGGAAGTGATACAACTTCTACTTTTACAATCGAAAACGATTTGAACCTACCTGATGCGTCTTCGCTCGGCGAGCAGCCTATAGAGTTTCTCGTTGGAAAACTCATCCTTAATGACCCTGCAACAAGTATTGAACTTGCTGATGCTTCCGAATTTAGGATTCCTCTCGGCTCAGGTCTTGAGGTGACACAAGGAACAGTCACCACAGCCAATGATGCCTCTATTAACCTAGATGGGCTGCTAAGAATCAACGGTGGTACTGCTACCCTCGACGATTCTGATATCATCTACTCTAACACAGGAGAAGCATTGATTGACATAAGTTCAGGGGTATTGACTGTTGGTAATCAGATCAGGCGACCAAGCACCACCTCTTCTGGGATTTTAAAATATCGCCAGTCGGGAGGAACCGTTCTGGTAGGTGCAGACGGGGAATCCGAAAATGGCAGAGCCATGTTCGAAGTGCTTAATCCAGGAAGTGAATTTACTTTGTCTGGCGGTGACTTTACCATTCGAAGGGGTGTGACCGGGGATGATAACCCGTCACTTGAATTGATACCCGATACTTACAGTGTAACTGGATCTACGATTATACTTGGAGATGGCTCAACGCCTGCTGTGGGCTCTTCCAATTTCTTCAATATTAAGTCGGCCATACCCTTAAATAACCTTACGATTACCAATGATGTCGATTTTCCTGTCGCCCGTGCATTCTCGTTGGCCTTGACAGTAGACGGTACTTTTGAGATACAGCCCAATGGCGACTTTGATGCGAATGGATTTCAAATTACGCTGAACGGCGATTTAGACAATGATGGTACTTATACCAACGATGATGACCTAACCTTATTTAGTGCTAGCGGCGCACAGGAGATCAGAGGGTCAGGTGTTTTCACCATATATGACCTCACTAAGGATAATACCGGTACGTTGACGCTTGCAACAGGACCAATTGTAGTGCTGAACGATCTGCGGGTAGAACAAGGCGTGGTGGCCTTGGGTACCAACGTATTAGAGCTGCGGGGAGATGCGTATATTGAGAGCACGGTAACTAACCTCTCTGGTGGTTATCTCTCATTCAATAGTGATCTGAACAACCAGAACCTTTACGGGCTAGCCAACAACACCATTACTTTAGGAAAAATCCAGATTGACAACCCACTGGGCGTGGATATTACCGATGGATTTGGGTATGATTTCTCTATCACAGAGGAGCTGGCCTTGCTTGAAGGAGTATTTAATGTTGGTGGTAGTTTGGTTACTGTCAAAGAAGGCGGTGTTATCACGGGAGATACCGGTGGTACCGCTCAATCTGATTTCAGCATTAATAATATGGTTCAAACCAACAGTTCATTTGTTGATAATGGACTGAAAATCGAATACTTCACATTAGGATCTGACAGTACCATATTTTTTCCGGTAGGAGAGGAAAAATACACCCCTGTTGCGTTCAACTTGTTAAGCACTGCGGGTACAGGAACTATTGATTCTGAAGGTGGAAGTATTCGCGTAAGGCCAGCAAATGAAAGGCATCCGACAATAATCAATAATATAGAACCTAATTCCGTGGATTCATCTCCTCCTACCCCTATGGGAGATGAAGAGGCCGACCTGGATGATATTACCAATGTATTGCAGTACTACTGGGTGGTAGTCGCCGAGGATATTGATGGGGCAGGTATCGAAGGGTCCGCAGACTTCTTCTATGATGCTGATGATATCAGTCTGGATAATTCACCAGATGGCAGTGATCCGACTAACAAGAATGATGGATTATACGGTACCGGGCCTACCAGTTTTACCACAGCAGATTATATCTCAGCCAGACTGCTTTCAAACGATACACAATGGGACAAATTCGCTCCGGTTGATTTTGATGAAGGCAATAATAGCTTCAACGTGCCACTGGGATCGGGAATTCTGTCTGCGGGGATTACGGGTGATTACACCGCCGGAGTTGGCAATAGTGGTGGTAATAGCAACGCTACAACCACGAATATTGAAGGCGCCATACCTGATGAGATAGTGGAGTATGTGTCAGTTGCAACAGGTAGCTATGGCACTGATGCCAATTGGAGCCCTAATCCAGGTACAGGAATAGGCCCTGTGGGTGGTCGCGTCACAATATCCGCAGGAGATGAGATAAGTCTGGACTTGAATAATGTGAGACTGTATGAGACCATATTGGAGTCGGGAGGTACGCTTATCATAGAGTCCGCCAATTTCGGCCATCGACTTGGAAACGTCAGAGGAACAGGTACCATTCAACTGGATGGAACAGGAGAGCTACCTGCCGGAGAGTACTCCGCATTTTTCGATTGCGACGGTGGTGCCGTGGATTATTCGGGTACGGGAGATTACAATGTACTAGGCTCGGTATCCCAAATACGAAAGGTGTCCTTTACCGGTACGGGTCAGCGGATCATGCCGAATAACGTTCTGGAAGTTTGCGATACGCTATACGTCAATGGACCTACATTGGGCCCGTCGCTTTCGCTCAACACGGGCCAGACCATTACGATAGGGGATATTGCTACCGCAAATGATCTGTTATGGATTGAGAACGGAGGGGTAACATTGTCTAATAGTACCATTTTGGATGTAAATGGCTCTGTTGATTTCGAGGGAGGCACATTCACTGGAGGATCGGGTACGACCATCTACATCTATGAAAACCTATCCAGGACGGCCACTACGCTCAACTGGAACAATACCACAGTTAGGTTCGATGGGGCAGCAGCTCAAACCATCACCGGTAATTTCCAGGGTACCAGGGCGTTTGATAATATTCGTATCAACAACTCCAGCGCCACAGGGATAACTTTATCTGGCGATGTGGATATTGATGGATTGTTGACTTTTCAGGATGGCCATTTTTATACTAGTGCGGATGACAGTCTGAGACTAAGAAGCTCCGGCACTAAGACAGGGGCGAGTAGTGACAGTCATGTGAAGGGACCAATGATCAAAAATAATATTGCAGCCTCATCGACCTATACTTTTCCTGTCGGCAAAGGGACGCGCTATGCTCCTGTGTCCATCGTGGATGTAGGGACCGGGTCTGATAACTGGAAGGCCGAGTATTTCCTTAGCAATTCCAACGGCACGTCATCTTTTGATCCTGACGATCCGGGCTCAGGTTTCCAGGCGCTCACGGAAATAGCCTCTGATATGTGGACTGTAGAGAGTCAAGGATCTAACACGTCCAAGATAAGGGTGACTTATGGTGCGTGGCACGGAAGTTCTGATCAAACAGACCTACGCGTAGTATGGTGGGATGCTGCTCAGTCAGGCGGGGCTCGATGGGAAAACCAAGGGGGTAACCCAATCTCCGGTTCTGTAACTACGGGTACGGTCACTTCTGAAAATGCCATCAGTTTCTCCAGCCAGGACTTCACACTCGGCGCGGTATCCGAAGATGCTCTGCCGGTAGAGATGCTTTATTTTGAAGGTGCTGAGGACGGGGGTGCTGTGCTGTTGGATTGGGCTACCGCAACGGAGATAGACAATGACCACTTCGAGGTACAGCGATCCCAGGACGGCCGTGATTGGGAGGTTATTGGTGTGGTCAATGGTGCAGGCACTACGGTAGAAGAGCAGGTTTATGATTTCAGCGACTTTAAACCTTATGTTGGTAATTCTTACTATCGTCTGCGCCAGGTGGATTACGATGGAAAGTTTGCTTTCACGGACATCATACTGGTAAATGTCAGACTGGAACCCATTAGTTTGAATGTATACCCGAACCCTATCGAAGATATATTCACTGTAGACATCAAAGGGATAAATGCCAATGAGGAGACATCTTATTCCATCATCAGTCTCCAGGGAGCTTATGTAGGACAAGGGATACTCATAGCCGATGAAGCGGGTCGTATCAATGAGCAACTTACATTGAGCTACGGACAGCCGGCGGGTATTTACATTTTGAGAGTGGCTACTTCCCAGAGAGTGTTCAGATTCAATTTGATTAAGAAATAAGAAGTCACTATTTGTTGAGAATGTGTTCAGAAGATCCCTGAGCACTAGTAGCGATGTGTGTAGAAGATCGTAAATAACGCGTTTGTCTGAGGAAATGATTAGTTGATCGAATAGTTCAAAACACTCTTTAAAATGTTCTGGTTATAGCGTTGATTCGCGGTATTCTAGCCATTCAAAATGCTAGTCCGCCGTTGCGTTTATGCTTTAACCACAATGATTTTGAATTTCAACCCCACTAAGCTCTTACTTTCAGTTATTATTCTAATGAACTTAGCCTCAGGAGCTTACAGTCAGTCAGGCCCGGGTGGAGTACAAGGCTCATCTGATATCCCTGGTCCGGTTTTTTGGATCAGAGCAGATGGAGACATCACCGCGACCTCAGGTAATATTACTTCATGGAATGATGATATAGCTAATAACAATGCCGTATTGGGCGGATCAGACCCCCAGCTTTTAGAGGCACAAATTAACGGCCGTCCTGCGGTAGAGTTTGATGGTAACGACTATTTGACCATTCCCAACAGCACTCGCATCAATGATGGCGCGGTGGAGGAAATATCCATTTTCTCAGTATTCAAGACTCCTGCGAACCTGACAGGAACAGGGTTGGAAATTATATATGAGCAAGGTGGGGGCACAAACGGTATAAACATATACCTGCAAAGAGATAATTCCAATCCCGAGATCATTATGATGATGTGGGAAAATGATGGAGGAGACAAAGAGTACTATGCCTCATTTGCTGCAACTGCTTCTACAGTATATCAAGTCCAGATTAATTATGACGGAAGCTCTTCCAGAGTGGACTATTATCAAAACAATAATCTGCTCGGAACTACCTACGATCCAAACTCCACTAATTTCGCAACACTCAACTCACACACAGGTCTACTCGGGATTGGGGGTTTGAACAATGACTCTCAGCGCCAAGGGTTTGTTAACCTGCAAGACCCTGATCCGGGATATTACTTTACAGGTCAGATTGCGGAGCTTATCCTTTACGATGTTTATCTCAATGACGCTGAGCGTAATATTGTTGCTAATTACCTGGCTGAAAAATATGCATTGACCATCGGGTCTGATTTATACGACGATGCTACCTACAGCTATGAAGTCACAGCTATTGGTCGGTCAGGTACGGATACTCATTTGAGCGGTACGGGTAGTGGTGGGGGTTTAACCCTTCAAGACGCTGGAGGAGTCAATGCGGATGGAGATTATGTATTTGCAGGTCATAATAATTTATCTGCCGACTACACATTCACCAGCGCTCCCCAGGATATCAATCGCTTACTGAGAAGTTGGCATATCGAAGAGACAGGTGTAGTTGATGATATTAAACTTGTATTTGATATTGTTGCTCTGGGTTTTGATGCCCCGTCAGATTTGGCGGACTATACTTTACTCTATCGTGCTAGTACTGGAGTTGACTTCACCGAAGTTACTACCAACATCACACCATCACTCAGCGACGAAGTTGGAAGCGCCGATGATGATGTTGTTTTTACACTGAGTGATCTAAGCACAGGATACTTCACTTTGGGCTTACCACTTGAAAATAATTTTGTGGATGGTCAGATACCTATGGCCGCAGGCGTGCTTTCATCCGCTGATGATCCCGGCCCGATATATTGGTTAGAGGCAGGCAGTGATAACCTGGGGCTGGCTGGCAGTAGTGTTACGAGTTGGACAGATAGGATTCAGGAATACGTATTTCTACCCCAGGGTAGTAGCACCACCCAGCCAACATTGTCGTCCATCAATGGTAAGAATGCATTGTCTTTTGATGGAGATGACCTTATCACAAGTGAAGAATTGGCTGACGTGAATGGTGTCACCACAGGTCCTACCGAACTTAATCCGAGTGATCGCACCATCTTTTTTGCCTTCGAGACACCTGGCTCATTGAGCGGGCCAAACTGCGGTGACCCTACAGATACAGACAATTATGAAGTGATCTATGAGCAAGGAGGTCAGACTAATGGAATAAATGTCTATCTAAACAAGTGTAACAGTCAAGTATATCTCAGAGCATGGGAAGGCGATAATAGTACCTTTGGTAGCTTTACCGTGAGTGCTAGCACGGCATACGTGGTGTCCGTTGTATATGACGCAGACATAGGGTCAAACGGGACTATGACATTTTACAATGCCAATCAGGTGTTGAGTAGCACTACAGCTGCATGGCTGGATCTCTTTAGCCGACATACAGGCGACATTGGTATTGGAGGAGTTGACAATGACTCAGAGGTGATTCAGTCAGATAACTCCACTCGGGTGGAACTGGCAGGTGATCAATTGGCCAACTTCAATGGTAAAATTGGTGAAATTGTATTTTACAATGTTGCATTGAATGAGGCTCAGCATACTGTTGTATCTAATTATTTGGGCGAAAAATATGGAGTTACCTTATTGTCAGATGACTTCTATACCCAGCCTTCATTCAATACTGAAGTAATTGGCATAGGGCAGTCCGATGGTGAAGTTCACGCATTCAATACAGGTAACGGAGGTGACCTATATCTACTCAACGAAGGGGGCATCAACCTGGATGGTGAATATGTGTTTGCCGGACACAATGATAATACACATGGATATACGAGCATTAATGCGCCGGTAGATGCCTCCAGATGGAACCGAATATGGAACATACAAAAAACAGGAACGGTCGATAATATCAAGATAGTTTTTGATACAGAGGGTGCTGGGTTTGGCCCGGCCGATTTGAATCGTGTTATTGATGATTATGAATTACTCTACCGATCAGGCGTCACCGGCAGTTTTTCGGTAGTGAGTGTAAGCGCAAAGTCTATTGGGGACATTGTTGGGAGTAATGACAAAGACGTGATATTCACATTGTCTGATGGAGAACTTCAGGATGGCTATTACACCTTACGTGTACCAAAGCAAATAGACTGGTTCACTTACAATTCTGGTAAGTGGGAAGAGCCTGACAACTGGACGCTGGATCCTACCGGAACAAGAAGACTCAACCCTGATAACGGCTACCCAAGTGATGATGCAGATGATTCTGATAATGTCACCATTCTCAATGGGGACGAAATCATCGTAGATGCCACGACCATTACAACGCTCAATAGTGATAAAGGAACCAATACCATTTCTTTGATAAAGCTTGATATTGACGATGGAGGCATACTAGATTTCGGCAATACCACCGGTCATAGTGCCATTTCTATTATTGGTACTGGAAAGATACAATTGAACGCAGATAACTTCATTGCCGGAAATGCCATGGGATCTCAGGGTTTCAATACGACTGATGGCGGAACGGTTGAATTTTATGGTGCCACAGACTATAGCTTGTCTTCCGCACCAACATTCAATAATATGCTGGTAAATCTGACAGGAGCTACCCTCACGCTTTTAGATGATTTAGCACTAAATGGAGATCTGACGGTGGAGTCGGGAGTACTGAGGATTAATGACAATAGCGCCACGAATATCATCACCATAGACGCAGGCAATAATGTGCTGATTGAGGCCAATGGGGAGATTGCCGTAGGTACGGGTGACGCTGTAAGTGTTCAAGCTGATCAGACTATCACTTTTCATCAATTCAACATTGTCGGTGACTTCACCAACAATGGCAGAGCCATTTTTCACAATATTGACCCAGCTCACATTACTGATTCCACTTATTATGATTATTACCCAACAGCTTCTGATCCGGATGATGCTGATCAATCTATCTATGCTTCTTCAGAATATGGTGTCGCAGAAGTACTTTTCAATACACCCAATAGTGATCAGAGTGTACTGCTAAATAACACTACTGAGTTTTACAGGATAGAAGTAAATAAGGGTACTTCTCAGACCTATATCTGTGAGATCTCGGCAAGTAGCACAGATGACTTTAAGATTTATGGTCGTATTGCGTTTCGTCAGGAAGATGACGACCTCACAGATGATAATGAGATTGATAATCCCCGTGCACTAGGGCTCGAAGGAGGCATCCTAAAGTTGAGTGATAACATTATCGTACCCGAAATTGCCAAATTGGACCAGGAATCTGCAGATGTGCCGGGTAATAATGACACGGAGGCGGGTTTTTCAGGAGGTAATCGAAATTATGTTATAGATAATGATGCTCAACTTTGGGTGGCGAGCAATGCTCAGGTGATCCACAACTATGGCTGGGGAATACATGTCTTTGGAACACTAAAAATTACCGATGATGGGTTTTACGGCTTTACCGAGCTGCAGCCCGATGTAGAGGGTGGGAGTGGCAATGAAGGCTCAGATATACTGATAGATGTTGCGGGTGTATTTGAGCAGAGCGGTGGTGATGTTTACACCACGCAGTTTCGAACTAAGATCGGTGGTGCTAGTGTCCCCAGAGGTTCGTTCATACTTACCGGAGGTGTATTCAATGTAGGCAATGGTGATGCTTCCACAGCTCATGCTATTTTTAGTATTCCCTGGCCAGAGATGCAGTTTAAAATGACCGGTGATGGGCCGGGGGACGATCCGGTACTTAACCTCAATCTTACTGATGCCGGCAAACCGGTCAGTGCTACAGATGCAGGCCTTGGTGTACCAGGTAGTGTATCAGCCGCATGGCAGGTGAGTTCTTCGGAGGGCAACTATGAGGTCACTGCCGGCACTGTGAACTTCATCAACAATAGCGGCTCCAATCAGGAGTTTGGCAGACGAAATTATTTGATTACTTCCACCGCTCCTTTTTACAATTTGAATGTTTACAGGGAAGTAGTGCCTAATGAAGGGAAACAAAGCCTCTGGCTGGCAGGTGTAGACGAGACTACCGAAGATGCCACTCCAACTTCAGGTGCCCAGGAGGCCAAAGATCTTGTTGTCCTCAACAATTTCAGTGTTTTTGAAGATCCTACTGCCAATGGTGGTACAGGCACGTCAGATACAGAGCTTCGCCTCTTCGGAAAGGACTTATACGTCGGTGGTGACTTTCTTTTTAGGAATAATAATACAGAGTTCTACACTAATGAAAACGGAGGAAGTACAGTATTCATCAATGGAACTGGCAATCAAATACTTACTATTGATGAAGGAGATTTCAATGGTACAGGTGATAATAGTGCCGCGAGTGGGTTTTTGAACCTTTCATTTACCGGTAGTGGAACAAAGACCCTGTTGGTTGACAATACCTTCAATGGAGATAATATCAATATCCTGGGCGATCTTACCATAGCCAATAATGTGATGTTGAACCTGAACAGTGAGCGGCTGACGGTCAATGGAGATGTAACTCACTCAGGAGAAGTTACCAATACAGGAGGTAATGCCAACGGAAAAATTATCCTTACTGGCGGAGCGGGTATCCATACCCTATCGGGAAATGGCACAGGCATCTTCAATAATCTGGAGCTGGATGATGCTTTCGGTGCGCTGTTGTCTAATGCCTTCACTGTGAATGGCAGTTTGACCATGACCTCTGGAATACTTGATATTGGTACCAGGCAATTGACCATTGATGGATTGGATGGTGAAATCACCACGACTGGTTCTTTTGACAACACCCTAATGATCGCTACTGCCGGTAATGCTTCCGACGGTGGTCTTAGAATGCTTTTTGATGCAGATGAGACCTTACTATTTCCGATTGGGGTAGGGGGTTCGACTGACTATTATCTTCCTGCGGAGATCGACCTATCGCTAGCCGGGGCTACCGCCAATTATATAAATATTAACCCCGTGGCATCAGCATTACCAACCACCAATGCCCTTGCGGGCGATTTATTAAACCTATACTGGAAAGTAAATCATGAATTCTCGGGGACAAAGCCGACAATTAACGAATTGACTTTGACCTACGCAGACGACTTTATATCGGGCGCAGAGTCCGGCTATGTTGCGGGCTATGTCTTAGACGAGGATCCCTTCACTCGAGGAGGTGAAGACTTTGAAGATACGGATGGTGACGGTTCTTTGACAGGAGGCGAGGGTACTGCAGATATCTCGTCGGTCAACGAGACTAATAACACGATTATCTTTAATGGTATATCCTCCGCCGGTTTTGACATTCTCAATGCGAACTATACCGCTGGTGAGAGCAGCGAGTTTCTGGGTGCGGTTAGGGTGTTTTATTCGAGAGGCAGTAGTGAGGATTTCGGGGGTGAGGATTGGGAGAATACAGTCACTGATGCTGATGCACGACGATTGTGGACTTTTGATGGTGCTACAGTGCCGGGTGCACAAGTGCCTCCGGGTGCTTTACCTATCACCGCTGGTGATATCGTAGTAATACGGGAAGGCCATGAAATATTCGTCGACGGAGCAGCGGCATTTGCAGCTCAGGTTGTGCTTGATGCAACAAATGGTTCATCCAAATTGATATTTGAAGATGCCTCCACAGGTGGTACAACTCCAGATGATGCTTATAACAGTATTTTTTCTATCGTGTCAGCACTTCCCAATGACGGATCATCTTCATTTTCTCCAGAGATTGTTTTCTATTTAGACAATGTATGGACAGAGTCAGAGGTTCTTACAAACGATAATTTCAATCTCCCCGATGGAGATTATGGAGACTTTACAAATTATGTGAGCTCTATAAATGATAGATCATACATCACCTATGTATGGGATGGTGGAACTAGTAGGTCTGGTCAAGCCTTTATTCCCAATGATCTAATCGAATATCCCAATTTGCGTTTCGCTAGAGAAGATCAGGATACTGATGTCAACGCAAATTTGGATCCTGCTAATAGTCATGACGGTGGTGATGTGCTCGATATTTTTGTGCTTCCAGATGTTGATATTGATGTACTCGGTAACATAATCATTCAAGATGGTGCAGTGGTGCGAATGAATGTTGGTACCTCAGGTGATATTTCAACTACCGACTTGCTTTTCATAGAGCCCGGTCGATTGCAGTTTCCGGGTAATTCTGCCAATAGCAGAACGCTTATTGTAAATGGAGATATCAACATGGCCGATGGAACGATGAACGTAGGTGCGTATATCGATATTGACGAGCCAACGGGAACAGCTTCGTCGCATGATCTTACCCTCCTGGGAGACTTAATCTTGGGGGCTTATGATTCGCTGGACTTGTACGGTGGTGATCCCACGAGCAATGCAGTGGTATCACTTACCCTTCAGGGGTCAGATGATGGAGTATTTACGAAGAGTGCTACGGATGCGCATGCCGAGCTTTACCATATCATAATGAATAAAGGAGCAGACGCTACCACATCTTTTAGTTTCAATGATGCCTTTGATTTGGAGGGTTCATCAGCGGGTTCATCAAAGGCCATTAGGCTAACTAGTGGACGATTGATACTTGATGACATGGGTATTGATGTCACAGTAAATGAGAATGCTCCTGATGTAAACAATAATTCAAATTTCACTATTCCTACTGCGGCCGCCTTAGATATAAGAGCGGGCACAGTGAGAGTGACAACTACCGGTAGTGGTGACGGAAATGGCGTTATTCTTAATGGAAAGCTTGCGATCAGCGGAGGAAATCTATTACTCAATGGTGGAACAGGAGCCAATAATTTTATCGAATACGGAGCGTCAGGAGATGCCGAAATAAACCTATCGTCTGGTGTACTCTTTGTAGGTTCTCAATTGCGTCAGAACCTCATACAATCTACTGGTGTATTAAAATACATACAAACTGGAGGCACGGCACTCTTTGGAGTCAACAGTGCTCCCAACGGCAACAAGGGCGTCTTTGAAGTAAGCAATAGTGGCAGTCAGTTTACACTCAACAGTGATGATGAAGCAGCTGTGTTTGCGGTTGTAGGAGCGCAGACCAATCCCACACTGGGTACATTGATCATCGGCGGCCTGACGAATGTGGATATTGATCCGGCTAATTATATAGACATTGGATATAGCGGTACCGTGGCGGGCATTGGCGTGACCACCAACTCATCTAATGAGTTTGCCCTTAACATTGCGCAGACAATTCCTAATTTAAGAATTGACAACACGGGCAGCAACAGCCCGGTGGCTAAGCTTTTTATCAATCCTTTGACCCTATCGGAAAATCTGGAGATACGCAACAATGGCGCCTTGGACGCTGAAGGACTTGCATTGACTGTCCAGGGTGATTTTATCAACGATGGCACTTTCAGCCCGAGTAATAATATTACCAGCTTTGATGGTGACGTACAGGTCTTATCAGGAAGCACCAAAACCACCTTTTATAAGCTCATCAGTTCTCCTTCTACTTCACTGACACTGGCACAAGAGATAAGAGTAAATGATGATTTAAATATCGAGAGTGGCATCCTCAACGACGATGGCAATGAGATCGAGCTCAAAGGTGATTTATTTATCACAACAACACATCAGGGTACGGGAGGCATCAATTTCAATGGTACTGCCAAGCAGGAAATATTTTTATCTGACAATGAAGCCACTGTTGACTATGTGTTTATCAACAATTCCAATACTGTAGAGCTTGGTCCATTGAGCAACAATGTACAACTCAGAATCGATGGAGAGCTTGAGCTAAATAGCCTATTACTTATTGGGGATAATCGACTGATCATTTCACCATCAGGCACGATTACCACTAGCCTTTCAGGCTTTTCCAAGGATGTGATGATCTCATGTAATGGTAGTCAGGCAGATGATGGTCTTGAGATAGAATTTGAAAATGGTGACTTGACTTTCACACTTCCGGTAGGTATCCCCGATAAGTACCTGCCAGTATCCTTTGACTTCACATCAGACGAAACATTGACGGCATCTGTCCTTGTCAAACCCATACAACCCACCACTTATCCGTTTTTTAGTATACTCGATGGAGCTGCCGATGGTACTACCGATGGGCAAACCAATACATTGCCTTACTATTGGTTCATTACATCTACCGCCAATGATGGATCTGACGATTTGGACAACTTCAGCAGTGCATCAAACGCTTTGGTACTACAGTACAGGGATGCCGATATACGCACTGAGCCAGGTGATGAAGCTGATTACCGTTCAGCCAGGCTGGTTTCTCCCGAGTGGTCAAAGTTTACCAGCGCTGATAAGGTAGATGATGCTCAAAATCAGATACTTTTCGAGGACAATGATCTTGGATCGGGCACAGATATCAGCCTTAGTGGCTTCTATACGGCCGGAGATCCTAATGACATACCCAACTTGCTAGCGCAATATATTTCAGTAATCTCAGGTGATTGGAATACCGCCGCGACCTGGAGACAAGATACGGACTATAGTGACGCTATCGATGGTACCGAGGGAGACACGCCCGTGATACCCAACCCAGGCTCAATTGTGATCGTTCATAGCGATGATGTAGTGACTATTGATATCCCCGATCTTGACAACTTCTCAACGCGTATCGACGGCACACTGGCTGTAGTCAGTACGACAGGGCATTACTTAGGTATTGTAGAGGGATCAGGGACAATGACGGTCGAGCAGCAGTTAATTCCTGCATTTGATGTTGGGTTAAGTACTTTTTTCAGGACCACAGGTGGAGAATTGGACTTTACCGGTGGTGGCAGTTATACCATCAGTGCTAATTTTTCGCAGATTAGGGGCTTGAGAGTATCGGGTGGAGGAACTAAAACGCTACCAGCCATCAACTACCAGGTGGGTACTGAAAATATAGAGATTGTAGGCGGCACCACCTTAGATAATGCTCAAAATGATAACGATCTTACTGTAGAAGGGGATGTATTGGTCACTAATGGCACATTCCTGACGGGTGATAATAGTGCATTAATTACTGCTGAAAGCTTGATAGTCGGTGCACTAGGTACACTTACCAGTACAGGAGCTATCTTCGATTTGTCGCAGAATCTGGAATTAGCCGGAGGTACAATCAATGCGGGATCTAGTACCTACAGATTGGCCGGTGATCTTATCAGGAGCACTGGTACTTTCAATGATCAGACGAGTACAATCTTATTTGATGGTGCTGGCAGCCAATTAATCAGCGGTGATTTTACAGGTGCCAATACTCTGCGAAATGTAACTATCAACAACAGTGGCGCAGGCGATGTGGTGACCATCACGGGAAATAGCGATGTGGAGATTGCCAACCGCCTTACGCTTACAGATGGGCGCGTCTACACTGATGATAATAATACGTTGAACATTACCAATACAAACCCATTGGCCATAAATAATGCTATTGGGCAAAGTAGCTTTAGTAGCGCAAGCTACGTCAACGGGCCACTGTCACGTCAGATGCTTGAATCTACTTCCCCCTATCCATTTCCGGTAGGTGATGGGTCTAACAATGGCTACATGGAAATTCGCGACCCTCAAGGCTATACCGGAGGTACGAATAAGCGTTTTGAGGTGGAGTACTTTGCAGCTACGCCACCTCTTGATGTGGAAACGTTGACTGCTGATGCAACCGGCATTGGTGTACAGTCAGCAAGCAGTGTAGAGTATTGGAGAATAACTGTGCCCTCGGACGCTACTTCATTGATAGGACTCTACTGGGATGAACTGTCAGGTGTAACTGATGCAGATGATATTCGTATCGTCTGGTTGAACAATCCTACCGGTGACGCAGCTTCGTCCTTTACCGGTGATGAACAATGGGATCTGTTAAGCCGGGACCTTGTGAGTGGTACAGCGAGTCAGGGTTTTGTGAGTTCATCAGAGCGACTGTCCTACAGTACACAGATCGTGACCCTTGCTACGACTAATGAGAGTAGTTCACCTTTGCCAGTGGAGATGCTACATTTCAATGGCGTGGAAAATCAGGGTGTGGTGAACCTGGATTGGGCTACCGCAACAGAGATAGACAATGACCACTTCGAAGTACAACGTTCTCAAGACGGCCGTGATTGGGAGGTCATTGGTGTTGTCAATGGTGCTGGTACTACAGTAGAAGAGCAGGTTTATGACTTTAGTGATTTTAAACCCTATGTTGGTAACTCATACTATCGTTTGAGACAGGTGGATTACGATGGGAAGTTTGCATTCACGGATATAATACTGGTAAATGTAAGACTGGAACCCATTAGTTTGAATGTATACCCGAACCCTATTGAAGATATATTCACTGTAGACATCAAAGGGATAAATGCCAATGAGGAGACACCTTATTCCATCATCAGTCTACAGGGAGCTTATGTAGGACAAGGGATACTCATAGCTGATGACGCGGGTCGTATTCATGAGCGGCTCTCATTGAGCTACGGACAGCCGGCAGGTATTTATATTTTGAGAGTGGCTACTTCCCAGAGAGCTTTCAGGTTCAATGTGATTAAGAAGTAGAGGTATAGTAAACTTTGCCAGTCGTTTTCGAGCTTAAACACCTCATAGGATCTGGAGCGATAGACATTTGATTGGCTTTGAAGTTGGCGAAAACATTGAGGATATAATGTTGCGCAATGATTTCTCCAATGTAGGTCAGCAAATGCCGGAGTTCCTTTTTAGGACAATCTCGTCGACTATTTGCAGTCCTCTTTGCGGGACAGGCTCAGTGTTGGACGTGAATTAAATTTGATTTTCCCTTGTCGATCCAAAATAACGGTTTGTCGAAGGCTCACTCTAATCTATCGAATGCATAGAGACAAATGCATTTAAAGCTTGTGACCTGCCCAAAAAAACAACTTACTTTAGCATTGGGGAAAATAGGTTACAATAGCTTTTAGTGATATGAAAAGAATTGTATTTTTTTGCTTACTTATTTGGCCAATGATATCTAGGTCAAATGCACTTGCTCAAATAATCACAGTAGATCGCAATGCTGGCATTAACTGTGAGTTTTTTTGTTTTCAAAAAGTTCAAATATTTTAGGGTTATGAGGTATCCCTTTCTAATTGGTGTGGTCTTGTCCTTTTTGGTAAGCACTTTAGTATACGGTCAGACTGCCGGTGAGGTAATGTTTGTTGGGTATGACTCAGACGATAACGGATTTGCTTTTGCCACTTTCGTTGACTTACCAAACGGCACGACCATCTACATTACAGATAATGAGTGGAATGGTAGTGCCATTGGAGGAGGAGGAGCATTTAACGACTCTAACGAAGGTGCAATCACCTGGAGCAATAATACCGGGAGCACCATCCCGGCGGGGACAGTTATCGTGCTTGAGGGTACTACGGCCAACCCGGTAACAAGCAGTATAGGTGCGGCATCTGAGACTGATGCAGGTTTTGATCCAGGAGGTGGTAATGAAACCCTTTACATATTCTTAGGTACAGACGATCAAACACCTACCGTTTTTCTATCGGCCATTGCAAATGATGAATTCTCGGAAGGCGGTACCATAGCGAATACAGGATTAACCGCTGGAGTTAATGCCATTGATATTGACGGTGATGAAGATCAAATGATCTATGCCGGAACCACCTTATGTATAAGTGGCAATGCAGCATGTGCTGCTGATGTCGCCAATATAGCCACCTCGGATCCTGAGCTTGGTGG
>CAYGOT010000070.1:0-25406 GCA_964351595.1 uncultured Roseivirgaceae bacterium | reverse complement strand
GGCCAAAAAGGCCACTAGAATACCATAAAGGTTTGGATCGAACCCGTACAACTCTATTTCTGATAGGCTTAAGAGTAGCGTAGTTGCTCCTCCTAATATCATCGCCACAAGTGCGCCTGTGGCTGATGCCCGCTTCCAATAAAAAGCACCCACGATGGGTACGAATAGCCCGGAAACCATAAAAGCGTAAGAGAACAGCATGGCATCAAGCACGCTTTGCAAATAAAGGGCTATAACCAGCGCAATCACTCCAAGTGCCAGCGTGGAGAGCTGCGAGTACCGCAGTGATCGTTGATCCATCTCGTCCCCGGCTGATTTAAAACCAAGGATATCCGTCAAGAGCGAACCTGAGCTGGCCATCAAGCAGCTATCTGCTGTGGACATCACAGCGGAAAAATATGCTGCGAGTACCAGACCCATCAGGCCAGCGGGCAGTACCGTGCGTAATAATATGGGCAATCCGAGTTCCGCATCAATGGTAGCACCTGCGGCAATACCGACCTCTTCAAAAACACCTTGCTCCAGGGCTACTTTCGCCAATAGACCCAGCGTCACTCCCAAAAATGCCATCACCGGCCACTCAAAAAGTCCGGCCACAAACCAGGCTTTCTGGGCTTCTCGTTTGCCCCTGCTTGCAAAAATGCGCTGGTACAGCGTCATGCCGACAAACCAGATCGGGACAATGGTCACTGCCCAGTTGATGAGCTGCTTCCACGACACCTGGGTAAGATCGAAATAGGTTGGCGGTAGCGTGGCATAGATAGCTTCCCATCCGCCCACGGCATAGTAGGCATAAGGCAATCCCGCAAAGAGCAAGCCTGCCATGAGCACCAGCCACTGTACCGTATCCGTATAAATGACCGCCTTCAGTCCACCGAGTATGGTATAGCCAACGGCCGTCACACCCATAATGATCACGGCATACTCAAAAGAAAGGTCAACGAATGTACCTGACGCCAGTTTGGCTCCTGCCACAATCTGTGCGCTGGTAAACCCCAGGTACCCCAATGTGGTGATCACTCCTGCAATGAGCGCAACTTTCTTATCATAGAAGAATTCGTATATCTGCGGGAGCGTGCTGTAGGTCTTCAACTGTGGGAGTTCGTAGACCTTGGGTATCAGGAAGACGATGGCCAGCCATGCACCAATCAACCCGGTGAAAAGTAGCCACGATCCGGCTATGCCCATCGCAAAACCTAGTCCGCCCAGGCCTATCGAAAACCCGCCACCTACATCGGTAGCCACGACGGACAAGCCGATGTGCCAGTGGCCCACACTCCTGCCCGCGACATAGTAGTCATCTACCGTTTTGTTCTTGTGATAAAAATAAAACCCTACGCCAAAAACGATGATGGCGTATACAACGAATATTATAATGTCCAGTAAAGAGATAAGAGCTGCTCAGTGTTTGTTGATATGCATTTATAACTGCAAAGATAGCCAATATGTTCTATAGAACATATTATCGATGAATATAGAATTGAAATCATCGATTCAACTTAAATAGGCCTGATAAGCATTTAAAGATGGATAAGGCTGAACCAGTTAGGAGTTATTCAATGATCGTCTCTGGGGTCAAAAGTGGTGAGGCATCTAGCTGATTGATCTGCATGGCCGAGGTGACTATTTCCAGCGATCGCTTGATCATATCCTGCTCGTCTTGAGATAATGCATCGAGTTTTTTTGCCAATCTGTCGTGCAGAACGTTTGGGGCTTCTTCCAGGAGCTTGATCCCGGTGGCGGTCAAGGTGATGTAGGTGATGCGACGGTCGCCGGCCTTTGGCAGCCTGGCCACATAGCCACGCGTTTCCAGTCGGTTGATGATGCCCGTCACGGTGCTGGAATTAAGACTCAGCAGGTCCATCAATTCCTTGTGGGTGGACTGATAGTCCTCACGGTTTTGCAGATGTCCCAGGCACAGCAGCTGGGTGATACTTAGTCCAAAGTCTTTTTGTATACCCTTAGACTCCAGGTTGAGCGATCGGACTATTTTTCTGATACTGACGATGATTTCTAACGAATCCATGGTTAAAAATAGAAGTTTTGACTCAAACCTCAAGTTTGAGGTGGTGTGGAGTGGATATGCGATCATGATCTATCAAATCCCCCGGTCTGCAACCACCCCCTTTGCCAAAGGGGGATTCCACTAATTCAAAGGCAGCTCTCAAAAAGATATTTCTCAAACTTTCAAAAGCACCGTAGCATCCCTTTAAATTTTAATGTAGAATCTAACTCAAGAATAGTAGTTAAGAACAGCTGCATTCCCCCTTTCTTAAAGGGGGTCAGGGGGATTTGGGACTAACCAACAAAAGATTCGTCATCGCCTGCCTTGCTGGCAGGCAGGCGAGTGACGCAGGAACGAAGCGATCTTAGAGTCCCTAGTGATTTCAACACTATTTTAAGATTGCTTCTTCTCTCCTGCGTCGCTCATCGCAATGACGGTAAACGATAAAGTCACCGCCCACATACGACACACAACTACTCTTTAGATGATGTTAGAACATCCACAAGTCTTCACTACTCCACAGATAGCTCAACGACAAAGCCTTCATTGCCACGAACGTTGAAGACTGTATCATTTTCGAAGATCAGGTACTGCCCCTTGATGCCTACAAGACGATCTTGAAATTCTGGTGTCTTAGTCAGGTTGAGACTCTTAATCTTTATAGGATATCGTTGTACCGGGAAGTCCAGGGTCCAGCGCTCTGATTTTTCTGCTAAGAAGTAGGGTAGCGCCTCCTCGGGGATATACTCCACCAGGCGCTCTCTAAACTTAAACAAATCCTCAGCATCGGTCTCATTCTTGAGCATCTTGCGCCAGTTGGTTTTGTCCGCTACGAATTCTTTCAGCGCAACTTCCGCGATACCGGCCAGATAGCGATTGGGTGCCTCGATGATTTCGAGCGCTTCGGTAGCGCCCTGGTCGATCCATCTGGTCGGGACTTGCGTTTTACGCGTCACACCCACCTTCACGTTGCTGGATAGGGCCAGGTAGACGATATGGGGTTGTAGCTGGACTTGCTTTTCGTAGGCCAGGTCGCGATCTTCCCGGTCAAGGTGGGCTTTGGAAAGCTCCGGCCGGATCACCCAGTCAGCGGTTTGAGGTATCTCATAGAAGCAGTCATAGCAATGACCCATGCGAAAAATCTTACGCTTTCTACCGCAATTGAGGCATTCATAGCCCGTGAACTTGATGCCCAGTGAATGCCCGATCAGCTCATTCATTGGGAGCTCCTCCTCTTCTAATCGTAAGAAATATTGGATGGGCGAGCCAAACTCCGTTCGCATTTTCCTTAGTACGCCTTTATGCATGATTCAATCTCATAATTTCTTAGGCGCCAAATAAAGTCAATATTGTCTATCGCGTAATGTTTAGCACTGATTTATATCAGTGCATTCAATCCATGGGCTAACTTTAAACAGATTTTGGCCATTAATATAAAGCCATCAAGTTCACTCAAAGATTACAATGAGCGTTTTTAACATCATCTCCATCCTGATCATCCTTTCGGCGGGTTTTGCTTTCATCAACACCAAATTTCTAAAGCTTCCTTTTACTATCGGGCTGATGATCATTGCGATAGCCTTCACCGTCGGAATTACTATCGTTGGTAGTTTCAACACCTATGTATTGGATGAGGCCAAGTCGCTGATTGCCTCGGTAGATTTTGAAACTGCCCTGCTGGACGTAATGTTGAGTTTCCTTCTTTTTGCCGGAGCATTGCATACCAAGCTAGATGCGCTCAAAAGACAAAAGGGGCCTATCGCGCTGTTTGCCACAATAGGTGTGGTAGTATCGACTTTTCTGATAGGCGCCATGATGTACTATCTATTTATTGCTTTCAGCTACCCCATCGATTTCATTTATTGCCTGCTCTTTGGGGCATTGATCTCTCCTACCGACCCTATTGCCGTCTTGGGCATCCTGAAAGATGCCAATGCGCCGAAGAAGCTCGAAACCAAAATCGTGGGTGAGTCCCTTTTCAATGATGGCGTGGGTGTAGTTGTCTTCATTGTGATTTTCAAGATTGCTCAGCAGGGCTTGGACTCCATGAGTTTCGGTGATGTGGGACTGTTGTTTGTCGAGGAAGTCGCCGGAGGTATCATACTTGGGTTGCTTGGGGGTTGGGGTACCTTCATGTTAATGAAAGTGATTGACAACTACGAAACGGAGGTCATGATTACGCTCGCACTCGTGATGGGTGTTTCTGCAGTAGCACATTATCTACATGTATCCGGACCACTTGCGGTAGTGGTAGCGGGCATTTTTCTTGGCAACAAGGCTCCAAAAATCGCATGGTCAGAAAACACAAATAATTATGTTGACAAATTCTGGGAGCTGATTGATGTCCTGCTTAATGCTATTCTGTTTGTTCTGATTGGATTGGAACTGCTAGTCATCTCAATGAATGGGCAATACCTCCTGTTTGGCGTCATTGCTATACCGCTGGCCCTTTTGGCGAGGTTCATAGCACTATCGGGTCCGGTTGCCATTTTTCAGGAGAAGTTGGATTTTATTCCCAAAACCAACCTCATTATGACCTGGGGAGGGATTAGGGGTGGTATTTCTATCGCGCTGGCCCTATCGCTGGAGCCTCAGATGGAGCGCGAGCTATTCCTCACCGTCACCTATGTGATCGTCGTATTTTCTATTATCGCACAGGGTCTGACGATTGGTCCACTCGTAAAAAGGGTAATAAAAAACGCTAAATCCAGTTGATCGAAAGTCATGGGACATAGACTTCAAAACGATCTTCTCACGCTAGATATCGACCTACCGGAAGAAAACTATCAACAATCGAGATTTGATTGGACGGGTAAAATCACTCAGGCCACTTACAAAGGAATCTCCCTCTTAGGTTCGGAGTTAGGTAAAGAAAGCACCGCCGATCATGGCCGAGGCTTGTACAATGAGTTCGGGTTTAAGCAGCCGCTTGGCTTTGATGAGATAGCGGAAGGTGAATGGTTTCACAAAATTGGCGTGGGGCTCCTGCAAAAGGATACCCAGAAATATGAGTTTTTGAAGCCGCTGGCTATTCGTCCTGCTCACTTTGAGCTGAGTGCGGAGGCGACACAACTGACCATTACCTGTCACTCGGATAGCTGCAATGGATATGCTTATGTGCTCAATAAGAAGATCGCGTTGGTAGAGAATGGATGGGTGATTGGCTACCTCCTGCAAAACACCGGAGAGAAGACCATTATCACCAATGAGTACACGCATAACTTCCTATCGGTCGGCGGTACACCTACTGATTCATCGCTTCAACTTTCGTTTCCATTCGACATTAAGCCTGATACTTTTGATGAGACCATCAACCCGGAGGATTTGGTGGATATAGCAAAGCGGGACATTCGATTCCGAGGGCAGCCTTCCACACCCTTCTTCTTTGGCTATATGGGCGGTCTCGATCCTGTTCCAGCCCAATGGACACTTGAGAACAAAAAGGTGGGTGTTGTTCTTTCAGAGAAAGGTGACTTCCGTACCCGCAATGTCTGTCTATGGGGTGCCGGGCATGTCATTAGCCCTGAGCTGTTTATTGATATACGACTACCGCCCGGACAGTCTACCCATTGGAAAAGGGAGTATGGTGTATTGGAGTTGTAGAGGCCTGAGCTGAAGCACATCTCTACTCATGCTACTGTGTCCACTCCATTCCGGTAGGTCTACTCCCCACACCCCAATAGCGTGAATAACGGTCATCTCCACTATATTCACTGGTAAGTCACCAACACAACCCCCTCCTATGCCTCCAAAACACAAACCCGGCATCCCCCGCAGAACCTTTATCGAACTCAGCGCCAAGTCCACTGCACTAATGGGCCTGTCCGCACCGCTGCTCACTAGTGGCTGTACGACTACCCCAAGTACCACTACCGTGCATGGAGCCTGCTATCACGACTGTCCCGATCGCTGTAGCTGGAAGGTGGAGATCACCGACCGGCAGGTCACGGCCTTCCAGGCCACCCAAAACAACGCCTATACCGCTGGGAAACTCTGCAACAAGATGGTCAACTTCCCCGCGGAGGTCACCTACCACCCCGATCGGCTCCTCTATCCGCTCAAGCGTACAGGCGCCAAAGGATCGGGTGAGTTTGCAAGGATTAGCTGGGAGCAGGCCATCTGCGAGGTGGCCGGGCGACTGCAGACCATCATCACGGAGCAAGGCGGTGAGGCCATCCTCCCCTATAGTTTTGGTGGTAACCAGGGGACGGTACAAGGGGGCGCTATCCCCGATCGTTTTTTTGCGCATATCGGTGCGAGTCAGCTCGAGCGTACCATTTGCGGAACTCCAGCCGTTGTAGGCGTACTCGCCACCAATGGCCAGACCACCGGCGTATTGCCCGAAGATATCGTGCATAGCCGGTTCATCGTGCTGTGGGGTACCAACCCCCTCCGCTCCAACCAGCACCTCTGGCCTTTCATTCAGCAGGCGCGGGAACGGGGCGCGAAAATCGTGGTGATCGATCCCTTCCAGTCGGAGACCTCCGCGCAAGCCGACTGGCATATACAGCCCCTACCGGGAACGGATACTGCCCTGGCGCTGGGGATCATCCATATTATCCTATCGGAAAACCTCCAGGATCAAGCCTACATCAATCAATATACCGTGGGGATCAACGAGCTCACCGAGCACGTGCAAGCCTATGACCTAGCCACCGTGGCACACATCACCGGACTTGACCAGGCGACCCTCGTCGACTTTGCCCGCGCCTACGCGCAGGGTTCGCCCTCCCTCATCCGCGTGCTCATCGGGATGGAGCACCAGGCCAATGGCGCCAGTGCCTTTAGGACAGTGGCGATGCTGCCTGCCTTGACGGGTGCCTGGCGGGAGTTTGGAGGCGGCTTGATGCACATGAGCTATGAGCTGTTTGGGGAAGCACTTAACTGGGAGGCGATCAACCTACCGGAATCGCTGGCCAGCCCTACCACCCGCTCCATCAATATGATCCAGCTCGGACAGGCGCTCACCGACCCGGCGCTCAATCCTGCCATTGCGGCATTGGTGGTCTTCAACTCCAATCCAGCCGTCACCACCCCGAATCAGAATCTGGTGCATCAGGGTCTCCAACGGGAAGATCTGCTGACGGTCGTCTCGGAGCATTTTATGACTGATACCGCGCGCTATGCGGATTACATATTCCCGGCCACCTCCGTGCTGGAGAACTGGGACATCCTCGACTCCTGGGGCACCCCCTATCTCAACATCAACGAGCCTGCCATTGCACCGCTAGGTGAGTCCAAACCTAACTCGGAGTTGTTTCGGTTGCTGTCCAAGGCCATGGGCTTGGATGCTCCCTATCTTTATGTCAAGGACCTGGATATAGTCAAACAAACGCTGGAGAGCGATCATCCCTATCTGGAGGGCATCACTTTCGAGTCGCTCCGCAAGCACGGCGGTCAGCGCCTCAACCTCCCCGACCGCTGGATGCCTCATGCCCAAGGCAACTTCAAGACCTCCTCCGGCAAATGTCATTTCTATGATCCCAACATCGATCCGCCCTTGCCGGACTATGTGCCTGTTGCCTACAGTGATCAGGACAAGGCCGACTATCCGCTGCATCTGCTGACTTTGAAGACACCCAAGCATTTCCTCAACAGCAGCCACGCCAACCTCAAAAGCAGTCAGGCCAAGGAAGGTGTGCCATATTTGGACATTCATGGTCAGGATGCAACAGCAAGAGATATTGCTGATGGTGATGAGATCAAGGTCTACAACTCCCGCGGACGGGTGCTGTTGACCGCCAGGGTCAGCGCCAAGGTACGTCCCGGCGTGGTGTGCATGCCGCAGGGCTATTGGCCTTCTCTAATGAAGGGTGGCTCCTCCGCGAATGCACTGACCAGTGACCGCCTTACCGACATGGGCCGTGGCAGTGCCCTCCAGGAGAATAAAGTGGAGGTGGTGAGGGTGTAACACGTCATTGCGAGTGACTCAGGAGCGCGGCGATCTTAAGGTCTAGGTGGGTGCCTCAGCGATTATAAGATTGCTTCGTCGCTCGTGCCTCACTCCTCGCAATGACGTTAGTGGATGACAAGCCCTATATTTATCATATGGAGCGAGGTGGATGTGTCTACATACTCACAAGTAAAACGCACAGTACCCTGTACGTAGGCGTCACCTCAGACCTTCCCGCAAGGATCGTTGAACATAGAGAGAAGAAGTACCCTCGGAGTTTTACCGCGCGGTACAATGTCAATAAGCTGGTCTACTATGAGGTGTTTCCTTCCATAGTTGAGGCGATTTCTAGGGAGGATCAGCTTAAGGCTGGCTCCCGACAGAAGAAGGTTGATCTTATCAATGACTTTAATCCTGAGTGGGGTGATTTGTATGAGGAGGTAAAGGGGTGGTGATAGAAGTCTCATACCGTCATCGCGAGGTACGAAGCGATCTTAAGGTCGGGTGAGTGCCTTTATAATGGTAAGATAGCTTCGTCGCTCGTACCTCACTCCTCGCTATGACGGTAGGAGACAAAGCTCTTCATGACCTTAGGAAAGTCAAGCCGCGTCCCCTATCAACTCTGTGCCATCACACCAATGTGCATAATCGCATCGCCTTGGTGTACAATGGGATTGTTATTGAGGCCGATGACATAACCGGTAGCGGAGGCTTTTACAGGCACCTTAAACTCGCCAAAAGGATCGGTGATATGGCCGACAACCTGGTTCTTTTTTATTAACTCGCCACTTTTGATCAGCGTTTGAAAAAGACCCGAGGCACGAGCCCTGATCCATGATGAATTTTTAATCAGACGGCTTTCATGCTCGGGGGTCGTGACCTCCTCATTGCGCATGCCCAGATGATTCATGATCCTGATGGCGCCATCCATGCCCTGCTGTATGGCAAACTCATCAAACCTGGAGGACTCTCCTCCTTCATAGACGATTATGCGCTTATCTTTCTTGGCGGCCGTCTGGCGTAGCGAACCGGTCCTGAACTTGGAGTGTAGCATAAACGGCGCATTGAACACCCTTGCCAATTCCGCATTGCGAGCGTCATCCATCATACACCTCACCTGCGGGTAGTTGGTGCGATCTGCGCCTCCGGTGTGAAAGTCTATGCCATAGTCAATCTGTGGAATCACATCTCTGGTGAGGTAGTAGGCGACCCTGGAGGCCAGCGAGCCGTTTCTGTTGCCGGGGAAAGAGCGGTTCACATCTTTACCATCCGGCACATACCTAGAAAAATGAATAAAGCCGTACACGTTGATCACAGGTATGCAGATAATCGTGCCCTTGAGCGGAATGTGAAGATCGTCTTCTATGATCCTCCGCACGATCTCCACGCCATTGATCTCATCACCATGTAGTCCTCCTGAGAGCAGCAGCACCGGTCCTGGCTTCTTCGATCTTGCCACGGTGATGGACAGGTTGATCGGCGAATGAGATGGCAGTCGCGCAATATTCACCTCAATGGTCTCCTGCTTGCCGGGTCGTACTTCTATATCGTTGATGATCATACTCGTGCGAAAGGTTAATCCAATTATTCTGATAAGATCACTGTACTATCGCTGATATCCAAGTCGATGACCTTACTGATTTCCAAAGAAGGCTATTTATTCCGGTAGGTAGCAATTTCCAGCCTCAATCTTAGACTTTGGTGGCGAACATTCATCGTTTTACCTAGATTCGGGACATACATTGTTAACTATCTCTAAATCCCTCATAGGATGAAGCCACAAGATCTCGCACGCCCTGACAAATTGCTCTTTGATGGTATTAAGTCACTAGGACAATTTGGCCAAAAGCTCTACTCCAACCAGAAAACGGAAGCCAAAGCCAAAGCACAACTCACCTTCATAGGTAAAAAGCGTGTGGAGGAGGTCCACAATCAATTGCATGCTTTCAATGAAGCTGAATACGATATCAGCCATGAGCTGGAAGACTTTGGGTACCTGGAAACCCTTGACTCCTCAAAGAACCACTGGCTCAATTTCCATGGTATCCATGATGCGGCCATCATTGAGAAGATCGGCACCCAGGCCAATCTGGACAGGCTGACCATAAGACAAATACTCGATACCACGCAGCGACCAAAAGTGGAGGAGCATGACCACTATTTGTTTTTTAGTATCAAGTCTGTCCTGGAGGGTAGTGATGGTGAGATCAACGTCGAGCAACTGTCCTTTGTGTTGGGCCATCATCATATCATCTCTTTTCAGGAAGAGCGCGGGGATCATTTTGATGACATCAGAACCAAAATGAAAGAAGATATCGGCTTCATCAGAAAGCGGGAATGCGACTATCTGCTCAGCCAACTGCTGGATGCGATACTGGACAACTACTTCGAAACAGTAGATAAAATCAACGAGGCACTTGTTGAACTTGAAAAAGAGGTTTTGAAGGATCCTTCTCAGTCGACACTGCTCAGTCTTGAAGCTCATAAGCGCTCAACCCAGCTGATCAAAAAATCCATTACTCCATTTAAAGATGCGCTGGCCGGCATCCTGAATACACAAACGCGCCTGATCAGCAAAGACACGCTCAAGTTCTACCGGGATTTGGGTTATTCCGCTACTGCAGCCATAGATGAGGTGGAGGCAACATTAAGAACCCTGGAGGGACTCACCAATATCTATTTTGCCTCCCTGAGCCAAAAGATGAATGAGACCATGAAGGTGTTGACCACTGTTGCCACCATATTCATCCCGCTTACTTTCATCGCCGGTATCTACGGAATGAACTTTGAGTACATACCCGAGCTTCACTATCGAAATGGTTATTTTGTCGTTTGGGGAGTGATGGGGCTGGTCACGCTCGGGATGTTGTTCTATTTCAAAAAGAAGAAGTGGATGTGATTTGATGCATAACCTATCGTGAGCTATGACGCTAGCGAGACCTTCAGCCAGGATTAAACTATATTCTGTGGTTAATGGTGACTTATAATCTCTCTCACGTCCCAACGGTGACTTATATCCTGGTATGAACAGATTATTGACTTTGCTTATATGCATGATTCAGGTGACCCTAAGCGGGCCATTGGCTGTGCTGACCCTTCCTGAAGCTATTGCACAAGAACGTGACGATAACCTCCCCATCTTCGTAGCAGATACTGCAATCAAGCCTCTGAGGTCTTATGTCAACACCGACTTTCAAAATGCATTGAACAGGAAACTCAAAGCCAATGCGAAATGGAAGAAGCTCATAGATCAAAAGCAGATGGCCGTTGGTCTGGTCGACATGAGAGATGTCAACAATATCAAATTTGCCCGCGTCAACGGTAACGAGATGATGTATGCTGCCAGTCTTCCAAAAATTGGGGTACTGCTAGCAGCCATTGATGCTTTTGAGACGGGTGAACTGGAAGAAACACCTGAAGTGATGGAGGACATCAACATCATGATCAGCAAGTCAAATAATCAGGCCACTACACGGATAATGGACCTGGTTGGTCTGGACAAAATCGAAAGCGTGCTGACAGACCCAAGGTATGCACTCTATGATGAGGATTATGGAGGTGGACTGTGGGTAGGAAAGCGATATGCGTCATCCGGCCCACGTCATGGTGAACCGCTCAAAGGGATCAGTCATGCCGCTACAGTCTCTCAGGTATGTCGGTTCTACTATCTCATGGCCTTTGGTAAGTTGGTTTCTTTTGAGCGATCAGCACAGATGCTGGAGATCATGGATGAGCCGGGCCTACACCATAAGTTTGTTAACTCGCTGGATGCGCTGGCCCCTCAGGCGAGGGTGTTTCGCAAATCCGGCTCATGGAAGACCTACCATTCAGACTCTGTGCTCGTCTGGGGCGAAGACAGAAGATACATCCTGGTCGCGCTGATCAACGATGCTGATGGCGAGAATATCCTCAGGAAGCTCGTAATGTCGGTAGAGGAAATAATGAAATTATAGCAGGCGTCTGTTAAAGGCCTTTGCCAGATGTTCTACATTTGGTCGAATCTGTTTTAAGCATTGATAATGAAGTTTGTCCTCGAGCATCTCAGGAAAGTATTAGGTAGGTTATTTGAGATTAGACAGGGTGAAACGAAAAGAGTATTACTCCTTCAGGCTAATATATTCCTGATCGTCACAGTCATACTCATCCTCAAGCCGATTGCCAATGCATTATTTCTTGATCGCTTTGGGGTTATGGCGCTACCAAGAGCCTTCATACTGGTAGCCGTGTTTGCGGCGCTCCTCTCCTATGGGTATTCGCGACTGCTGCCCAGAACTTCATTGCTCAGTATCATCCAGCGAACCTATATCGTCTTCATCCTCAGCCTTGTCGGCTTTGGTGCACTCCATCTGGTCGGACTTCTGGACAGCTGGATACTTTATGCCTTCTACATAGAGGTAGCCCTGTTCGCCGTGCTCTCCGCTTCTCAGTTTTGGATATTGGTCAATGTCGTACTAAATGTAAGAGAAGCCAAGCGGCTTTTCGGCTTTATTGGTTCCGGAGCGATAGCCGGAGGTATTTTCGGTGGCTACCTGACCTCCATAGCCGCCCCCATCTTTGGTTCGGAAAACCTGCTCTTTCTCTGTGCCGTCATACTAATGATCTGCCTGCCGATCACCAACACATTGTGGAAGCGATATGTCGCCCCGCATCAGACTCAGCTACGTCAGATCAAGAGAAAAAGCAGCTCGGAGCACCCCTATCGCATCATCAGACAGTCGAGACATCTATCGCTCATCGCCGGCATCCTCGCCGTGAGTGTGGTCGTCTCCAAGCTCGTCGACTTTCAATTCAGCGCGCTCGCCAGTGCCACCTATACCGACTCTGATGAGTTGGCCTCATTTTTCGGCTTTTGGTTTTCGACCATGAACATCATCTCGCTGCTCATCCAGCTATTCCTAACTAAGAATGTGGTAGGTCGGTATGGTGTCGGCTTTTCGTTGTTTTTGTTACCACTGGGCATCCTCCTACCGGAAATATTGATCCTCATCATTCCCAAGCTATGGGTGGCGATACTGCTACGCGTCAATGAGGGTAGCCTCAAGCAGTCCGTCAACAAGGCTGGAATAGAGTTGCTAGCACTGCCTATTCCACTGGACGTAAAAAATCAAACCAAGACATTCATAGATGTATTTGTGGACTCACTTGCCACTGGCGTTGGGGGATTGATACTGATCATTTGCGTTAGTTTGTTGGAAGTGCCGATGGAGTTCATCAGCGTGGCTACTATCCTGCTCGTCATCCTATGGCTGTATATGGCACGTAAAGTCAGGGTTGAGTATTTGCGATCCTTCCAGCTCAAGGTGGCAAAGCCAATTAACAAAGAGGAAGGCAAAGCGATCGACCTGTCCAATGAATCGGTACTGGGTGGTTTGAAAAAGGTATTGACCTCCGGGGCTGAAAGTGAAATACTCTTTATGCTCAAGAAGCTGAAGGAAACGAATGATCAAACCTTTATTGACCCGCTGAAGTCGCTACTCGCCCACCCCAACCATTTGATCAGGGCTGAGGCACTCGGCAGACTGTACTATTATAAAGGATTGAACATCAATGATCAGGTGCGTACCATGATCAAGGATCCGGAAGACGAAGTAAGGATCGCAGCTTTTGAATATTTGATAGAGCACTCCTCGGCTGATATAGAAGGCCTGATGCGGCACTACCTCGTGGATGAAGACCCAAAGGTAAGATCAGCAGCCCTTATGAGTTTGGCTATAGAGACCCGTGACAACCTCGCGCTAAAACTAAAGTTCGATCTCTCGGGAAGACTCGCCAGAGGTATTGAGCGTATTGACGACCCTAAGGCTCAAGCAGATGAGATAAAGTCATTGTTATTGGCTGTGGGTCACTCAGGATTTGAGGACTTCTACCCTACTATACTAGCGTACTTACGTCACGAAGACAGGTCCATTGCGGTAGCGGCCATCAAGGCGGCAGCTCAGACCATGGATCCGGATTTCATACTGCCGCTCATAGAGCTATTGTCGCAGAAAGACCTCCAACAAGAAGCGTTGACAGCATTAGACAATTTTGGGCCTGGTGCCATTCCGGCGATTGCTCAGATCGTCAATGAGCACGAAAGTCTCGATGAAATCAGAAATGTCGCCCTACTGCTGGAGCGCAAACATTTCCAGTCGGCAGTGGATCTGCTATTTCAGCTGATCGCCAAGGGTGATATCGCCACCCAGGCCCAGGCCCTGAGGTCGCTCAATCAGCTCAAGACGAGCTTTCCACACCTCAACTTTTATAAGAAAGCGACCGTCGACCTTATACTGACAGAGGCAAAAAACTACACAAATACGCTATCCGTATTGTATGCCCAGCGCGCTAAGAGTCAGCCAAAACAGTCCAATGAAGACCAGATAGCAGATGGTCGAAACAGTCTTGTGGATTTGCTCGAAAGAAGGCTTGATGGCAATCTGGAGCGAATATTTTATTTGCTGGGGCTGAAGTACTCCCCGCCTGATATTTTGTCCATCTATGATGGTATTCAGAGCAAGAAGCAGGACATCTACGTCAATGCCATAGAGTTTTTGGATAACCTATTGGATAGTCAGCTCAAGAAAGTGCTCATGCCACTTGTCGAAACAGCCCTGCTTGACAACATTTCCAAGGAAGCCATCGATCAACTCAATATTAAGATACCCACACAATACGAGTGCTTTGAATTAATACTGGCTGGAAAGGACCAGCGGCTCAAGCTTGCGGTGTTGCACCTTGTTAAAGTATTGAAAGATGTGAAATACCTGCCGCTAGCGATGAACTATGTGGACGATCAAAATGCCAAAATAAGCACGTTTGCCAAAGAGGCAGCCGCCGCAATAAGGGGTTAGACTCGGGGTGTCTTGGCGGACAAGCCAAGCCCATGGAGTTGATGCTTACTTTCTTACCAACCGGTCGACCTGAGTCGCCAGGCCATAGTGGTCTCCACTAGAGTTTTTCTTGAGCACATTGGACATCAGTACGACCATGTAGTTGGTGCCGTCAGGATGCTCTATCATCGCTACAGAGTTCATATAGTTCTGCGTATTGCCGTGGTACTTTTTGCACTCGAAACCTTCCTCCGGGACACAGCTGTAGAGGCTGCCCGACTTGAAATATACGGCTGCCGGCTTGAGCACCTCTGCCGCTGCATACCTGATCCTGCGATCGGTCATGTACATCATTCTTTTGATTTCCAGGCTTGACCCTCGATCTATCGCCAATCCGCGCTCTACCGCAATGAGGAACTTCATCAGTCCAACGGGAGAACCAATACTACCCCCCTGACCAGGTACAATAGCGCTTGCCCCTCTGGTGAAAAAGGTGCCTAACCTCCATTCATCTGTAGTTATACCCAATTCCCGGAGTGGCTCATTGACCAGCGAAATCGCCAAGGCGGACAATTCGCTCTTTTTGGTTGTTTTGAAATACTCGGCTGCCCTTTCATCTGAAACCGGATATTCCTTACCGAATACATTCATTAGCATCACCTCTCTCCAGACTATACTAGCCGCAGCATTATTACTCACCGATAGCATATGGTCCGTCCATTCGTAGAGCGAAAAGACATCTCCCTCTTTTACGATTCTGGTAAAATAGGTCTCGGTATCAGGCTCATAAAACGGCACGGTATGCTCATCAATGATGGACCAGGTACCTGCCGTGACCTGCGTATTCCTCAAGATTTCCCTGCGCTTTTCAAACGAATAGGGCTCGATCTTAGCCAACTGATCAAACAACGCCAGCAGGACGGCCAGCTTGCCTACACTTCCCGGTTGAAATCCCTTTGTTTCCTGTCGTTTAGCATATCGGATGGGCTTGCCCGGTGTAATGTCCAACACCGCTATGGAGTAGCTTTCATCCATATTAGGAAATATCGAATTGACCGCCTTCTGAAGGGTCGGATCGGCACTGGGGAGCACCGCAAGACTGTCTCCTTTCTCTCCCAAGAGATTAAGTTGAATATCAGCAATAGACTTCCTGGCGCCAGCGATAGGTGGAGTGCCTGTGACTTCACCATCAATCTTTTTCTGCAGGTAGAGCAGTCGCTTTATACCAGTAGTCTCATACCCGTCGATAGGGTAATGGCTATCAATGGATATCACGCCAAACCCCGTCAGGAATATTGTAATCAGAAGAGCAGTCAATTTCATTTTCATATCAACAGAGTTTGACAATATTTTGAAGTGAATACACTCCCATTAATTCATGATTCTTTGCGATAGATCGACCATTTTGCCTTCATCAACAGTTGGTGAGATGGATTGAAGATACGCTGAAGACACAGCCCTTTTATTTTCTACAAATGGGCGAATTTGGAACAGCCACAGTTTATTATCCTTGAATCCCAGCTCAATATCAAATGGCCCGTCACTTTCCACTCCGGGGGTACCAGGTAGCACCTTGCGCACCTCCGCTGACAGTTTCCTAATCTGGACAATGTTCGCTGGTCTGAGTACACGCTTTTCGAAGGTGGCATTATTTTTCATTGTCCCACCAGTCTCCGGCAGTCTGTTGAAAAAAGGGTCCCTGGCCGGAGACAAGAGCACCGATGGTCCTTTATTCACCAGTAGGTAAGACTCTGCCGTCTGCCCATCTACCGCACCACCGGCTCCCCTGCTAAAAGCTACTGTCATGTCTTTAGGTTCATTGGAAGAAACGCCCTTCGTAATCAGCACACCAGAGTAATCAACATCCACACTCGGGATGATGAGTATCGAAGGATATACATTCTCTGGATTGAGCAAGTACTTCTGACGCCATTTATAGCTGCGTTCCGTGTAAGGAGATGCCCAGACATCCTTGATCCCCTGCCATATTTTTTCTTTTGAGACTACATTGAAAACGGTCAGATTTAGACCCGCACCGGTGAAGTCCTTTAAGTCCTCCATGTTGGTGTCACTTCGAAGAAAGACCGGCACCTCACCCATGGGCTTACCCAGTATAGTCTGGAAGCTCTCCTCCAGTTCTTTCTCAAAAGAAGGCAGCAGCTTCATTTTTTTGATCTCATCCCGCAGCATACCCAGCTCCGTCAGGGTAAATCTCTCCACTTCCTCGCTAGAAGCCCCACCATTGACCAGTTCCTTCGACTCTCTGAAAATGCTCTTTAAATAGTCCCAGTAGGACATCTCCTTACCAGGAATTGGCTGCTTCATGTGCTGAAGGAATATACTGAAGGGTAGCGCCATACCTTCCACCACCTCGTCGGGGAAGAGTGCCTTAAGTTGGCCGAGGTTGGCCGCTTTAGGTCCGCATAGCTTACCAGAATCGTCAGATTTGATATTGCGCAGATTGACCACTCCCGATCCTGTCAGCTGGATTCTATCCACGGGCACGGTGATCATCTCCTCTGACCGCACCTGCTTTGCAAAGAGCTGTTGCTCTTCCTCAGACATCTGGCTGGCCACTTTCATGATGGCCGTACCCGAATTAGAAACGGCGTAGAACACCTTCTGCCCCTCGTAAGCTTTGAGCGCTATCAGGTTTTCTTTAGAGAGGATCATATTGGGTATCCCCAGGTTTCGCGCTAGCAACTGGACGTGAGAAACTGCATTGCCTTCTGTCACCGTAGCAATCCCAGCTACCGGCTTGAGGTCTGCAGGGGGCTGCTCGAAAATATAAATCTTGCCAGGGTCGACTTCAACTTCACCGAGCTCCTCGATTACTACCAGCTCACCCATGGAATAACCCGGGTTAAGTCCCCTGATTCTACCCTGATCAGCTATCCCCATTACCTTATTGGTGAGTCCGGCCTGACCGGCGAAGTTATCACCATTGGCTGCCACCAGTCTTCCTAGCGGAAGAAGTAGTGAGGACCGCACCCGATCGTCAATGAAGCCATTAGAAAGCGGTTCGAAACTACCAAAGAGGCTTACCGTAGGTTGGTAAACTGCCTTAACCATGCCTGTCCCCCACTCCACAAGGCTTCTCGACTTTTCGAAATACTGCTTGAGAGTGGCCAGGTTAATGGAATTTCCGGTAGGCGGAACAAGGGATGGAGACAAAGCGTCCCACTCCCATAGCTCAATATATCCTGTACCGGCTACTGCCCATCCAAGATGGTTGATGGCCTCCAGCAGTTCTATGACGGTGCTGGGTTGCCACTCCTGAAGGTCCTGTAGGATCGCCTTTTCTGCTAAGAGTGAGATATCCAACAATCCAAGGCGCGCCGAACCGGAAAGCTTAGCGCTCGTCATCACCCTCAGGTCATACAGCATCCGAGCCGTCAAACTGATTCGCTCAACCCCGAGAGGAAGATTATAGTAGCCTGAAAGGAACTCATTAACCAGAACAAGTGCGTTAGAGGATTTTGGCAGTTTCTTGACATAGCCGGAAAAAGAACTCCTCTGGACGGGCTGATAGTAGGCCTCCATATTGGAAATCAACTCATCGAAATTCTTTTTTAGGTCGTCATTGAGCTTATCAATGTGCTTGCTCTGAAAATCTCTAACAAGTTTGATATCAGAGGCATCCGGTTGACCATGGATCTTAATTCTGATATTCATGAATTCCGGGTACTCATCTGAGATCACCATCGACAGAGATCGGATTTGCTGAGACTGATTATCATCGCCTTGATGCGGGATATCTCTGGAGGACTCCCGGAGCAAGAAATAGTGTTTCTCAATCAATGAACTGTCTTCCAGCAGTTTAGAGTAGAAATTATTCCCCCAGTTCTCTTCATCTTCAGCCTGGATAGCTCCTCTATAGAACTGCCCCTTTCTCAATACCCATCCATTATCGACAGATCTCAAGTACTTCTCGATTTGGTACTGCTTCAGCCTGGAATGGGCGTTACCAGCATCCCAAAATTCCTGAAAAGGTGTGGTCGCTAATATTTGTCCCAGATAGATACCGTTGGAGGTAGCCAGTGCTACCACTTCATCCTTATACCTTGCCCGCTGAGGGCTTGGCTCAGGACATCTCTCCTGTGGGATGCGGTACGAACCATCCGTGCAAAACCAGCGAATGTCCTTATAAGGGCCTCTGGGATCGGATTTGAAGCGTTCGACAAGCTTACTGATCTCGGCGGAGGTACTCACCTTCGTCTGGCAAACGGCGGACTGGTCGATCCAAAGGGAAGAAAGTAGGAAAATGACTGGTACTATTGAAGCGCTCCGAAAATGTGTTTGGATGCTAATAAAGAGGCTCTTTATTGCCGACATGATATATAAGTTCTATTCGTTTTGTAGACGGATTTAAGGGAAAAGGTCACAATCAAATTATAGCCGATTTCCTCTGTCCACATTATATGCTCATTGTAAAATAGCGAATACACTAGCATTGATAGCTCGTATAGGATTTTTATCCAGTCCTTCTACCTTCATTTGTGAGAATTATATTTTACTAGAGGTTAGCATAGGTTGGCAGATACACATGAATAAATCAGTATACCCCTTTTAGCCAACTATTATTGAGCTATCGCGTTACAGTTGCTCGTAAAGTCGCGATTTTGACTTTCCCTATATGCGGAAAAATGTAAATTTGAAATTCAATCATAACTAAACCCTTTCTAAATGATTCTTACTATGAAAAAAACTATCCTACTCGCAGTATTCTGTTTCGGTATGGTCGCTGTAAGCCAGGCCCAGGTGGTAGCCCCGGCTCCTAGCCCTGCTGCCTATTCTACGCAAAACGTTGGTTTCACTACCATCACATTTGACTACTCTTCACCGGGTGTCAAGGGTCGTAAGATTTTTGGCGAGCTCGTTCCTTTTGGTACTCCCTGGAGAGCCGGTGCAAACCAGGCTACCACAGTTGAGTTCAGCAACACTGTAAAAATCGGTGGTGAGAATGTAAGAGCTGGTAAATACTCTATCTATGTAACTCCTGCTGAAAGTGGCGACTGGACTGTACATTTAAACAAGACTGGCAATCAGATCTTTGCTTACATGACTGACGGAAAAGTAGACATGGACGCACTTTCTAAGGACATTGCAGCCACCATCTCGGTGACACCAATAACTACTCCTGAGTCTATGGAGAGACTTTTCTGGTGGGCTGACCCTAACGACAATAAGACTGCAAAAATAAGTATGGCCTGGGCTGACAAGATGATCACATTCGATGTGGACATGAGAACAGCTGAAATCATGGAAGGCTTCTCAAATGTGTTGAAGTAATATCCAAAAACACCGTAAATACTAAAGCCTCGGCATCTGCTGAGGCTTTTTTCATTTGAAGTAGGTGCTTTCTATTTGTTCAATCGACATTCGGTTGATCCCAGAGAAGCAACCCTTTGACAAATTTGAAGTGATGATCGTAAGTGACAATCATTGCCTCCTTTTCCAAAGTATGGCAAGCAATCCAGACATCATTAATGGGAATTGGTTGTCCATCTTTGCTTAGCTGATTCTTGACGGCCCCAAAAATGGTCGCTGTTTTGTAGGTGACATCTAAAATAGAAACTTGTGGCTTTTGCAAAAAAGACATGAGTATTTCCAAATTCTTTTGCTCTTTGGACCCTCCTTTAAAACCGCTCATGAGCTCCCCAAGGACGACAACAGACATGTAAACTGTAGAAGCATGTAGCAGAACGTCAAAAACCTTCTGATCTCCTCGCAAAAGACCACTGTAGGCATTAGTATCCAATAGTATGCCGCTCACGACCAATCTGACTTATCTATGGCTCGAGTATCTTCCGTATTGCTGTGAAATTCAAAGCCATCATCTTCAGACCATATGCCAAAAAACTCCTGAAAGCTTTTCTGATTATCAACCGTGCCTTTCTCAACACCCAATGCTTGATGCAAAAGTGCTTTTATAGTCTTATTCAAGCTCAGTCCAGATTGGCTCGCCTTCTGCTGTATAAGCTTAGCAGTGTATTCGTCAATATTATGCACTGTGATTGATTTCATGACCACTCTTTTTCGATTTAAGACTAAAATTACAATATCTTCAAGTAAATGGTTCATTAATTTCAATAAAGTGGTTCAATTTTAGTTCATTCTATTGGCCAGACTAAAGGAAAAATTCTATGGCAGTCCGAAGTTCATTAATTTTATATCAGTCCCTCCCTATATGATCAGGCTCAATCAATCCATTTATTCCATCGGGTCCTGCTTTTCCGAGATGATTGCCGGTAGGCTGAGCCACTACAAATGGTTGGTCACCGCCAACCCTTTCGGCACTTTGTATGACCCGTTGAGTATCGAGCGAAACATCATCAACAGTCTCAGCGATCAACCGATCAGCGATGCGCTACTCGGCCAGAGAGAGGATGTAGTATTTCACTATTACTACCACTCCGATTTGTCAGCATTGTCACTTCCGGTTCTTTCCAATATGATTGAGCAGGCGCATGAGCAAACTAAGTCTTCGATTGTGGAAGCTGATTGTATCGTTCTGACGTACGGTAGTGCTATCGTCTACAAACACAAGGAGTTAGGTGAATTTGTGGCCAACTGTCACAAAGTACCCCAAATCGAATTCGAAAAAAAAATGCTAGGTCTTCGCGAGGTTAGGACGAGCATCCAAAATACAATTGACTGTATCAGGAAAGTCAATCCAAACGTCCAGTTCATCGTAACTGTAAGCCCGGTGAGACATCTCAAGCACGGCATGGAACAAAACATGCTCAGCAAATCAATACTGAGACTCGCATGTGAGGATATCAAAGCCAGAAATGATGATGTCACCTACTTTCCATCCTTCGAAATAATGATGGACGAGCTACGCGACTACAAGTATTATAAGCAGGATAAGGTACACCCATCAGCAGAGGCTGAAGACTACATTTGGGATGTCTTCAAATCCACTATGATCGATGAAAATGCGATCAGGTTCATCGAGAGATGGGATGAAATCACACGTGCAATCCAGCACCGTCCAATGCACGTGGCATCAAAAGCACATCAGCGTTTTATCAAAGAAACTTTAATGAAGTTGGAGCAGTTGTCTAGCCAGGTAGATGTGACCAAGGAAAGAGCACATCTGGAAAGCCAACTGATATGAGCACAATGCACCCAACCAATCGTTTAGCTAAAGAAACCAGCCCCTACCTACTGCAGCATCAGCATAATCCTGTCGACTGGCATCCGTGGGGTCATGAGGCGCTGGAACTGGCTAAGGCAGAAGACAAACCCATCATCGTGAGTATCGGCTACTCGGCATGTCATTGGTGTCATGTCATGGAACGCGAGTCTTTCGAGAATGAGACTATAGCGGCCATCATGAACAAGTATTTTGTCTGTATCAAAATAGACCGTGAAGAGCGCCCGGATGTAGATCAGATTTACATGGAAGCTGTGCAGGCCATGGGGCTACAGGGTGGTTGGCCGCTCAACGTATTCCTTACGCCTACGCAGCAACCTTTTTATGGCGGCACCTACTTTCCGCCCAAAGGGTGGGCTCAGCTACTTCAGAATATCGCCAAGGCGTTTGAGGAACAGCGTGAGGAAATAGAGAAGAGTGCAGTAGGTTTTACAGAAAGCCTCAACAGGAGCGAGACTGAACGACTAAGGCTGACTGAGGCGGAGCGACAGTTTACGCAAGCGGGGCTGGATCAGATGTATAAGCGGTTGCAATCGCGATTTGATCCGGTGCATGGAGGGATGACCAAAGCGCCCAAGTTTCCCATGCCCAGCATATGGCGGTTCCTGCTAAGGTATTATCACGAAAGCGAGGATCGTGTCGCGCAGGAGCATCTGGTGCTAACGCTTGATGCAATGGCTGCAGGAGGTATTTATGATCAGGTTGGTGGTGGATTTGCGCGTTATTCTGTCGATGGTGAGTGGTTCGCACCGCATTTTGAGAAGATGCTTTATGACAATGGCCAGCTCCTTACCTTGTATGCTGAAGCCTATAAGGTAACCCAAAAGCCACTCTACCGACAAGTGATCCTGGACACCATCGCCTGGGCCAATCGCGAACTGCGAAGTGAGGAAAACGCCTACTACTCAGCTCTGGATGCCGACAGTGAACGTGTGGAAGGCAAGTTTTATACCTACACAGCCGCTGAAATCAAGGAGCTATCGGGAGATCATTTCGATCTGATCGCAGACTACTATCGAATCAAGCCGGAGGGCAATTGGGAAGAAGGCCGAAACATCCTCCACTACCGTGAATCTGATTCAGACTTCACAAAACGCCATCAAATATCAACGGATCACTGGCAACAGGTAAAATCCGACTTTGCTACTAAGTGCATGGCCCTCAGAGCGCAACGAATAAGGCCTGGGCTGGATGACAAGGTTATCTCCGGTTGGAATGGGCTGATGCTCAAAGGGCTGATTGACAGCTACGATGCACTAGGTGACCAAGCCATTCTGGAAGATGCTATCGCCAATGCTGACTTTATCTGTGATCAGATGATCGACGGAGCAACACTTTATCGTACATACAAAGACGGCCGAGCTAAAATCAATGGCTTTCTCGAAGACTATGCTTTAGTATCAGAGGGACTAATGGCGCTCTATGAAGCGACCTTCGACGAAAAATGGCTGCACACTGCCCAGGCATTGGTAGAGGAGGTACTAAAGTCGTTTTACGATAAAGAAGATGGCTTATTTTTCTACACATCTGCCAGTGATGAACAACTGATCGCTCGCAAAAAGGAAATCTTCGACAATGTCATTCCAGCGTCTAATTCTGTGATGGCCAAAGTGCTCCACCGACTGGGAACACTGTTGGATAACTCCCACTACACTGAGCTTGCCAACAGCATGGTCTCCAGGATCAGCGATTGGATCGTCAATGAAACGCAGGACATGGCCAACTGGGCACTCGTCTATGCGAATATGCGCAAGCCGCTAGCAGAAATAGCCATCCTAGGAAAAGAAGCCAACGCCTTTCAGAATGAGATGAGCAAAAGATACCTTCCTGAAGCTGTGTTCTTGGGTACAGCCACCAAGAGCGATCTGCCTTTACTCAAAGAGCGCTCGGCAATTAATTCGGATACGACGATCTTTGTTTGCTTTGAAAAGGCATGTAGATTGCCTGTACACTCGGTCAATGAGGCCCTTGTGCAACTAAACAGCTAATACCTTTGTCAAAGGAGGAAATATCCCTTTTTGAGGAGCCATCTGACATTCCTGCCAAGTACGCAGATGTGATGCTGCCTGTACCGCTGCATAAGCTATTCACCTATCGGATTCCTCCCAATCTCGTCGATAACGTGGCACTCGGGTGTCGCGTGATTGTCCCCTTCGGCAAGCACAAAATACAGACCGGAGTGATCGGCAAAATGCACGATCAGCGTCCTGATAAGTATGAGCCTAAGGAAATCCTGGAGCTCATGGAGGAGACACCCATCATCAACGAGCTTCAGATCAAGCTCTATCATTGGATAGCACGCTACTACATGTGCACCCTGGGTGAGGTGATCAACGCCGCGATCCCGTCAGGCCTCAAGCTGTCCAGTGAGTCGTTTGTACAGCTCAATCCTGACTATCAATTCCTCGATCACTTATCAGAATTGAGTGATCGGGAATACGAGCTCATCAAGTCACTGGAAGCCAGCGACCAGCTCTCCTACTCAGATATCTCAGCCCTACTCGGCATCAAGAGCATCTACCATTTGATCAAGTCCTTATCTTCTAAAGGGGCGATTTTGCTGTTTGAAAAGGTCAAAGAGAAGTACAAGCCGCGCATGGAGAAGTGGATCATGCTCAACCCACACTACATTGAGCATGAGGACGAACTACAAACGTTGTTTGAAAAGCTGGAGAAGAAGCCCAAGCAGCTGGAAGTATTGCTCAAATACATTCAGCAGGTGCCGATCTTCGACTCTCCCGCTGACAACAAGAAGGGCATCAGAAAAGCGAGCCTTCTCAGCGGAGATATATCAGCCTCTTCATTGAAGACCCTCATTAAGAACAAGACCCTGGTAGAGCAAAATCGACAGCTATCTAGGTTTGAGCAGTATGGAGAAACTTCCGCAAGTGCATCCCTGTCCGATCTCCAGCGGCTCAAGCTTGGTCAGATCAAGACACAGTTTGAAAATCACGATGTAGTGCTTCTGCATGGCGTCACTGGTAGCGGCAAGACTGAGCTTTATATCAAGCTTATCGAGGAGCAGATCGCTGATAACCGCCAGGTGCTCTACATACTACCGGAAATAGCCCTTACGACTCAGATTGTCAATAGACTCAGAAAGATATTTGGCGACCGACTTGGCGTATATCACTCCAAGTACTCGGATAATGAGCGTGTTGAGGTCTGGCAAGGCTTGCTCAAAAGCACCATCGACCTGGTGATCGGGGTACGGTCAGCCACCCTCCTGCCCTTTGACAACCTGGGGTTGATCATCGTAGATGAGGAGTACGAGTCTACCTTCAAACAGTACGATCCAGCCCCGCGCTACCATGCACGCGACCTGGCCATTGTCCTCACGCAGTTCTGCGATACCAAAGTGCTGCTGGGCACAGCCACACCGTCTTTGGAGTCCTACACCAATGCTTCCGATGGGAAATATGGCTTGGTTGAGTTAGATCGGCGCTTCAGCGAAGTAAGTATGCCCGAGCTCATATTGGTAGATATCAAAGAGCAGCGCAAAAAGCGGCTCATGCGCAACGAATTCACGAATGTGCT
>CAYGOT010000069.1:0-25486 GCA_964351595.1 uncultured Roseivirgaceae bacterium | reverse complement strand
AAAGGTATAAAAAAAGCCATTGGATTACTCAATGGCTTTATACTTATGGTTCCTGATGAGGATTAGTCTAGTAACTTAACTCTCACAGCGTTCATACCTTTTTTGCCACGCTCTAGTTCGTATTCAACACGATCGTTTTCCTGAATGTCGTCGATAAGACCACTCTGGTGAACGAAAATGTCTTCGCTTGAATCTGATGGCTTAATAAAACCAAACCCTTTGGAGTTATTAAAGAATTTTACTGTTCCTTCTTTCATTGTAATAGATTATAAATGGTTATTAATTGCTTGTTTGAACTGGATAATATCTGACACTGGTTCCTTAGAAATTTTATCAGATTTTTTTTCATTTCGTTCGTCCGAGATGCTTACCGGAATGAACTATTGAGTTGAAAGTCTAAGTTTTGTGGTACCCGCGAAAGCATATTTTTATGCTTCACAATCATGGTTGTCTTTCAAAGAAGGAAGTGGATGAATCCAAATACAGCGTTGAAGCAGATACAAAATGCCCTTGACTACAAAAAATTTGAAATGAGAGGCGCAAAAATTAATTATTGAATCGGGCGAGATCGTATAAAAAAAGACTACTCCTACTGAATAGCTCAAAGTTCACTCTAAATACCCTATTTTCCTAATCTCACTATCATTATCAATTGTGAGTCACAATTCCCACTCCTTCTCGATCAAGCTAGAACAAAGGAGATATTCGCTGTGTCAAGTCACTAAGCAGTTCTATTAGGTGGCAAATATGTTACAGTCTGCATCGCTTAATCTTTAGATGTCAGACTATCTTTGACACATGCTCGAATTAGCAAGTATCCTGATTTTTGGAATTTTCGCTCAGTGGCTGGCCTGGAAGATTAAACAGCCTGCCATTCTACCTCTCATAATCATAGGTCTGATGATAGGTCCCGGATCCACTTTTCTCACGGCAGACGGGTCGAAATTCATCAATGGTGACGCATTTTTCTCTGGAGACATCCTTTTCTCATTTGTGTCGATTGCCGTTGGTGTTATTCTTTTTGAAGGAGGTCTTACGTTGAATCTTAAGGAAGTCAGAAACCAGGCGAGCACTGTGGGCAATATTCTTCTATTCGGTTCACTCGTGACCTTTGCTGGTGGCGGAGTAGCCAGTCATTATCTCCTAGATTTGAGCTGGCCAATGGCCTTTCTGTTTGGTGGTTTGATAGTAGTGTCGGGACCTACGGTAGTACTACCTATTCTGAGAAATGTACGACCTAATAATAAGGTCAACACTATTCTCAAATGGGAAGGTATCCTGATAGATCCGTTTGGAGCATTAATAGCCGTATTGATGTATGAGTTTATCGTATCTAGCCATCACGGGGCAGACTACCCTATCGAAGTATTACAAGAGTTCTTTACCACAATATCATCGGGAATAGTAGCAGGTGGCATTGGCGCATTTGTACTATACCAGGCTATTAAGCGCAACGCAATACCAGAATACCTTAGAAATGTGTTTACGCTCGCTCTGGTAATCTTGACCTTTTCATTTTCAGAGTTCATCCACAAAGAGGCCGGGCTAATGGCAGCTACCGTCATGGGCATTATTCTCGCCAATCTTAATATGGAGGAACTCAAGAAAATACTCCTGTTTAAAGAAGACATTAGTCTCATTCTCATCTCCGTGCTATTCATTCTTCTGTCTTCCCGTATCGAGGTAGCCCAGATCGAAACATTGGGAGTTGCAAGTTGCATATTGTTTCTGGTAGTAATTCTGATACTACGTCCGATCGGTGTGCTTCTGGCCACCATCAAGTCTACACTGACCTGGCGAGAAAAGGTTTTTATCTCATGGATAGGGCCTAAAGGTATTGTTGCGGCAGCAGTTGCCTCACTCTTTTCGCTTACGCTCATCAAGAATCCGGATATAGTCGATCCCCAGGAAGCGGAATTGTTACTACCATTGGTCTTTTTGATGATTGTCGGAACAGTCGTCATACAAGGCTCATCAGCCAAGTGGGTAGCTAATATGCTGGGCGTTGTACGCAAGGAACCTACCGGAATCATCTTTGTTGGTGCCAATGAACTAGCTCGGAAAATAGCTAAGCGCATCGCTGACCATGGTCACGAAATCGTGATGGTGGACACATCGGTGACAAGTGTAAAGGTTGCACAAAAAATGGGACTTCCTGCGATAGAGGCTAATGTACTCTCTGATAGCATTTTCGAAGATGTTGACCTCTCACAAATGGGCCGACTTGCTGCCGTCACGTCTAACTCCGGGCTCAATGAAGCCGCATGTAGATGGTTCGAAAAAGAGCTGGGCGAGTCAAATGTGCTGAGGTTGGCGAGTAAAGAAGAAGCTGAAAATGAAAACCTTCCACTAGCCAAGAATGTACTTTTTAATGCCCACATTGACTTTGTGGCCCTTGTACAATACGTCAGAAAAAAGGATGCCTATGCCGAACAACACTTCGAAAATCAAAAGTCATTCGATGAATGGTACGAGAAACATCATCAGAAAATAATACCTATCTGCATTTTGAATGAAACTAAAATTGAACTTTTCAGCGGCTACTCTGGCAGCATAGATAAGGACAGCACTCTCCTATTCATCAAAAAAGCAACGTTTGAAAGTGAGGTAAAGAAGGCCGCAAATGGTGATAAAAAGAAGGTATAGATTTAGGTCTTCAGTAGTTTCAACTGCGGTCAACTCTCAACTTCGAATCCTACCTAAAAAATCGTACCTTCGCGGCATAAATAGAAAGCTGCATGATTTCAACGCAAAATGTTTCTCTTCAGTACGGTAAGCGGGTTCTCTTCGATGAGGTAAATATCAACTTTACGCCTGGTAACTGCTATGGTGTGATTGGTGCCAATGGTGCCGGTAAGTCCACCTTTCTAAAAATACTCTCTGGGGAGATCGTGCCAAATTCTGGCTCTGTAAAGCTGGAGCCGGGTAAGCGTATGGCTGTCCTGACCCAAAATCACTTTGCCTATGATGAGGTAGAGGTGCTGAACACCGTCATCATGGGCCATAAGGAGCTGTGGGACCTTATGCAGGAGAAGGATGCTATTTATGCTAAGCCGGACTTCTCAGAAGAGGACGGCATCAAGGCTTCCGATCTTGAGGCGAAGTTCGCAGATATGGACGGATGGAATGCAGAATCTGATGCAGCTGCCCTACTCAGTGGTCTTGGGATCAAAGAAGCTGACCACTATAAGCAACTGAAAGAACTGAGCGGTACGGAAAAGGTACGTGTACTACTGGCTCAGGCGCTTTTTGGTAATCCTGATGTGCTCATTCTCGATGAGCCAACCAACGATCTGGATATCCAGACGATCTCCTGGTTAGAGAACTACCTGCTTGATTTCAACAATACGTTGATCGTAGTTTCTCACGACAGACACTTTTTGGATACTGTCTGCACACATGTCGCTGATATAGATTTTGGACAGATCAAGCTCTTTACCGGAAACTATACCTTCTGGTATGAATCAAGCCAACTGGCATTAAGCCAGCGTAGCACAGCCAACAAGAAGGCCGAGGATAAGAAAAAGGAGCTTCAGGAGTTCATTGCCAGGTTTAGTGCTAATGCCTCTAAGTCTAAACAGGCTACTAGTAGACGTAAACTACTGGATAAAATTAATATCGATGACATCCAGCCATCAAACAGAAAATATCCAGCAATCATCTTCACTCAAAACAGAATAGCTGGTGATCAGATATTGGAAACAAGCAAACTGTCCTTCCAACATAATGGTGAATACCTTTTTAAAGATCTTGACCTATTCGTCAATCGTGGTGATAAGATTGCGGTAGTAAGCGATGATGGACTGGCCGTGACCAAGTTCTTTCAGGTGCTCATGGAGGAGCAGAAAGCAACTTCTGGTAGTTTCAAATTTGGTCAGACCATCACCAAAGGGTACCTGCCCAACGAAAATGAGAAGTACTTTGAGTCTGATGAAAACCTGATTGACTGGCTGAGACAGTACTCTGAGGGTGAAAAGGATGAAGTCTATATAAGAGGCTTCCTGGGCAAGATGCTTTTCTCCGGTCAGGAAACACTTAAGAAGTGTAACGTGCTTTCTGGAGGCGAAAAAGTGCGCTGCATGGTATCACGAATCATGTTGCAAGGAGCAAACCTGCTTATCCTGGATGAGCCTACTAACCACCTGGATTTGGAGTCAATCACGGCTTTCAACAACTCGCTCAGAGATTTTCCTGGTACGGTCCTCTTCACGTCGCATGACCACACCTTCACGCAGACGATCGCCAATCGCGTATTGGAACTTCGACCTGATGGCTTCCTTGACACGCTCAGCACATATGACGAATACCTTGAGAAAAAGGAACTAGTTAACGCTTAGGGCTAATCACTCGGCTCTCAAAATCTTAACAGGGTTGGCATTTGCAGCCCTGTAAGTTGCATAGAGAGTGGAGGCCACAGTGATAAGTGCGCATAAGAGTACAGTGTAGACTGGGTATGTCCAGTTGAAGCCAACTCGATAGGCAAACTGATCTAACCAATCATTGCCAACATAGTAGATCACAGGTAGTGCAATGAGGTTGCCCAGGACGGTCAACTTGATAAAAGCAGTCAGAAACCTCGCATTCAAAGAAGCAGTACTCGCCCCGAGCACTTTCCTAATGCTCATCTCCTTCTGATGCTTTTGTGCATTGTAGTTGGCCAGTCCTACAAGGCCAAGTATCGAAATGAGGATCGCCAGACCCGAAAAGGCATTGAACAAATACAGAAACTGAGCCGTGGATGCATGGCGATCGTCCATGTTTTCATCCAGCAACAGCGGATCAAAATTATTCTTGGGGAAATGAGTGTTAACCAAAGCTTCCGTTGCTGATAGCAGCTCGTTTTCGTTCTGATCGCTGAACTTCACCAATAGATACCTGATCTCATTGGGCACCATAAAATAGGCCGTGGGCTTAATAGGTTCACTCAGTGCCTCTTGAAAATAGTCTTCCACCACACCCACTACCCTGAATGTATCCATACCATTGAATCTGATATGCTGATTAATGGCGTCTTGGTTTGAAGTAAAGTTGTATTCTGCTACAGCTCGCTCGTTGATCATTACCGATAGGCTATCCTGTGGCCCTGAAAACCCTCTACCCTCAATAATATCAATATTCAGCAGGCCAAATAGTTGATCGTCAAGGGTCATCTTATATACCAAATGGCTGGATTCAGCACCCGATCTGTCGCCCATGACGTGTGAGCCGCCTCTCCATCCTACTTCCTTACCGGGAATATCCGAACTATAGGCCGCTGAGATCACTCCGTTGAGATTGGCCAGTTGGTCCTTTACCCGGCTGAGGTTGCGCACATGGCCTGCTGGATCGTTTTGAAAATCAGTCAGGGGTACCGCAATTACAGAAGAAGTATTGATCCCGGTATCTGCATTCTGCATATAATGGAACTGATTGATCACAACAAAAGTACCGGTGATTAATGCCGCCGATACTGCAAACTGTCCTATGACCAGCCAGTTTCGGTATTTACTGGTTTGATCCATTTTTTTGACACTAGCATTGGACAGGAGTATGGCTGGGTAAAGGCCTGAAATCAATGTGCTGAGAACCAGGAAACCTAGCGGAATACCTGTGCTCAGAAGACCCCATTGCGGTAGCTCAAAGTACAAACCAACGGCTGGACCCTGTTGAACCACAAAATACACCAGCACCAGCGCGACCGCCATAGCCAGGAGATTGATCAATCCCGCCTCTGTCAGATACTGTGAGATCAGCTGGGTCTTTGACGAGCCCAAAGACTTCCGAACCCCTACCTCCTTGGTGCGCTCACTGACCAACGCCGTGTATAGGTTAATAAAATTGATCCAGGCGATAAACAAGACCATCACGCCTATGACTGCCAGAAACATCATCGCATTCAAATCTTCATTTGCCGAAATCTCCTGGTTATAATGTGAGCTAAGATGGATATCGGCTAGCGGCTGTAGTCCCAGGTCTATCCTTTGACTACCCAGCTTTTCACCTCCATGTCGATCTACGAAAGCAGGGAGACCCGCTTCAAATGAAGCTGCATCCGTGCCCTGCTGAAGCTGTACGTACGTCACAAAATCAAACCAACGCCAGTTGCTATTCAACGGCGCATTCCAAACTTGCTCCAGTGTAGTCATGCTGATGAGCAGGTCGGCTTTGATATGCGAGGGCTGGGTATTTTCGAATACTCCGGCGACCTGATACCTGTTGGTGCCATCTGTGCTGCCCATTTCGATAGTCTCACCGAGGGGCGATTGATCTGCAAATAATACCTCTGCGAGCCTATCGGAAATCATTACTGAATTAACCGCTTGAAAAGCTAACTGAGTACCCGCGATCATAGGAAATGAGAACATGTTGAAAAACGAAGGGTCGGTGTAGTAGGCATCTTCTATCATGATCCTCTCTTCCCCTTTGGTCAGTTGGACTCCACCTCCGTACACCTGTACCAATCGACAGTACTCCTGAACCTGAGGATACTCTTCCGTCAGTGCAGGGCCCACTTTAGCGTAAGTAGCCACGGTGGTATAAGGTGCATCATTGAGCTTGAAAGTGTGTACAATCCTAAAGATGTCATCCACACGCTCATGAAAGCTATCAAATCGTAAATGATAGCCTACATAGAGTGAAATGCTAATGAAAGCGGCCATGCCAACACCCAGGCCACCGATATTGAGTAAGTAGAAAACAGGTTTTTTGAGTAGCTGTCGCAGTGCGACGATCACATAAGTTTTGAAAAGCATATTCTAAGATTTTTGACCCGATAATGATATTCAAAACGCCAAACACTAGCTGATTAATAAATTATGAGACTGTACAGATTAATTAATTCGTCAGTATCTGGCCAACCCTGTTATCACAGAATTACGTTAGTCGAATAGATAATCCCTAAATTTCCACACCATGAATTCACCATTACTCTTGGTAGTCAGCAGTCTGGGTATCGCTCAGGGACTTTTCTGGAGTTTCCTTTTCCTGGGAAGCAAGGAGCGCTCTTACCGCCAATTGGTACTTGGTCTGTTGCTGATGGCTTTCAGTATAAGGATGCTCAAGTCGGTGCTCTTCGTGCATGATGTTGACAGTCCCCTGTGGTTTATGAACGTTGGATTTGCTGTGCATTTGTTCATAGGACCACTGCTGCTGGCCTATACGCGATCTGAGTCAAATTTTGCAAAGCTTACCCATTGGTTGATACATCTCATGCCTGGATTTCTTGTTATTGCCCTTTCCAACCAACTAACGCTTGAGGACTTTTGGTATAGAGGTGGATACACTGCGCTGTTGATTCAATCGCTGGCCTACCTGGTGTGGTCAATTATAGCCGTTAGAACTAGTGTGGATACAAAAGCACCTGTTAAAGTGCGCTGGCAGTACCTACTCAATATCGGTGTGGGTTCTGTGCTGCTCGTCTACTTCTCCAATTATATACTCCGATTGATCGACTATAGCTGGGGCCCGGTCTCGTTCTCCTTTGTGATCTACGGTTGGAGCTTTTTTCTGGTAAGACACTATCGTGAAATCCATGCCTCAGCCACCGCCTATAGCAAATACAAAAATCTCGAAAACCTCAGCGATGAAAGGATAGCAGAGGTGAAAGAAAAGCTAGAGAGTCATTTCGATTCATCTACTACCTATCTCGATCAGGAGTACTCATTATCGAAGCTATCAGATGAGATCAAAGTGTCTAAGCATCTGATTTCCAAAGTATTGAATACAGAGATGAAAATGAGCTTCAACGAGTACATCAACGGCTACAGAATAACAGTAGCAAAAAAACTCCTATCCGACTCACCCTACCTGACCATTGCCAGCATCGCATTTGACTCAGGTTTTAACAGCCTTTCAACCTTCAATCAGGCATTCAAGAAAATACAAGGAACCACGCCTTCAGCCTATCGGGAAATGGTGAAGGCGGTGGGGGCTTAATACCTCACATTCGTTGGTCGATAGTTACTACTTAATCGCCAGTGCACTATCTCCCTTACTCCGCAACACCCCAAAGGATTGTAAAGATAACCCACGCTCGGTCATAAAGGCCTCAAAAGCTTCCCTGGCCTTAGGAGCAATACTCACCAAGAGTCCCCCACTCGTCTGCGGATCGGCAATCACCCGATAGTCAAAGTCAGCAGAACATTGGACTTTCTCGCCATAACTCTGCCAATTGCGGGCAGTCCCTCCGGGCGAGGTGCCCAAGCCCAAATAGTGTTCAGTACAAGGAAGTGCAGGGATCTTCGAGTGATCGACTTCTGCACTCAAGCCACTAGACTCAGCCATCTCTATCAGATGTCCTGCCAGCCCAAAGCCTGTCACGTCAGTCATCGCATGAACCTCTGGTCGTTGCGCGAGTTCAGCTCCTATCTTGTTTAGCTTGAGCATTGATTTTTTAGCAATCTCAAGGTCTTCCGGCCTTGCTATTCCTTTCTTTTGAGCGGTCGTAATCAGCCCGACTCCTATCGGCTTGGTGAGGTAGAGCAAGTCTCCTTCCTTACCACCACCATTTCGCTTGATCACCTCTACAGGTGCGCTACCTGTCACCGCCAAGCCGAAAATTGGCTCAGGAGCGTCAATACTATGACCGCCTGCAAGTGGAATTCCTGCATCACTACACACCGCCTTTGCCCCATCGAGCACTTCACGTGCAACATCTGTTGAGATCTTATCAATAGGCCAACCAAGAATAGCAATCGCCATCATTGGGGTACCGCCCATGGCGTAGATATCGCTAATAGCGTTGACTGCTGCGATCCCACCAAAGTCGGCAGGATCATCAACGATTGGCATGAAAAAATCCGTCGTACTGATGATGGCAGTCTTCCCATCAAGATCATAAACGGCTGCATCGTCCCGGTCGCTGTTTCCGACCAGTAAGTTTTGAAAAGCCTGCTGCTTCTCACCTGATAATATTTCTGAAAGTACAGCTGGCGAAAGTTTGCATCCACAGCCCGCACCGTGGCTATAGGCGGTAAGTTTTATTGACATGCTTTATGGTTGATTAATTCTGTTGCCAGACTTTCTAGCTGATCACTCTTTAAAGTGAAATCAGCAATAATACTTTTTGACTTCTTTGAGATTGATTTCTCGTATTGCTTGTCATAGTATCCCAAAACTAATGAAGCCGCCTTATAAAGATCGCCCTGGTCTATGGCTGTCAGTGCTTGCTGGGTACTTTCTTTGCCCAATCGCTTAGTGATTGACATAGTGGATGCTTTTAGTTTCTCAGGATCGACTTCTCCATAGTCCTTTACCAGAAACTGAAGTCGCTGATCAGCCGCTGCACTGATGCGGACATGAGGCGCTAGTGACATTTGCTCAAACAATGATTCCGGTAGGCTGACACTGCCAATGCAAATCGACTCATCCTCTATCCAAATTGGCTTGGAAGGGTTTAGTGTTCTGCAAAAAGAATGAAGGTTGTTTTGAAACTGCTCGCTTGTGGGTTGTCCGTCCGTCTTGGCATTTCCAAAACTTGATCCCTGGTGGTTGGCGAGCCCCTCCAGGTCGATCACCTGAGCGCCTTGTCTCGCCATGGTTTGAAGGAGTTCTGTTTTCTGACAGCCGGTATAGCCTGTGAGTACCCTCAAATTGAGTGGCTGATCGAAGTAGCGCAGCACTTCAGTGCGATAGGCCTTATAGCCTCCATTAAGTAAGGTTGTTTGCAGTCCATACCGCTCAAATAGCCAAGCCATGCTTTCTGATCGCATTCCACCGCGCCAACAGTGTACGTGGAGGTGGCTTGCGCCAGTAGATTCTGCCTGATTGATAAAATCGACCATCTTCGGTCCTACGATGTGCAAACCCTCTTTGATGGCTGCCTGCTGTCCTTGCTGCTTGTACAGCGTGCCCACCACAGCCCTTTCTTCATTAGTAAATAGTGGAATGGAGATAGCTGATGGGATGTGCCCTTTTTGAAATTCACCTGGGGAGCGAACGTCGATGATCGGAATATCTTCGCGTCTTTCTAAAAATGCACCTACATCGACTTTATCCATGCCTGTGCAAATCTAGCATCATTTATCAATGATCGTGACAGTCCAGGAGGCTTTACCCAACGTAAGGCCTATAGGTACCTGTGATTCGTCGATCCTAATGATCAGCTCTCTATCACCTGTGCTCGTCGTATCATCAGCGACGGTGATGAGGAGAGAGTTAAACTCCTGATCCTGCTGGATCACGGGCGTCACATCTCTTCCTTCAATCAAACTCAATCCTACTCCCTCATAGATCAATGGAACTGAGATATCTGTACCTGTTCGATTTGGAGTATCCGTCCTAACTGTAATCGCGAACTGTTCACCTTCATCTGCTTCACGGACATTAGCTGTAATGCCAAGGACGGTGGGTGCCGGGGATTCCTCTTCGCCACATCCGAAACAGAGGGTTAGTCCAAGAAGCAAGCCAATGATGAGAGTCTTCTTTTTACTTAGTTTTAATGGTATCATAACAATCGAAGCGTTATCATTGATAATGGGTTAAAGCTAGGAAACTCTGTTTAATAAAGAGCCCTTTATTAAACATCCCTCGCAACACTTATTTATTTCAATTCTGAACCATCTGCTTAATGCAAATGATTTAGCATCAAACTTCAACTTTTGACAAAAATACTTGGCATCTCAGCATTCTACCATGACTCAGCAGCAGCACTAGTTGTTAACGGGCAGATAGTAGTCGCTGCTCAAGAAGAGCGATTTACTAGAGTAAAGCACGTGCCAGATTTTCCAGTTAGCTCCATAAAATATTGTTTAGAAGAGAGCGGTCTGAGTCTCGATGAATTAGATGCAGTCGTATTTTACGACAAGCCGTTTCTCAAATTTGAGAGGTTGCTTGAGACCTACTACGCGTTTGCGCCTAGAGGGATTGTTTCATTCCTCAAGGCCATTCCAATATGGCTCAAAGAGAAATTAATCTTCAAGAAACATATTTTTGACGGACTTGCCGCAGTTGAAGACTTTGACAGAAAAAAAATCAACCTCCTTTTTACGGAACATCATATTGCTCACGCAGCAAGCTCTTTTTTCTGTTCTCCATTTGAGGAGTCTGCAATTCTTACGATTGACGGTGTTGGCGAATGGAATACTTCTACCATAGGCATAGGTCGAGAAAATTACGTAGAATTAAAACAGGAACTTAACTTCCCACATTCGGTCGGCTTATTGTATAGCTCATTTACTTATTTTCTAGGTTTCAAGGTTAATTCTGGTGAGTACAAGTTAATGGGCCTAGCTCCATACGGAATCCCTGAGTCAAACGAGACTTTAAGGTTTGTTCAACTAATTAAAACAAATCTGGTGGACATCAAGTCTGATGGCTCTATTTGGCTAGATCAAAGCTTCTTCAATTACGCTACTGGACTAACCATGATAAATGAAAAAAAATGGGAGAAAATATTCGCATTTGCTAGACGTCATCCTGAATCAGAAATTGAACAGCGTCACTGTAATCTAGCGTATGCCATTCAATCAATAACCGAAGAGATTGTCATAAAAATGGCCAGACAGGCAAAGAAAATAACTCGATCTGAAAATTTATGCCTCGCTGGCGGAGTTGCACTGAACTGTGTCGCGAATAGCAAATTAATGAGTGAAGGAATCTTTAAGAATATTTTTGTTCAGCCAGCCGCAGGTGATGCCGGCGCATCCATTGGTGCCGCATTGGCGGTTAACTATATGTACTTTGGAGGTAGAAGGATCACCGACAAAATTGCAGAACAATTTTTTGATCCTTACTTAGGGCCAGATTACTCAATGAAGCAAGTTGAGTTGATGAACAGGAAAACTAAGGCCAACGCACATAGATATGATGATTTCAATGATATTTGTGTTTTTATAGCTCAAAAAATCAAGAATGGCAGTGCTGTCGGCTGGTTTCAGGGGCGAATGGAATTTGGCCCAAGATCCCTGGGAAATAGAAGTATTCTAGCCGATCCGAGAAGACCTGAAATGCAATTAAACTTGAACTTGAAAATTAAGAAGAGAGAGGGGTTTAGACCATTTGCGCCCTCCGTACTAAGTGAAGATGCAAAGGAGTACTTTGAGTTGTCAACACCTTCTCCGTACATGACATTTGTTGCCAAGGTCTCTAAAATTCGACATGAACACTCTGACAATTACGCAAGTAGTAAGCCATTGCACAAACTCTATAAACAGCGTAGCGATATACCATCAGTAACTCACGTAGACTACACGGCTAGAGTTCAAACTGTCCACAAAAATACGAACAAACGATATTGGAAGTTAATCAAGGAATTTAAAGATCAAACCGGATGTAGCGTTTTGATTAACACAAGTTTCAATGTTCGCGGAGAGCCAATCGTATGTACTCCAGAGGATGCATTCAAATGTTTTATGAAGACGGAATTGGACTACTTGGTTATCAACAATTACATATATAATAAGAAGGAACAATCTGAATCAAGCATTAAAGGAAAGTGGGAAGCCCTCAATGAATTAGACTAGAAATCATGAAGAAAGCACTTTATTCGAGTCTTTGGTTGATCGCACTGATCTTTTTATTGGACTACATCTTTTTCAAGATATTCCCCGTCTTTTTTTTCGGCAATTCGGAATTTTTTAGTTCTTATTTTTCATCATCGATCTATTTCAGGCTCTCCTACACTCTGTTATCTGGAACATTCATTTTTATTCTATTTCAAAACTTATTGTACCATAGAGTATATAATTTTAAGAGTTCAACTATAAAAATTACTCTGAGTATCGCACTTCCGCTCATTTTATCACTTCACATCGCAGAAAGATGCGCTACGCTGAATACTTTTTACTATTATTCAAAAAATATTACCAAAAGACAAGCAGATGGTCTTTGGAGATATGACGATCGTTTGGGGCATGCAGGTATTGCCAATGCACATGGATTCTATGAGTACTTTGTTGGTGATTCAGTTTATGGCAAAGTACCAGTAATATTTTCCAATAAGGGGTTCCGAACGACTTTTGATATTAAAATGACGCAAAATGATACGAGCATCTTATTTCTAGGTTGCTCTTGGACTTTTGGAGACTTTATTCGATCGGAAGATAGTTTCACTCATCTTACTGCTCAGGAATTAGGATATAACTCATTGAATGCAGGAGGCTCAGCCTATGGTCTAGCTCAAATGAAACTGTTAATTGATGACCTTCAACCTCAAGGTCATTTCAAATATACTTTCATTCAGGTGAGTCCATGGTTGTCAACAAGAGCCATGGGATTAAAAGGGCCTGCTTATCACGGGTACAGAGCTGTACCTTATTTCTCAGACGATGGAAAGGGATTCAGTTTAAATTACCCTTCATTCAATACGACTCTTTACGAATCCAAAAATTGGAAAACGTCAGATATTTCGTATTTCGAAAAAAATATATTTTTACTAACTGAAGGTTTTTCGAATGAAGTAATAGACTTTTACGCATACCATTGGGTAAAGGCGAAGAGTTTTTTTGGCTTAATTCCAGAACCAACGAAACGAAGAAAACTTCTTGAATGCTTCTTCTATAATTATGCTATCAAACAGTGTAGGTCGAATAACTCGATTCCTGTTTTACTTAAGATGCGATATCCGGAAAAGCACTTCGAGGAACTTAGGGAACATTTGGATTCCACTGTACAGATAATCGACTTAGATCATCCTTTAAACAAAGTTTCAAACAAAGTTGATTGGTATAACTCTCCTCTCTTTTCTATCTATCATCGCAGCAATGATGACTCTGTATTAATTGATCGGCATCCAAATCCCCTAGCCAACCAGATGTTCACAGAGCAGATAGTGCGTACTCTAAAATAATAAGTATGGAATTCCTGATAGACTTGTGGCGATTTTTGAAAGAAAGGAGAAAGTTTTGGTTGGTACCGATCATATTGATTCTTATTTTTATTAGCTTTTTTCTTGTCTACTTCGGCAGTACGGCCGTCGCTCCGTTTATCTACACTATTTTTTAAGAAAATGAGAGAAAGGTCAAATCCATCAAAAACAATATTGATTATATGTGTATTCCTTAATTTGATTTTCCTAATCTATGATATGCTCTGGGCACTGCACGCAGGAATAATAATTGCTCTACTTGGAGTTGTATCAGACAAAATTGCCCAGATTATTGATATTGTTTGGATGGGCTTTGCCGAAGTGTTGGGCAGAATCTTTCCAGTAATAGCTTTGACCGCAGTGTTCTATTTGATTCTTTTCCCATTATCAATACTGGCAAAAGCTTTTAGACGAAAAGATATTCTCCTCCTTAAAAACTCAGATAGCAGCCACTGGGTGAATAAAAAGTCTATTTTCAACAAACAGTCATTTAAAAATATGTGGTGAAATCTTACATAAGGCATCCATAGATCGAATTGCTAATTCAAAGTTGCTATAGGTTGTTTTCTGATCACATCAACTTAAACTTTCAAGTGGTTAGTTGATCTTTTATCGGTTTTATGAACACATTCAGGTGCTTCCAAACAAACTAACCCTTCAGGAGTATTTTCGAGACAATTTCCTCAAGTTTACCTTCACGTTTTAACGATAGTGTATTAATTCCGGTTGATGTAAATGATCTGACCAAAGTTCCCACCTGGACGTCTCGTCTGTAATATGTCTTACTGATTTACCCAGGACCTACTTTAAAACTTTGATCTGGTGTCCCTGAGATACATCGTGAGATCACAGGGAAGGCATCTGTGATCACATAGAAGTAGTTGAAGTTCTCCCCTCCTACAGTGATGGACTGACTGATACCGTTGCATTCATCCAGATCGCCTAGTCCTGAGCTATACTCATAGTCATTGGTGTACTTGCCATTGTATTCACCACAAGGTTCTGATACACCATCTCCAGGCCGCTGGCCGGACTTGATGCGATAGCTCGGCTGAAGCTCTGTGAGTGAGCCTGAGGCATTGGGCCCAAACTTATAGACAATTGGAAACCCATCTGAGGCCCATCCGATGAGCAATGGCTGAGTCGGAGTGGTCGTGCCGGATCCTATTCCCGGTAGGAGATCATCCGCAAAGTCCGCCATATCCCCATGGTAGTGAATGCGACCTAACCCCCTGGACTGATCCGGCTGAAGATGGCCAATATTGCAGTCTAGTCCCACCTGCTCCATGTTATTGGTCGGCTCAAAGACCCAGTCCCAGTTGAACTCGCCCGTGTTGGTATTGGTAAAAATAAACGGTGTACCGGGTGCAGGATCGATCGGTACGCCATTGACCGCCACGCCAAACTTCCAATTGGGCGTGAAGTCATCCTTGAGTATGCCTGTGACGGAAGACGCCAGTGAAGGAGTCGCATCGACGGTATAGGTTTCCGTATCCGAAATCAGGTCGGTGATCCCAAGATTAGCAACCTGGTTGCGGAAATCATGTTCCGGTACACCGTTAGTCGTGATGGTGCGAACGCCTCCTGAGACCGACTCACTGTAGTTATTGGCTTCTGAAGGTGATTGATTACAAGCGTAGAAGTCCTGATCTATGGAGTTATCATTGCTGCACGCCACAATGACCTCATCATCGTCCATGATGGTGATTTCTACAGATTTGGCAGTGCTACTCAGGGTGAAGTTTTCCGGTAGGCCACTGGCCGCTAGCGTTACCACAATGGTTTCATCTGATTCCGCCTCAGCATCATCGATACTCTTAATCTCAAAGCTTCCGCTATCTTCCCCATCGCCTATAGTCAGTGATCCGGAGAGCATCTCATAATCCATGCCCTCTGTGGCAGTGCCTGATAAGTCATAGCTGATGACCACATCACTGCCGGTGTTGTTAGCTGAGGACAAGTCAATAGTGACCGTAGCAGTACCATTTTCATCAATGGCAGCCATGCTAGTAGCGAGGCTCACTTCAATCGGGTCAAGTGCTCCTCCGTCATTGTCTGTGATCGTCAGGTCTACACTCATATTCGTTCCGAGTAAGAAGCCATCGGGTAGGTTTTCTCCGACCAGTGTGAGGGTCAGCGTTTCACTGGATTCCTGTTCTTCATCGTCAGTAGTAGAGATAGTCACTGTAGCAGCATTTTGCCCGTTGGGTATACTTACTGACCCTGATAATTCCTCAAAATCACTAGCGCTGGTCGCATTTCCAGCAATCTCATAACCTATGACCAGATCAGCACCGGTAGTATTCGATTCCGATAGGGAAATAGTCATGGTAGCCTCTGCTCCTTCAACGACCTCAACCGGATCGATGCTGGCCTCCACGGTTATCGGTAGCACCTCTGTATCATTATCAAGAATGATCAATTGCACACTCTTGCTTCCTGCCAATTCATAATTTTCAGGTAGGCCAGCGGGTAACAGGTTGATTGTCAGCATCTCGCTGGCCTCAACTGTCTCATCATCGAGGCTATTGATCGCGAAGGTTACTTCAGACTGGCCATCCGCAATGGTTGCAGACCCAGACAGCTCCTCAAAATCCTCGCCGTTCAATGCATTGCCTACGAGCTCATAGCTGATTACTACATCGGCTCCAGTAGTATTCGGCTCAGACAAGCTGATCGTAGCAGTGGATCCCTCTCCCTCGGTCAGCTCAGTGTCATCTATGCTGATGCTCACCGATATGACATTAGGCGCAGGCGGCTCATCATTGTCAGTGATCGTGAGTTCAACACTGTTTGCAGATCCCATTGTCAGACCTTCGGCCAACCGATCAGGGTTAAGTGTCAATATGATCGTCTCGCTTGGCTCGATCTCGCTATCGTCTATGGTCGCGATGGTCGTGCTGGTGGTAGCCTGACCTACCGCAATGCTTGCCGTACCTGTCAGGGCGGTAAAATCAGCGGTGGATGCACTACCATCGACACTATAGCCTACCGTCAATGCAGAACCGCTGGTGTTGGTTTCAGATAATGTAAAGATCAGCTGTGCTAACTGCCCTTCTTCCACTGATGATGGCATGAGCCCTATGGACACGCTGGCAGAAAAGGGTTCGATTGTGGTGTCTCCATCGTCTCCTCCGCAAGCGAGCAGCAAGAACAATAATGAGAGGTTTAATAATATTGATAGGTACTTCATGGATAGGTGATTTTAGTGGACATTCGGTCTTTGTCCAGGCGGAAGGTTCTGGACTTGTCGGTAATGTTTAGTCTTAAAAGATTGACGTGATCATCTACTGCCGCGAGTAAGCAGGTATTGGTGAATTCGACGAGTTGAACCTTTTCAATTTCATCGCTCAGAAAGTACTCCAACTCCACATACTCTTCGGTGATTCTGTATTGATGTAGCTGTGGTTCGATAGCTTGCTCATTTAACAATAAAACCATGTGCTGACTGACATAATCCTGAAAGCATCCATCGATCTGGTTGTAATCGAGACATGCAATAGCGTCAAGTAGATTTGTTCGATCGAGTCTAACAAACAGGGAGAGCTCCTCCCCATCACGATTGATCTCAAAGAGACCCATCTTAAACTCATGAGCCCGTGAGGTTAGGCTCATGCTCGATAGCAGCAAAAGAAAGAATAGTGTGCGCTTCATTAATGTTTAGTTTAGGTGACTGATTTGATTGTTGTCGGCTTATTGGTGCTGACATGGAGAAGACGCGGAAGGGTTCAGTTTACCCAACCGCTGTGTTAAGAATTTTTAGGACACATATGAAAACAGTGCAATAGCTGTTAATTTGAACCAAATGACCAATTCAAAACACATCACACCAAGAATACTCATGCTCATCGACGGTATTGGTGCGATGATATCCACCATCCTGCTAGGCGTAGTGCTCGTAGAACTGGAGCAGTACATCGGGATGCCTAGCGAAGTGCTTTACCCATTAGCTGGTGTGGCTTTGGTATTTGCTGCATACTCCCTTGGTTGCTACCTGTTTGTGCAGATCATCAGCAGTACGCATATCCGAATCATTGCCTGCGCTAACCTTGCCTATTGCACCTTAACGGCTTATTTGGTAGTAGACTTGCTCGATCAACTCACCACGTTGGGTGTGGTGTATTTTATTGGAGAGATGGTGGTGATTATTGGGCTTGCAATCCTGGAATTGAAGACTGCTACCGAGGTGGCTAATAAATAGAAACCCCCAAGGTTTTGCAAAACCTTGGAGGTTTGAGAATGTGTCTATAGTGGTAGGACGAGTCTTGTATGAAGTTGGGAAGTAGCCGGACCAACAGCTTTTCCAACTGCAATACTCGTCCTACCACTTAGTCCAAAGTAACCTACCTTAGTCCAAAGTAACCTACCTGCTCGGCGGAGTTGTGGGCCGTACCTCGATTTTACTAGGTAGAGTTCTTGGATGCATTTTCAGCAAATCAATTACCATCTGACCTAAGTCTTCGATCTGTATCTTCCAGGCATCAGCATCGTTGGGTGTGTGATTGTTGAAGTAAGTAGCGACAGAGCCAGGCATGATGGTCGTCATCTTGATGCCGTACTGACGTAAGTCCAACATAGCAGCCTGTGTGAAGCCCGTCAAGCCAAACTTGCTGGCATTATAAGCTGAGCCACCTGCAAAGAAATTCGTGCCTGCTAAACTCGAAATGCTGATGTAGTAGCCTTCAGATTTTTTGAGAGCTGGTATCGTCGATTTAAGCGTATAAAATGCACCGGTCAGGTTAATTCCAATAGTCTCTTGCCATTGCTCTGGCGTGATGTCCTCTACCGATCCGAAATGACCCAGTCCGGCATTAGCGATGACAACATCTATCCCACCCCATTGATTGACCAGTTCATCTGCGACGGCTTGCTGACTCTCGAAGCTGCGTACATCAGATGCAAAGCCAAGAATTTCACCCTTGCCTATCTTCTTGAGCTCATCTACTGCCGTATCTGCTCCTGCCTGAGTCCGGCTGGTGATGGCTACTTTCATTCCTTGTTCGAGCATGGCCTGTGCTATGCCATACCCTATACCTTTGCTTCCTCCTGTAATGAGGGCTGTCTTTCCTTCTAGATTCATATGGTTATTTGTTCTTGGTCGTTAGTACTTGAACTTATAACCAATAGGAGAAATCAAAGTTCCTGAATACTCAACAAAAGCTAAAAACAGAAGGAGACATTATTTTAACTTTGTAAACTATGACTGCACAAGAAAATCTAAAACAACTTTTTCAAGAAATTGATCAAGTCCCAGAATTACTCGATAAAGAAAATACCAAAATTCACATGGAGCCCGGTTTTGCTTGCTATTTAGAAGAAGAAATGGGCATAAATGATATTAAAAGTTCAGGTCTTGCTGGTTATAGCGTTGTTGTTGGTCCCGTACAAACCCTTTATGCATATAATCAAGATAAAGGAATAACACGACGTGTTAAATACTCCTATAAAAGGAGGTCGCAGTAGTATACCACCGTTCCTCTAACAGATAAACTGCCTTAAATAAGCAGCACTTTGACGTAAGGCCGTTTTGCGCCGCTCCAAAGAACCTTCATAGGCCCTGTCCTCTACTTCCACGCATACCGGCCCATCATAGCCCGTATCTGTCAATACAGAAAAGAACTTGCCCCAGTCCACATCTCCCATACCCGGCAACTTGGGGGTGTGGTATTCATTAGGATGCGCCAGGATGCCGACCTCATCAAGCTTGTGCTGATCCAGTCGCACGTCCTTGGCATGCATGTGAAAGAGCTTGTGTCCAAACTCCCTCATTGCCTTGAGGTAATCCATCTGCTGCCAGATAAAATGAGATGGGTCAAAGTTTAACCCAAAGTAATCTGACGGAATGTCCTCATACATCCTTTTCCAGATAGCCGGAGTGGTCTTGAGGTTCTTCCCTCCTGGCCATTCGTCCTTGGTAAAGCTCATGGGGCAGTTCTCAATTCCTATCTGGACGTTGTGAGACTCGGCGTACTCGATCAATGGCTTCCATATTTCGAGAAACCTTGGCCAGTTGTCATCCACCGACTTGGTCCAATCCCGACCAATGAAGCTGTTGACCTTATTGATGCCTAATAAATCTGAAGCCTCGATCAACTTCTTTAGATGTACCACGGCCGTTTCCGCTTCGTCCTTATCAGGACTCAAAGGGTTGGGATAATAGCCTAAAGCGCTGATCTCCACGCCATATTTCATACTTGTGGCCAATACCTTTTTTGCTTCTGCCTTGCCAAAGTTGGTCACATCGATGTGGGTGACCCCTGCATAGCGACGTGTGGCCTTGCCAACAGGCCAGCACATGACCTCCACACAGTCATAGCCTTCATCGGCCGCAAATTTCAAAAGTTCGTCAAAGGACAATTCTGGTAATATGGCGGATACAAAACCGAGTTGCATTTTTTGGTAGTTAGTAGTTCGATATTTGAATAAGATGCTAGTAGAAGTTTTTGCCGACTTCATCGTAGGGCTTATCTCCATCGTAGAAGCCAGTAGCATGAACATATTTGAGCTCTTCGCTTGCTCCAATCTTAGACGTATAATAGCCGTAGATAGTCATATTCTTCAATGTTCCAAAGAAGTCGGACTCTTCAGGGTTTGTTGATTTCTCCCAGGCCTTTAACGTCTCTACTTGATCCGATAGACTCTTTTCAAGGAAATCCATCTCAGAGAGCGCATCCAGCCCCTTGACAAATTCAGTCTTCTCTTCAGGCTCGCTCACCAAGGCAAAAACACGATCAATGTATTGATTCACACCTGCTTGCCTGGCACCAGGTGTGTCCGTCGTAGGTATGATGATCTCCACCAATTGCACTAGCAGCTGATCCTGAGCGGGAGTCAGCGACTGTAGTACATATCCGGGATCATAGGCTGGCGTACAACTTTCCAAAGCACTCAACAGAGCCGGTGAGAGCGCCAGACCCATTCCCGATAGGGTAAGGTTCTTCAAAGCAAATCGTCTGTCCATAGCTTAGATGTTTTTCTTCTTTTTCTGATCAATTGCATAATCTACAGCTCTGGCCGTCAGCGCCATATAAGTGATGCTTGGGTTTTGGCAGGGTGAGGAGGTCATGCACGCGCCATCGGTCACGAAAAGGTTGCTCACTTCATGAGACTGATTGTAGCCATTGAGGTAGCTGGTCTTAGGATCACGACCCATTCTTGCTGTTCCCATTTCATGAATCCCAAACCCGGGAACTGCCCCATCCGGATTGTCTACAGCGTTGATATCCTTGCAGCCGGCCTTTTCCAGCATCTCCGCCATAGTGGCCAATGAGTCTTTTCGCATGGCCTTCTCGTTTTCCTTGATCTCTGCATTGAAGACGAGTTTAGGGATACCTAGTTCGTCAGTCTCACTTTCATGAAGCCGAACGTGATTATCATAATAGGGCAAGGTCTCACCAAAGCCCCACATACCCACTTGCCATGGCCCGGCTTGCTGTACTTCCTTTTTGAAGTCAGCACCAAAACCCTCTAGTCCGTAGGCCTTGCCCCAGCTTTCCCGATAGGCGGATCCCTCCCATCCATAGCCACGAACGAACTCTGACATGGGCGCCTGTCCTTCCAGATTGCGGTAGCGCGGGATGTAGAATCCGACAGGGCGATTGCCCATGGTGGTCTTATCCTCAAACCCCTGCATGGTCGCGCTGATCTCAAGTCCCAGGTGATGATCCATCAGATAATGGCCTAACACGCCGCTACCATTGCCGATACCTTCGGAGAAAGTATCGCTCCTGGAGTTCATCAATATCTGTGTGGAAGCCATCGCCGATGCGCATACAAAGACCAGGTCAGCGTTAAACGCTATCGTCTCCTTGGTCTCAGAGTCGATCACCATGACTCCTGATGCCTTACCAGAATCTTTGTCATACATAATGCTGTGCGCAACACTGTAGGGTCGAATCGTGAGATTACCAGTAGCTTCAGCGGCCGGCAATGTAGACGAAACGGAGCTAAAATAAGAGCCAGTACTGCATCCTCGCCAGCACGGCCCGCAATAATGACAAGGTGCCCGATCCCCGATCTGTTCAGTCAATACCGCCGCTCTAGCGATGGTCAGGTAGCGGTCGTTGTACTCTTCCCTGAAGCGCTTGCGGATGTGCTTTTCTACAACATTGAGGTCCATTGGTTTTTGAAAGTCTCCATCAGGTAGATGTGACAAGCCCAGCTTCTCTCCGGAAATACCTGCAAACTTCTCGACATAGGAGTACCAGGGCGCGATATCATTGTACCGAATGGGCCAGTCGACCCCATGTCCATCCATTTTGTTGGCCTCAAAGTCCATCTCAGAGATGCGAAAGGTGAATCGGCCCCAGGTAATCGACTTACCGCCCCCCTGATAGCCACGTGCCCAGACGAAAGGCTTCTCTTCCAAATAAGGGCTCTCACTGTCCTTCGCGAAGAAGTGTAGAGCCGTCTTGTCCAAATAGCCGATGCGTGCATTTTGTGAATACTCCTGCTTCTCCTCTCTGGTTAGGTCTCCACGTAGGTCGAAATCCCAGGGTGCTTTATGCTCGGTGATATAATCCGTACGATGCTCGATGGGTCTACCCCGCTCCAGCACAAGGGTCTTTAGTCCCTTTTCGCATAGCTCTTTGGCTGCCCAGCCGCCAGAGATGCCTGAGCCGATTACAATGGCATCATACTTTTGTGGCTGCTTCTTTATTTCAAAATTCTTCATGCTCTGATCTACTTACAAAGACATCCTGCACCTAGCAAAGGCGCATTGTCCAGTTTACTCACTTTTATGTCCACTGACTTCATCGCGGATGGAAATGGATGCATGGTCAACTGCTTCCACATTGCGTCTTGAAAATACTCAAATCCATTGGCAACTGAGCCCGCTAGCACTATCAATTCGGGATCTACTGCCAAACGAATAACACTTATGGCATAGCCAATGTGTTGGCCAAGCTCAGCATACATTGAAAGCGCTTTGGCATCTCCTTGCCCCGCCAGATCAAAAACTTCATCTCCTTTGATGCCGTGTGCATTCTCAAAAAACTGACCACAAGCGTAGTACTCAATAAAATGATCCAGATATGGAATCATACCGAACTCACCCGCTCCGCAACTAGCACCATGTACAAGTTGACCATTGGAAATGATCCCAGCACCAAGTCCTGTACCCAATGCAAGTCCTACCAATTCATCTACATTATGATTTCCAAGATGGTATTCCGCTAGCGCAAAACAGTTAGCATCATTATCAATATGCACCGGAAGTCCATATTTTTCCGATAGGTACCCCCCCAACGGCACCTTGTCCCAGGCGGGCACATTCAGTAAATCATATATCGTCCCGCTTTTCCGGTCTACCAGCCCCGGAATGCCAATGCCAATCGCAGAGATCTCAGGGATCAATGCTTGGTCAATCGAATTGGTGAATAACTCCAATAATCCTCTTTTGGTCGTGACTTTTGGTACGGCCACTTCATGCTGGCTGAGTAACACCCCGCCCTCCATGATGCCCAGGGCAATCTTCGTCCCGCCCATATCAACCGCCAATACCTTACTCATGCGCATCCGCTTTAGATTGATAATACCTGCTAAAGCCTTCGATGGCCTCATATTCCGGTAGGCCGAGCCGGTCGTACTGTATAGCCGTAGCTCTATTGCGATCTTCGGCCCTTTGCCAAAACTCCCGATCATCCGTACCCGGAAAAGGTGCCTTGTCCTTTTGCGATTGGTGCTTGAATATGGCCTGACGCTTACGGCTGAGTTCCTCTGGACTGATGGGTACGGCCATATCAATGTCCGTCAGATCCCATTCCTGCCATGCTCCCTTGTACATCCATACGTAGCAGTCATTGACCCAGCTCTCTGATTGGCATTGATCGAAGGCCTGCATAACGGCATCATAGCATATTCGATGGGTACCGTGGGGGTCAGCAAGATCGGCTGCTACGTAGATCTGATGAGGTTTAATCTCCTCCATCAACTGCTTGACCATGTTGACATCTTCTATTCCAAGAGGGTTCTTGTCAACTTTACCGGTTTCGTAGAATGGCATATTTAGAAAGTGGATATGATCATCTTGCAGCCCAATATAGCGCAAAGCCGACAAAGCCTCCGACTTGCGAATTAGCGCTTTTATCTGAAAGTCATTAACCTTATTAGACCAATCAGTATAATTTAATTTACCACCCTCAGGACTCCCAATAGCACTTTTCACCTCGATTAACTCCATCAGGTCATGGTGAAACTGCAGATGCCTTTCCAGGTCCTGACCAAATACGGCAAGTGATCCGGAGGTCTGATAGGCTACATGTACATCATGGTCTTGATCCTTAAGTCGGATGAGCGTACCTCCCATCGAGATCACATCATCATCAGGGTGCGGGCTGAAAACTAATACTCGTTTCTTAGCAGGCTCAGCCCTTTCCGGACGATTGCTATCGTCTACATTGGGCTTACCTCCGGGCCAGCCGGTAATCGTTCTTTGAATCTGATTGAATACAGCAATATTGATGTTGTATGCTGGGCCATGGGCGAGCAACAACTCATTTAGCCCGTTCTCATTATAATCAGCATCGGTAAGCTTTAATATCGCTTTGTTGACTTTAGCGGAAAGCCAAATGACGGCCTTTTTGATCATCGCCTCTGTCCATTGGCAACTGCCTACTAGCCATGGCGACTGATACCTCATCAGCTTGCCAGCGGCCTGATGATCCAGGACTATCGTTGTATTATGATGCTTTTGGAGAAAACTTGCGGGACGGCTGGCGGTCGGAAGTTCCTCTACGGTTTTCTGGATGACTTCAGCCTTAGCGTCACCCCAGGCCATCAATAAGACCCTTTCAGCCTTAAGTATCGTACCCACCCCCATCGTGATGGCCTTAAGTGGTACATTTTCCTGGCCTTCAAAGTCATTCGCCGCATCACTTCTGGTCAATGGATCAAGCGTGATCATGCGTGTCTGAGAGTTGATATGCGATCCAGGCTCATTAAAGCCTATATGCCCTGTACGCCCAATTCCCAATATCTGAAGGTCAAGGCCACCAACATCTGATATTTGTTGCTCATAGGCCTGGCAGTAGGCTTCCACTTCATAAGGTGCCACCAATCCATCAGGTACATGGGTTTGTCCTACCGGAATATCTATATGATCGAAGAGATTCTCATGCATGAACCTCACGTAGCTCTGATCAGCATCGGGTTGCATCGGATAATACTCATCGAGGTTGAATGTAATGACATTTTTGAAGCTCAGTCCATCCTCTTTGTGCAGTCTGATCAGCTCTTTGTAAACAGTCTTGGGGGAAGAACCGGTAGCCAGCCCCAGCACACAAGTGCCACCATGCTCCTGCTTATTCCTGATAAGGGTGGCTATCTCATTGGCTATCGCTGCAGAACCTTCCTGAGGTTGCTCAAAGACTTCTAAATGAAGGTGCTCGAATTTTGATACGGTATGCGCGCCAGGGGGCTGATATGGGATCTTGCGACTCATAAGTTGTCATTATTGATTATGTAAAGTAAAGCCAGTCATAAGTCAGACGGTTGTATAATCACACAATTGATTTGTAAATTCGACTACCGTGAAAGTCAACTCAAATCTGGTTCAGCATTTCTATTATCACTTGGATGAGTCTAAGCCTATTGAGGTCTTGCATCATATTCATGAGCAACAGAATGGTTGGTTTGACATGCACTACGAGCTGGAAATGGGCATTGTCCTATCTGGCAAGATGAAACGATCCTACGAAGGTG
>CAYGOT010000068.1:0-25717 GCA_964351595.1 uncultured Roseivirgaceae bacterium | reverse complement strand
ATTGGTGCTATATCAAATGTTGCACTCACTTTTACCTCCTACGTTTAAATAAAAAAAGACGACTAGTTTTATATCTTTGCCCCCTGTTTTTTTAAGCACAGGAGCATTGATGGATTCTCGGGTTAAGTTTGATTTTGGTGATACCGCAGTAGCTTTTTCCAGTAAGTCGGATAAAAAGCTTAAGCGTATGAACCTGCTTTTCACAGGTATGAATCAACCTACTCTTGTGAAAATAGGCACATACTTATTAAGAATTGGCTTAAAATTAAAGCTTCCACTGAAGAAAATTATCAAAAGCACCGTATTTGGGCACTTTTGTGGTGGTGAATCAATACAGGACTGTGCAAGCACCATTGATAGCCTAAAAAAGGACGGAATAAGCGCTATACTCGATTACTCCGCTGAAGGAGAAAAATCTCCTGCCGGATTTGACCGCAATAAGGAGGAAATGCTCCGAGTCGTTGATGCTGCGCACGATTTCGGATTGCCATTTTGTGTGGTAAAGCTCACGGGTTTTGCAGCGCTTGATATGATGGCCAGGATTCAGGCCGGTAAGCCCCGAAATGACGACAAGGATCGTTTTGAGAAGCTGAAGGGTAGACTGGATGCGATCGCAGAGCGGGTAGCCCAAAAAGGATTGAGGCTACTCATAGATGCTGAGGAGACCTGGATTCAAAAAGTCATAGATGACCTGGCCTATGCTTTGATGAAGAAATATAATAGGGAGGGGGTAGTAATTTATAACACCTACCAGATGTACTGTCGTGCCAGCCTTGGGAATTTGAAGAAAGCCCACCAAGACCTGAGTGCCGAGGGCTACTATCTCGGGGCGAAGATTGTGCGAGGTGCTTATATGGAAAAGGAGCGCGACAGAGCTGAAGAGCGTGAATATCCAGACCCTATTCAACCTGACAAAGCGGCCACAGATCGAGACTATGATTTGGCGCTAGCTTATTGTGTAGAAAACCTCAACGGAATCTCATTTGTAGCGGGCACTCACAATGAAGCTTCATCGGAATATCTTGCTCAGCTAATGAATCAGGAGGGTATACGACCGACCGATGAGCGGATTTACTTTTCACAGCTATTTGGCATGAGTGATCATATCAGCTATACCATGGCTAAGCATGGTTACAATGTGGCCAAGTATCTACCCTATGGACCCGTGGAAAAGGTGATGCCCTATCTGATCCGAAGGGCCGAAGAAAATACTTCCATTGCTGGTCAGGCGAGCCGAGAGCTCCAGCTGATCAGAAAAGAAATAAAAAGACGTAAACTAGTTTAATAGAAGAGTACGAATGCAACTGAGCGAACAGGAAATCCAGCGAAGGAAAGAACGTGAAGAATTGATGGAGATGGGGATTAATCCTTATCCGGCTGATCTTTTTAAGATCAATGTGACCGCATCAGGAATCCATGAAAACTACGAACGTCGCAAGACAGACTATAAGGACATCTCGATTGCCGGTAGGCTAATGAGTCGTCGGATCATGGGTTCGGCAAGCTTTGCAGAGATTCAAGACTCCACAGGTCGGGTACAGATTTATATTCGTCGCGATGATATCTGTCCTGATGAGGACAAAGGGCTGTACAACACCGTCTTCAAGAAGAAGATGAACATTGGTGATATTGTAGGAGTGACGGGCTATGTCTTTACTACTCAGACAGGTGAAATCTCGATTCATGTGACTTCACTCAAGCTGTTGAGTAAGTCGCTCAAGCCTTTGCCTATCGTTAAAGAGACTACTGATGAGGAAGGCAACAAGAAGACGCATGATGCATTTAGAGATGCGGAGCAGCGCTATCGTCAGCGCTATGTAGACCTGATCGTCAATCCTCAGGTCCGTGAGACTTTTAAGAAAAGGACTAAGCTGGTCAACTCGATGCGCGAATACCTCAACGATAGAGGTTACCTGGAAGTAGAGACGCCAATCTTGCAACCCTTGTATGGCGGAGCAGCTGCCCGACCATTTAAAACGCATCACAACACGCTCGATATGACCCTTTATTTGCGCATAGCGAATGAGTTATATCTAAAGCGATTGATCGTCGGTGGGTTTGATGGTGTATATGAGTTTTCTAAAGATTTCCGTAATGAAGGAATGTCTCGTTTCCACAATCCTGAGTTTACCCAGGTGGAGCTCTATGTCGCCTACAAGGACTATGAGTGGATGATGGATCTCGTGGAGGAGATGATCGAGAAAGTAGCCATGGATATCCATGGCACTACGGAGGTACAGGTTGGCCAGAATGTGATCAACTTTGAGCGACCATGGAAGCGCTTCACGATGTTTGAGGCGATCGAGCACTTCACTGGTGTCGATATCTCGAATATGGATGAGGAGGCGCTGAGAGCAACTGCGAAATCATTAAATGTACCGCTTGACGACTCCATGGGCAAGGGTAAAATTATTGATGAAATCTTCGGAGAGAAATGTGAGGCGAATCTCATTCAGCCTACTTTCATTACCGATTACCCGCTGGAGATGTCTCCATTGGCGAAGAAGCACCGATCTAAGGAAGGCCTTGTAGAGCGCTTCGAGGCGGTCTGCAATGGCAAAGAAATCTGTAACGCTTTCTCAGAGCTGAATGATCCCATCGATCAGCGCAAGCGTTTCGAGGAACAGCTGGAGCTCGGTAAGAGGGGCGATGACGAGGCGATGATGCTCGACGAAGACTTCCTACGGGCGCTGGAGTACGGCATGCCGCCAACAGCCGGACTAGGTATCGGGATAGACCGATTGAGCATGATCATGACCAATAGCAACTCTATTCAAGATGTGCTCTTCTTCCCGCAGATGAAGCCGGAGAAGAAGGTAACTGGCATGACTTCAGAGGACTATGCTGCTCTCGGCGTACGTGAAGAACTTATTCCAATTCTTCAGAAGCTGGGTCTGATCACCTTAGATGCTTTCAAGGAAGCTAAAGACAGCAAGCTCCTCAATGACGTGGGGGGCATGCGCAAGAAGATGAAGTTGAAAGAAGTGAAAGCCGCTACGCTGGAAGAGGTCCGGGATTGGCTTGTGAGGGTGAATAATTGAAAACCCTGTACTGTCTTTTTGATAAAGAGAATTTAGAGCCAACAACGTTAATCCGAAGTTTAATAGTTGCTTTTAATTATTTATACATGTTTTTAAAGCGACCGGATTCTGCTGAAAGGTAAAATTTTGACTCTAATATGAGTGTTTTCTGTACTTACGAATCTACTAACTCGTTCATAGATTAAGCTATTTGACCCTTGGTCTGTAGGATATCTAATGACCTCAAGCTCCTCAAGACTGATCATTTTTTCCATACCAGTCAAGTTGCTTAGCCCTTCTAAGGATAAGGTAAGCGACTCGATTTTTTCGACATTTCTGATTTTGGTTAGGTCGTCAATACTATCTATCAGTGTAAGTTTTTTTAGGCCGTGAGGTAAACAAATGTTTTCTTCATCTCCAAATTCACATGAATTCAATACAAGAGCAGAAAGATTGCTTTGGTCTGATATAAAATCAAGATTAAACAGTTTAGAATTCCTAATTCTGACTGCTTTCAAAGTGTCAAGGTTGTCTGGTATATGCAATCCATTCTCAATTGTACACCAATTGAAATTTAGATTTTCGAGATTGAAAGGGTCTTCAATGAAATACTCGCCCTCAGCAAAGCGGCATGAGTCGAAGGAACAAAATCTGATGTTTCCTAGTCTTAGTACGTTCAAGTGACTAAAGAAATCGCTGTTCTTGAGCTCTAGGGATACTAGATTATGGAAATCAATAAATGACAGGGTTGAGCCTGAAGAAAAAACGTCCTCATAATGTGATATATATAGACTTTCAAGGTTTTCACAATTTTCGAGTACATTAATCTTATCGAAAGATCTTGGGTCAAATTCTAATTTTAGGTTGACCAACTTTTTAGAATGCAACAATAACTCTAAAGGGAAACGGCCCTTAATATTTGCCTCAAATATATTTGTTAGAGCGAAGGCACCATATCTTTCTGGATCGATAACATATTTTCCGCTTTCAATTAGTTCCCTCTGGATACTTTTCCTTGGATCACTTGAATACCTGCTTAAAATCTCCAAAGCTGTATCACCTCCAATTAGGGCGAGGGTTCTAATTATCGGCTTCAATTGCTTCACCGTACGAATCGCTCTATGTTTTAAATACGGTAAAACCAATTCACCGGCTAAAGAAAGTTTTTTTGCCGAATCCATATCAAATGGTGGGACTAAATTCTTTATTCTCTTTTGTACAGCTTGTTTAAGACTGTCAGAGACCTCTCGTGCCAAGTCAGAACAAGCTGCAGCGAGAAGGTGCAGTTGACCTCTTATTGGTTCCAATTGATCACCTAACCTAAGTAGTTGGTCTATTGTGTCTTCCGTTCTCCCTCTTGGCGCCATCCCACATGTAAGAATAATCACTTCTCTCCACTGGTCATTCGTAGCATTTTTCAAAAGCACACCATAATCTTCTTCATAAACAATGGCCTTTGCGGCAAGATATTCCTGAAACGTGCGATGTGGGAAATCTATTTTTTGAAGACTCGGTTGTCTTAAGATACCGCTACGTTCTGTGAAATAGCGTCTCAGACCGGTTCCAGAAATCTCAGTCGGCATATCTTTTAAAGATTGAACTTTCTTGTTGAACCTTGAATCAACATCATCTGTTTCAACCTCACTCCACCCATTTTTTATCAGCCAGTAGGCAAGATCTTCGAGTAAATTATTTTTTTGCGGAGATGGAATATCCACATAATCGGAGAGTGGTACATTTCTCTCATGATCCCTTCTTAAAAACATTTCAATGCAAGCCTCATATAACTCTACTCTGAAGGCTGGTAATTGATTTATTCTATCTCTATGAAGTGCGCATATCATTGCGCAGAGTAGTGGATTCGTTGCGAGTCGAGTCAGGTTCGAATTTCTTCTAATTGATACTTGCAAGCTCTCGTTGAGAAGGTCCAATTCTTCTTTCCTGATCACATCACTCTCTCCATATTTGACCGCTTCGTGCCAGTGATCAATAAATGCCCCCACATCTCTAACCGACATTTCTTGGAGATCAGCACTAACAAACCCCAATTGCTCTAGCCAGTTAGGGTCGGCTGCATAAGGTCTAGATGTAATGATAATTTTGACGTTAACATAGTTGCTCGTGATATCTTCTAGCCAGGTTTCGACATTCGACCTTTCCTGTATAACGAGTTCATCAATTCCATCTACGAGTAATATTACTCTTTGCTCTTTGAATCGGTCATGCACCCAATTGCTTGGCATTTCACCTGCTTTTGCGCTTGTGATCAGACTTGGAAGGTCTTCAAGCGGTGGAAGTGCCTTACCCGTGAATTCTCTCAGTTTGATTAAAAATGGGATATGGGTATTCCAGTCAACTAAATCACCAGAGATATTCCCTCCAGCACACAAAACTCCGATCCACTGCAATAATGTTGTCTTTCCAGAGCCAGCGGAACCTCGAATAAGCAAGCGATCCGCTTTTTTGAGAGCCTTATTGACGGAAACAAGTTCTCCATCATCAGCCTTATTGCCATTGCTATATGCCAGCGACAGGCTGACATAGGCTATGCTTAGTCTGTACCGCTTGGTAGTTCTGTCCAAATCAACTCCAAAAAGCTGAAGCTCATCCAGTTTTCTTAGTACCGCCCTTCTATAATCTGACTCAAATTGTTGGGCTTCAATTTCTTTGCCCAAGGCTTGCTCTTTAATTCTTTTGACCTCTGAAAGGATCGTATCAACGCTAGACAATATTTGATTCTCTTTTTTGAGAATCTCAACCAGGGTTTTTTCTGTGAAAGATGGCAATTGACAACCAATGTCTACTATATATTGGGCTGATTCAGATATTATTAGTTTGAAGAGTCGCTTCTGGTCCAGATTAAGGTCAGTCATTAAATTTTCAGAATTCGGGGCGTCTATTTTCGAAAAGATGCTGTGCTCAATCTGACTCGGTTCAAAATTTGACTGAAGCAGAAATTCTGGGGTTAGTTCTAGACCGATTAAAGCCTCTCCTGCTTTATTTATCACTGCCTCTTTTTCCGTAAGAGACATTTCTACAAAACGAGATTCAATCAACTCCTCCAAGTTTGCTGCTACCTTATCACCGATATTTTCGAATTGCCTTCTCGCTTCTCTGGCAGCAAGAACATCTTTTGTTTTTTCGATTATGGCGTCTGTAACACTTTTGCCGGCCTCACCCAAGACGGTATTGTCTTTTAGCCAAATTGATAGAGCACCCTTAGCAATACCACCGCCAATACTCACAACTAATAATTCAAGTAATGCCATATCATTTATATTAACTCCAGAATTGTCACCCCTCTGACCTATTTATGAATAGAACTGTAGTCAAACTGAAAACTTGACATAAATCAAGTTACCGATTATTGTGAATATTTTTGATCAAGTAACTTTTAAAAGTGTTGGAATTCAATGCCCCAATTGAATGAAGACCGCAACGCCAGAGGAGATTCAAGGATGGCTGGAGAAGGCTGGTAGCAGATAAAGACTAGCACAGCCCCAGAGCGGGCTGAACCTCTACTCCTGAATATGGTTACCAAAACCACAAAGGTCATGAAACCATGTGCTCAACCCAACTTCACGTTTCGGGCATTAGAGACAATATCAGCGACTGAAGTTAGTATGATACCGGGGATCAGCGAGGTGAGCGCAACTAGGTATTAGCAAGGTTCCATGTGCTTGTATTGGAGCGCATAAGGCAGCTAATGAGCGGCCAAAAATAAAACCGGCTGCCGATGAGGCTGCCTGTGGTATCAATGTGCAGAAGGCAAAGACCGGAGAAAAGAGTGAAGGGTCATCACCTCGATTTTGGGATGTATTTTGAAGTCAGTCTTGACAGGTGCGATGATCACATTTCTGACTGTTCCCAGGTCTTCGATGGCTTGTAGATGGCCTTTGGTCAGCTTTGGTGCGGATGAGAATTTGATCTCGATGCTGATCTGCGGGGTAAAGCCTTCTACTAAGACCAAGTCACATTCTGTACCCTGATGCGTTCTGTAGAAATAGTAATCGTACCGATCTCGTGAAGTGCCGCATATTTGTTCGATGACGTAGTTTTCCCAGGAGGCACCTACATGAGGGTTGGTGACCAGCTCCTGATGTTGCGAGATATTGAGCAGCTGATGTAGTAGTCCGGTATCCCGAAAATAGAGCTTTGGCGTCCGCACCAGCCGCTTCTTGATGTTGAAGTGAAAAGGAGGCAGTCGTCGGATGAGAAAGGCACCTTCGAGAAAGTCGAGATAGCTGGAGATGGTTGGGTGGGTAAGTCCCATTGATCGCGATAGTGCGCTAGTGTTCAGCAGGTTGCCGTTGAGGTGGGCCAGCATGCTCCAGAGGGTTTGGATAGTGCGAGCAGATGCGTTGAGGCCAAACTGTGGTAGGTCGCGCTCACTGTAAGTGCGCAGATAGTTCATTCGCCACTGTCTACTGCTCTTGTCGCTTTTAGCTAAAAAGGAGAGTGGATAGCCCCCCCTGAGCCAATGCCCTGGTAAGTCATCGGCCTTAAGCTCCATGAGCAATAGCGGAGTAAGCTCCTCATAGGCGATGCGACCTGCGAGCGACTCAGAAGTGCCTCTGATCAACTCTGGAGATACTGAGCCTAATAGTATGAAGCGCCCAGGTCGACGATCTTGATCTATCGCCGGTCGTAGTAGCCTAAATAACTCAGGCATGACCTGTACTTCATCCAATATGATACATTGATCCCGATGTGTATCGAAGTAAATCATCGCATCGGTCAGTTGCGAAGCATCACGAGGGTCTTCCAGGTCGAGGTAGACGGTCGATTCATACCAGTCTCGTGATAGGTTTTTGACGAGGGTAGTCTTACCAGTCTGACGAGCACCTATGACACCAATCGCCGGAAAATCTTCTGACAGCTCCTTTAGTTGATAATGCAAATCTCTCAGTATATCCATGAAAATTGAAAATGTGGATTACATATTTCATGGTAAATATAATTATTAATCCATGAAAATTGAAAATTCGATTTACAAATTTCATGGATGAAATAGTGATGAAAGACCAGGTCAAGACCGACAGTTGACTTAGAAGTAGTCTGTCGGTCGCTTGCCAAATCGCTCAAAGTAGAGCTTGGAGAAGTAAGCGCCTGAGCTGAAGCCCACAGCGCTGGCGAGAGCATCTACCTTGTTGTGCTTTTTATTGACCAATAGTTTGCGTGCGTACTCAAGCCTTACTTCATTGAGAAACTGTGCAGGTGTGAGGCCAGTCAAGCTCCCAAGTTTCCGATAAAGTTGCCGCTCACTTACGCCGAGATGGTAGGCGATATCAGCGACTTTAAGCTTGCTATCGCCCACTCGGGACTCGATGAAGTTCTCCGCCTTTCGGATCAGCTTATCATCATTGGGAGATAGGATTTCTTCTGTGACGGTAGGCGTCTCTTCTGAGCCGTCAGGTTCATTGGCCAGGGCGAGGCGTTGCTCGAGGTTGGCGGTCAGATTGATCATTCTGATAAGAAGCTCTTCTCTATCGAATGGTTTGGTGATATAGTCATCTACACCCAGCCTGAGGCCTTGCATTCTATCCTCTTGAGCCGATCTCGCGGTGAGCAGTATTACTGGAATTTGACGATAGGAGATATTTTCTTTGAGCGCTGCAAGCAACTGGAACCCATCCATCTTGGGCATCATCACATCTGAGAGGATGAGATCTGGCTTCTGTTCGGCTAAAGCTTTTAATACTTCCAGTCCATTAAGTACGGAGCGAATCTCAAAGTAACCAGAGAGCACTTCTTCTAAATAAGCCAACATCTCGGTATTGTCTTCAGCGATCAACACTTTAGGCTTGTGGAGCTTTCCTTTTACCCATTTTTGAGCGATTAGCTCTTCGATCGACAAAGGCTGTGTCACGCGCTGATCCAGGTCAGTCGCAGGGTCAAGGATAGGTAGTTGAATCAGAAATGTGGCGCCTTTGCCCGGTGTGCTTGATACACTGATCTTGCCATGATGTAGATCGACGATCTCTTTGGCTATCGCCAACCCAAGTCCAGACCCTGGGTCTTTGTCTTGATTAGACCCTGACTGATAAAAACGGTCCAACAGATGGGGAAGCTCTGCTGCCGCAATGCCACGACCATTATCTGTAATTTCTATTTCAACTTGTTCTTCTGCCTTAGAGAGGATAACCCTGACCTCTCCACCGGCTGAGGTGAATTTAAAGGCATTGTAGAGTAAGTTGTTGATGACTTTTTCGAACTGTCTCACGTCAATGTTAGCAAAAATGCTCTCTTGGGTCTCTTCCAACCAAGTCAATGATATTTTTCGACTTTCAGCTAGCGACTGAAAGGAGCCGACCATTCTACTCATCGTTACGTTGAGCTCCGTAGGTATAGGGTGAATCTGCTGCTGGCCCAACTCTACCTTAGACAGGTCTAGCAAATCTTCGATCATATTCCCCAGCTGATTAGAGCTTCGCAGCGCATTCTTAATTCGTTCCTCGGACTCCAGTGATACTTTTGATTGCTTTAGCCATTCCAACTGACCTTTGATCAGGGTGAGTGGTGTACGCAGGTCATGGCTGATATTGGCGAAGAATTGCGATTTGAGATGATTGAGTTCCTCCAGCCGATTGGCTTGATCCTGGATCACTTGGCGGGATGCAGTAAGCCTCCGGTTGGATCGTGTGTATAGGAGGAGCGCTATGATGGCCACTGCTAGAAGTAGGGATACTGCGAGAATGGCTAATCTGGTCGTGGCTAGCTCTGAATCTTTGACCCGCTGTTGTTGGAGTAGACCTTGGTTTTCGACCCTGGCCTGCTCTAGTTCCAGTCTTGACTCCAGGCGACCAATCTCTCGGTTTTTATCTGCATTGACCAGGCTATCACGGATAATGGTGTACTCGAAGACCATGTCATAGGCTTTCTTGTATTTGAGTTGCCTGTCGTAAATTTTAGCTAATGTTTCCGCGATTTCACCTACCAGTCGAATAAGGTTATTCTCTTTAGCTAATTGATAGGCTTCTTCACCGTATTTTACAGCCTGATCAAGTTGACCTATTGCATTATAAATCCGGGAGTAGTTGTAATAACACAGCACCAGCCCGTAGTTATCCCCAATCTTATCAAAAAATACAACCACCTCATCGAAGTAAGCCAGGGCGGCCTGGTATTCTTCTTTACGATAGGCATTGAGGCCTAAATTAAGTTTGGTAAGATGTATTCCAAATTCATTTCCGGCGCTCAAGGCAGCTTTCAGACCTATTTCATAATAATACTGGGCACTATCAAACTGCTTCAGATCATCATAGACCAAACCCACATTGTTGGCGATTTGGGCAGTTACGTTAGGGTCAGCGAGTTCCCTGGCTACCTCTAGCGATTTCTTTCCATATATCAGGGCATCTTCCTTCTCGTCAATCGTTTGGAAATAGTTTGAGAGGTTAGTGTATACCGTGCTTTTCTCCTCGAGCATGCCTTGGGATTCAACCAGACTTTCTGCAAGTTTGAAATTTTCCAAGGCCTGGGCATAATCGCCCATTCGTTCAAAATTGATCCCTCTTTCCACATATGCATCGACCAGCAACCAACCCTGATCTAGTTTTTGCGCTAGCGCAATGATCTCCTCACTAAGTGCGCTCACAGAATCATATTCATTCAATTGACGGTGCGCTATGAGCTTTGTGGTGACGATAAAGCCGTAGTTCTGGATGTTTTTCAGAGAAGGCTTGAGTTGAAGCGCCTGACGGAATAATGGCATTGCCATTTCATAGCTACCTATGTTTTTAAAACCCCCGAGATACTGGCTGTAGAGCGCTATTTGATCATCGTTGGATGGATGTGTGGCCAGCACGTGGTTAAATAGATTAATGGACGAATCAATGTCGATTCGAATGAGGTTCATTGCATTGTTGACCAGGGAATCTGCATCACTTTTAGATACGGAAGCTTGCGCAAGACCGATCTGTATGATAAGAAACGATAAGCATATGAAGTGTAACGAGAATCTCACTAAGTCGGAGTTAATATTAGTAGAATGAGCACAAGGCGAGAGAACAATTAATGAGCTAGCGCATCGTACCGTAGTAGAACTGATCACTTACCCCAGACCAACCCTGGATACTGTCTTTAAACTTGGAATAGGCATCAGCAATTTTGACCGCTCTCGGATCTTGTACTTTAATTTCCTCAACCACCTCAGCAGTTTTGAGTCGTAACTCATCGAGTACCTCAGTAGGAAATGCCCTGAAGTCAACTTGCTCTTCATCACGAAGTTTTTTTAGATAGAAGCCATTTTGTGAATCAAACTCCGTCCACATCCAGTGATTGACCCGGTAGCAGGCTGTGCGTACTATTTGTTGGAGATCAGTGGGTAGTGCTTCAAATTTTTCTTTGTTGACGATCAACTCGAGGATGGTGCCAGGCTCATGCCATCCAGGATAGTAGTAGTATTGGGCTACCTGATGAAAGCCCATCAGATAGTCGTGATAAGGGCCGATCCACTCCGTAGCATCGATGACCCCACGCTCAAGATTGGTGTAGAGCTCACCTCCGGGCACAGTCACGGCAGTACCACCTGCTTTAGCAAATACTTTGCCTCCAAAGCCTGGAATACGCATTTTCAGCCCTTGAATATCCTGGATGGTGTTGATTTCTTTGTTGAACCAGCCCCCCATCTGGAGACCGGTATTACCGCTAGGGATGGGGATTAGACCGAAGGGCTCGTATAGTTCTTCCCACAGCTGCAGGCCTCCTCCTGACATCACCCATGCAAACATCTGCTGTGAGTTCATACCAAACGGAACGGAAGAGAAAAACTGCCCAGCGGGCACTTTCCCTGCCCAGTAGTAACTGGCACCATGCCCCATTTCCACTGCACCATTGCGCACAGCGTCGAAGCACTCCAGCGAAGGAATCAGCTCACCTCCACCATACACCTGGATTTTCATTCGACCACCTGACATCTCCTCGATCCACTTGGCCATCATCGTACAGCCGGACCCCACGATTGGAAAGTTGGGTGGCCAGGTAGTCACCAGCTTCCAGAGATAGGTGTTGTTGTAGTTGATATAGGGGCCATTTGATACCTCGTTTTTAGATCCCTCAGAGCACGACAAAAGACCAGCCGAAGCTGCTGCTGAACCGATTATCGATTTCTTGATAAAGTCTCTGCGGACGGAGCTTTTATGAGGAGTAGTATTATTTGAATGGTTCTTTAACTTCATATTCCCTGAGACCTTATCCAAGTTATTGATCTACTCAATTTATCAAACCCAATTGATAGCACAAAGTGAAATGAAGTACGGCTTTGGATTACAAATGGGGAGAAGACTGGTTTTCCGTCAACCTACAACTTAGCTTTTGAATCCAGACTATTATTGACTTTGTCAAGCTTATCGTTAAGCTCATCAATTTTGCCCTGCATCCTTTCAAGTTGGTTGGAGAGTCCTCTTACATTCTCGTTGATGTCCTCGTCTTCTATGAAGAAATCGGTAATTGCACCTATCAGCGTACTAAAAATGACCATACCTAATAGAAGCAGAACAACAGAAATGAACTTACCCTCAACCGAAGCAGGGGAAATATCCTGTAGGAATCCTACTGAAATAGTGGTGATAGTGGTCCACCACAGAGCATCTCCGATCGTGCTGATCTGAGGGTTGATCAAGTGCTCGGAGTGGTAGATACTCAATGTGAAAAGGAAAATGATCACTATGCTCAGAATGATCAGGTTGCGCAGTGAGTTAAAGGAGTCTTTTGCGCTAAAAAACTGAAAAACTATCTTGGCTGATCTTACCACCCTCAGTATCCTGAATACTTTTACCAGTCGACCTACTCTTAGAAAGCCCACCATGGGTATTGATGAAACAAAATCTATCCAATGATATCGGACAAACAGCCACTTATCATCTGCCTTATTCAGTCCTTTGAAAAAGTCAAAAAGAAAAACGGCACAAATCACCAAATCTGCCCAGAAGGTGAATTCCTTCATCGCAGGAGTATAGTCGATCACCGTACCCATGTACAGCTCCACAACCACGTATAGTGAAAGCACTAATAGTAACTTATCGAACTTCTTCATATAAAATCCACATCCTCCAAACGGATGGGGAAATTATAAAAAACTAGGCTAGTTAGCGACATGCCTGCCCTAAAGTTTTCCAGCCATAATGTCCTCAAACCAAGGAGAATTCGATCAATTGCTGACAGAATGTCTTGAAATAGTTCAATTCTTGAGTTGGTTCTGTATTTGATTGAAGCAAGTAGAACTCGAAATATATTAGACATGAATTTTAATAATTATACAATCAAAGGACAGGAGGCGATCAACAAGGCAGCAGAGATTGCGCTAGCTGATCAGCAGCCTGCGATAGAGCCAGCGCACTTGCTCAGTGGCATTATGCAGACTGATGATAATGTGGTGAGCTTTCTCGTGAAAAAGCTAGCTGCAAACAAGCAGATATTACAAGAGCGCTTAATTCAGCTGCTCAAATCATATCCCAAAGTATCAGGTCAGCAACCATATCTGAGCAACGAATCTGCTCAGGTGATGCAAAAGGCCAATGACTACATGAAGGAATTCAAGGATGAGTATGTTGCGGTGGAGCATATGATACTCGCCTTGGTCAACTCAAAGGACAAAGCAGGTCAACTTCTCAGAGAGCTGGGCTTTGGTGAGAAGGATGTGAAGGCCGCCATTACCGAATTAAGGTCCGGCAATCGTGTCACTGACCAGAACGCAGAATCTAAATACCGATCACTGGAGCGTTATTCAAAAAACCTTAATGCAATGGCAAAGGAGGGTAAGATTGATCCTGTCATTGGTCGTGATGAGGAAATCAGACGAGTGCTGCAGATCATCTCTCGAAGGACTAAGAATAATCCTATACTGCTTGGGGAGCCAGGTGTTGGTAAAACAGCCATTGTTGAAGGTATGGCACAGCGGATAGTAGATGGTGATGTACCTGAAAATCTGAAGAGTAAAACCCTGATCTCTCTTGACATGGGATTGCTCGTCGCGGGTGCGAAATACAAAGGTGAATTTGAAGAAAGGCTCAAGGCTGTTATCAAAGAAGTGACCGACAGTGATGGAGAGATTATTCTATTTATCGATGAGATACACACGCTCATAGGCGCTGGAGGCGGTGGAGAAGGCGCCATGGATGCGGCGAATTTGCTCAAGCCGGCCTTGGCGAGAGGAGAGCTACATGCTATAGGCGCTACAACACTCAAGGAGTATCAAAAATACATTGAGAAGGACAAGGCACTCGAGCGGCGATTCCAGTCGGTTATCGTGGATGAACCTAATGTGACAGACGCTATTTCCATTCTCCGAGGTATCAAAGACAAGTATGAGGTTCACCATGGCGTGCGTATCAAGGATGATGCTGTCATATCAGCTGTGGAGCTATCGAGTCGCTATATTTCCGATAGGTTTTTGCCTGATAAGGCCATCGACCTGATGGATGAGGCGGCTTCTAAGTTGAGGATCGAGATAGACTCCCTACCGGAAGAATTGGATGAGCTCAACCGCAAGATCATGCAGTTGGAGATCGAGCGTGAGGCAATCAGAAGAGAGAAAGACAAGACCAAAGAGAAAGAACTCAATAAGGAGATTGCTGATCTTTCCGATAGGAGAAATGATCTGAAGGCTAAATGGGAAAACGAGAAATCAGTCATCCACGGCTTACAACAGGAGAAGGAGAATATAGAGAAGTATAAGTTGGAAGCTGAGCAGGCAGAGCGATCCGGCGACTATGGTCGGGTAGCTGAAATCAGATATGGCAAGATCACAGAGACCGAGCAGAAGATTGAGAACTTCAAGGCTAAGCTGAAAGAAATGCAAGGTGAAACCTCCCTTTTGAAGGAGGAGGTGGATGCTGAAGACATAGCCGAGGTAGTGGCCAAATGGACAGGAATACCAGTAGCCAAGATGCTCCAAAGCGAGAGGGAGAAACTGCTCTACCTGGAGGGTGAGCTGGGTAAGCGAGTCGCAGGTCAGGAAGAAGCGATACAAGCGGTGGCTGATGCGGTGCGAAGAAGTCGAGCGGGCTTGCAGGATCCGAAGCGTCCCATTGGTTCGTTCATCTTCCTCGGAACTACCGGTGTAGGTAAGACCGAGCTAGCAAAAGCACTTGCTGAGTACCTCTTCAACGATGACAATGCGATGGTCCGAATTGATATGTCCGAATATCAAGAGCGACATGCAGTGAGCAGGCTGATTGGAGCACCTCCCGGCTATGTAGGTTATGATGAGGGTGGACAGCTGACCGAAGCGGTACGAAGAAAGCCTTACAGTGTGATCTTACTTGATGAAATAGAGAAAGCACATCCGGATGTCTTCAATATACTGCTGCAAGTGCTTGACGATGGTAGGTTGACAGACAACAAGGGCCGTGTCGCTAACTTTAAGAACACTATCATCATCATGACGACCAATACAGGGTCGGGTTTGATACAGGAGGCTTTCGAAAAGATGACTTTGGAAAACCAGGAAGATGTGCTCGAGGAGACTAAAAAATCAGTCTTTGACTTACTCAGAAAGTCAATGAGGCCGGAATTCCTGAACCGTATTGATGAAACGATCATGTTTAGGCCATTGAGCAAAGGCGATATTCGCAAGATCGTGGGCATTCAGTTCAACCTGATTAAGAGAAGATTGGAAGAGAGCGGCATAAGGCTGGAGGCCAGTGGTGAGGTGCTTGATGTGCTGGGAGCCGAGGGCTTTGATCCACAGTTCGGAGCAAGACCACTCAAAAGAGTAATCCAGCGAAGGATACTCAATGAGCTGAGTAAGGAAATCCTGGCTGGTAAAATCAGCAAAGATGCCGTAGTGGGCATTACGCTTAATGATGAAAAGGAAATAGAGTTTCTGAATACAGATGAGATTACGATTTAAGTAGTCGTGAGTTTGAGTTTTGTTGGGGCCCGTTTAGCAGCGGGCCTTTTTTTTGATTGAAATATTTGACTTATTACCGGATCAAAACCGGGAGAAAGGATGAGAGATAGAATTGCTTTATTAATTGTTGCAGGCGGTCTCTGTTGGCAATGCCAACCAGCCAAAGACAACTCAACAACCATGCAAAAAAATGACGAAGTAGATGTCCCAGAGATAACAGAGGCTGTTGAAGGGGCTAGCACTTCATTTTTAGAAAAGAAGTCACGAGATGGTGTGGACTTCTATGCAGTTGGTAACGAGCCCAGCTGGTCGCTTGATATATTTCAAGAGGATATGATCTCATTTAAATCCATGACAGAGGTTGCTCAACTTAACACCCCCAAAGTAGAACCCTCCAACACCGAAGACAACTCTGTGCTCAGTTACAAAGCAGAGGTAGAAAGTGGCTCAATAACTGTAAATATCAAACCGGATGGGTGTATCGACTCCATGTCTGGAGAAGAGTTTCCTTATAGCGTCGTGGTGGAAGCGAAAAATGGGAATATGTCTGATTTTGAAAGTTTCAGTGGTTGCGGGAGGTATGTTCCAGACTATCGCCTCAGTGGTACCTGGAGGCTTATGACTATAGATGGCGAGGAACTTAGTAACGCCGAAAAAGAGAACCAACCTTATCTGGAGCTGGATATTTCTGAAATGAACGTCGCAGGAAGTAATGGCTGCAATCGGATCATGGGAGGCTTTAGCAATGAAGGTACTACACTGGTCTTCCCTCTACTGGCTGGGACAAGGATGGCCTGCCCGGGCAATTTGGACACAAGAGTCGATCAGGCACTAACTCAGATGTCCAACTATGCCATAGTAGATGACCAGCTTCAAATGAAGTCGGGTGATCAGGTACTGTGCGTATGGGAAAGAGGATAGTACGCAAATCAGAAAATTTGGCAAGTCGGTTACAACCTTTTGATTTTCGGTCGTGTCACTGACATAGTGTCTCTAGGATTAATTGTAAAATCAATCGGTAAACGACGTTGTTAGGCCTAATTAATTGGTTGATGAGGGCTATCGCAATTGCGGTAGCCCTATTTTTTCGTTAACGAATGGAGGCGCAAGATCGAAATAATCGGGGGTTACAACTGAGTTACCAAATACAGTGTCTCTTATGCCAAACAAGAATTATGAAAAATATAATTTTCTTTTTGGTCCTCATCGCCGTGGTAGCTTGCGGTACCGAGGATACAGACATTGCCGCCACTTGCGTCGCTTTCCCAAGAGGTGAGGTCAACATGAGCAAAGTGAATCTTACTTCTGCTCGTATTGGATCTGCTTATCTGAATGATCAGTCTTCAGAGCCCTCAAGGGAGGATACCGTAGAATATGCGATTTCGGACGTGAAGTTCACCCTCAATGGGTCGACCAGGACATCATCCAGAGAAGAGAATGAATTTTTCTCGACATTCACGCAGTTTGACGTGGAGGAGGGTTTCCCCGTAATGGAGTATCAGATCAATGGACAAGATTTCTCCTATGATCCAAACAGCAGGCTTGTTCAATACGACCTACCACAGTTACAGCCTGGAGTTTACATCTATTACATCATCATCGAGGATTTTGAAGCAAAAGACGTTACTGTGATTGTAGAAGAATGGGAAAATTACACCGGAGAGTGTAACGACACTCCTGAATTTTGACTTGAGCGGAAGTCTGTGTGATCTGGACAAAGAGCTTAACAGAATCGATCATTTGACGCCTTGAATCCTAAAATCACTCTAAAGTATGAGTGCGTTTTTAGGATTCATTTCTTTTTTTGAGCTTTTCAATTTAAGTCAAACTAATGAAGCAGGATAAAAATCAAATGAAAGGCAGTCCCGTCGTTCGGTTCGATAGAGGATGTCAGTCTTCGGAAGCTACACAAGCATTTTATACAGAAGTTTTCGGATGGAAAATGAATCCAAGCCAACATACCACAGATGTTGATACGAACAGCACCGAAGGTATTCCGGGATCGATCACCTCACTGGGACACGAGCCACACCAGTACATTATGATCTACATCCAGGTCGAGAGCGTAACGGAGAGTATCGAGAGCATAGAGGCCCATGGAGGTAAGCATCACATCGGTCCACTGCCTACTGGAAAAGGGGACTTCTTCGCCTGGGTACATGACCCTGGAGGTAATATGCTTGGGATAGTTGGGGGCGAGTAAAAAGTATCGAACCATCGGACACTGAGTCCGCTAGAAATTGTCGAAGAACCTTTTCCGCTTTTCTAATTTCAAGTCTTGCAGGAGTGAGGATTTGGCTCTAATAGTGATCTCGAAGGACTGAAAGCGCCCAAAAGGCACCCAGTTGAAGCGCATACTCCAGCAGTGGAGATCACGGATCACATTGATGGACGTCTGAGTAAACTCCTTATTCTCGAAATCATAACCAGATCTGAAGTCGATCTTGGTTTTCTCGGTAATGCTGAAGTCACCACTGAAAGTAAGCGCCTGGGTAACTGTAGCGTCCTGGAAGCCTGTCTGCCTTCTATTTATCGAATAGTTTCCATTGATAGACCAGGGAATAGAGAAATCAACATAGTCCTCCGGGTTAGCATTAATGTACTCGAGCTCCTCTGGCGTTCCATATTCCGATTCTTTTTCATTATCCTCGCCTTCTTCTTTTCCCTTGAACGCATTTGGCGTAAACCTGAAGCCCAGGGAAGTGTTGAGCTGACTTATATTACCAAGACCCTGCCCGGCATTCCAGGCGTACTTGTTGATTTTTCTCTGCACTACCGTCGTACCAGTTGAGGTTTCTGTTTCGCTATCGAGAATATAAACGTAGGGGTCTATTGTACCCTGAACGTTCACGTTGATCAGGTTTTCGAAAAAACTGGTCCTGGTTGAGAAGCGAATATCCCTTAGCGCAAAGGAATCAGCCAGGAAGTTGTAGCCGCTAGAAAAAGACAGGTTATCGAATATTTTAATCTTCTTGCTAGCCGCTTTTCCTGTACTATCTCGCTTACTTCTTACCTTCATTTCCACGTTATTATTCAATGTGAGGTTAAGCGAAGCATTCTCACCCTGAGGAGGACTACCGTAAATGAATCCGTTGTATTTGGAAAGAAGCTCAGTATTACCTTCTTCATCCACCTGAGTCTCCTGGTAGTATCCGAATTTTTCCTGGGTAAAGTCCGGGCTATAGGAGAAGCCTATTTGAGGAGTAAGTACGTGCCGAATCGCCTCTACCTTCCCACCATTGATTGGAAAGAAACCGTAGAGTCGCGTATTGAGGCTCATACCAAAATCATAGTAACCAGCTCGCGAAAACCCATTTAAGGTATCTACCTTTACACCCTGGAGCTCTGAATCATAGGTGTACTTCAACTCTCTTGTATACCAGAGTTCGTTATAATTAAGGTTAGGGCTGAGGGTTAAGAATTTCAACGCAGTAAAAGATGTGCTGATAGGTATCTTGTGTATACCACCAATTTTTGCACGTTCCATAATCGCACCAAAATTTTCAGAATTGAACGCCAGCAAACTGTCGAATTGAGGATCACGATTCACTACATTCACGCCAGACAGCTTCGGTACTGCTGCGTTGGAGATATCATTCTTAGCGGTGAAATTATGGCTAAAACTTAGCTTGCCAAGGATACCGCGATTAAGCGATCTAATATTTTTGAACGGATAAATCCTGTTCATATTTGATGTGAATTCAGGTGCTGTTATAGTGACAGCCTTGGTCTGCACATTCTGATTATGTCTCAAGTTGGTGGAGATATTGAAGGGAGTTCCTTTGAACGTTTTAGAGTAGGAGACATTGGAGCTGAATTGTGCACTAATCGATTGATTAAAGTCCTGGTCTACCAGATTGTTATTTTGGTTGTAGGAGTTGGTTCGGATGTTGACAGATGAACTAAATCGGCTAGTTCCTTTTGATTGTGGATTGTGTGCCCAGTTCAGTGAAAAGTCCTTGGTATCAATGTTCTCAGATGGCTCGTCACTTAGAAAGCGGTTATAGCTAAATCTCAGACCACCCGCATGTGAATATCGCTTTTTGTAGTTATTGTTTACGTTGAATGAATATCCTCCTTTAGAATAAATATCCGCAGTAACCCTAAAGTCGGCATAATCACTGGCAGCCCAGTAATACCCTCCATCCTTTAGAAAAAACCCTCGTCTATTCTCTTCACCGTAGCTCGGAACGATAACGCCAGAAGTCTTTTTTCTCGGTTGAGGAAACATCCCAAAGAAAAAACCCAGGGGTGTTTCTACTTCCTGAAATGCCAGATTGAAAGGCCCGGATATCACCTTATTTCCAGGTATGGCCTTTAACTTTCGAGAGGAAATATGGAAGTGTGGATTGGCAAGATTGCAGGTGGTGTATTTAGCATTTCGGATGAATAATTCATCATCTTCATTTTTTTTGACCGTTTCACCTTGGACATAGGCCTCTCCCTGCTGAGTGATTATACCCTGGATTATGGCTTTCCTGGAGCGGAAGTTATAGGTCATCTCATCGGTCTCGTAGCTCTGTCCTTGATCGGTAAAAATTGGTTTGCCTATTTTCTGACCGGTTGAGTCACTTGAATAATCAGCCTCTATTTCGTTATTAACCCAATTTATCTTAATTCTATCCGCCTCCAGTTTAATACTGCCATAGTCGATCTGTGAAGCACCGTAGAGATAGACATTTTGATTGCGCATGTCAAAATAGATGCTGTCAACGGCTGAGTATTCAATGGTTGTACTAATATCTCCCCTGGGTTGATTAGCATAAATGGAATCCAGACCTGTAAGCACCGTACTGTCCGGGAGTTGACCAGCGTTAATCAAGCTATCAGGCAAGGAGCCGACAGAGGGGAGGTTCTGAAGCCCTGCGCCGAGGCTATCGACAAAGTTGACTGGGTACTCGGGATTGGCAATGACACTATCTGGTACGGTGATTGTAGTGTCGGAGTTTGTATATCGAAGAGAGTCGGAAACTAAAGTATTTTCGTTATTTTGAGCTTGGTTTTTGGCACAGAAACTGCATAATAAAATGACCAAAAACGCGTATTTCAAAATGTCGACTCAATTTTCTGTTTCTTGGAAAAATTCACACTTTTGCGTAAAGTTATCCTCATTTCCAGTTAAGAACCGATAAAAAATGAAAAATATTGTAATCGGATCATGTTTTTCAATAGCGTTGTTGCTGGGCTCTTTTAGTACTATAGGAGTCAAAGATTACCGTATCAAAAAGGTCGTAATAGACGCTGGCCATGGAGGTAAAGATTCGGGTACTTATGGTGACTTCAGTTATGAGAAAGATGTTGCGCTTGATATAGCCCTTGAGTTAGGCGAGATTATCAAAAAGTATATGCCCGACGTAGAGGTCATCTACACCAGAGACAAGGATAGCTTTCCATCACTCAATGAACGTGCAGACATAGCCAACAAAAACGGCGCGGATATATTTTTATCAGTGCATTGCAACTCCGCCCCTTACAGTGAAGCGGTTCATGGCACAGAGTCTTATGTGATGGGTCTTAATAAGACAGCAAAAAGCCTCGAAGTGGCCATGCGTGAAAACTCGGTGATCGAACTTGAGGAAAACTACGAGGAGAACTACGAAGGCTTTGACCCGAATTCACCTGAGTCGTACATACTATTCAACCTGTATCAAAATTCATTCCTCAACAATAGTTTGAGTTTAGCCAGCAACATAGAGACTCAATTTGCCAAGCGTGTCGGTCGTAAGAGTCGTGGAGTCAAGCAAGGTCCCTTTTTGGTGCTTTGGAGGACTTCCATGCCCAGCGTCTTGGTGGAGGTAGGTTTTCTAAGTAACCCAAAAGAGGAAGTTGACCTCAACGATGATCTACAACAAACGTATATTGCTTCAGGTATCTTTCGAGCCTTTCGGGACTACAAGAAAGAAATCGAGTCAATGAACTAGAACAACCGTATAGTGTCAAAAGAATTTAAAGTTGGCTTAATAGCCATTGTTTCCGGTATCATACTTTATTTAGGCTTTAACTTTTTAAAAGGAATAGACTTTTTTTCCCCTGTCAAGAAGTACTATGCCCTATATGATAATGTGGATGGCCTTATTGCATCTAACCCTGTCATTGTCAACGGGTACTCCGTAGGTAGGGTGAGCAGAATCTCCATCTTACAGGAGAAAGACTACAAGATCCTGGTAGAGATGGATGTAGACGAATCACTTCTGCTGGGTGACTCCACCACAGCCACGCTCGCCAATAGTGATTTTCTCGGTAGCAAAGCGATCATCCTGGACATCAATGAAATAACTACCCCTTTGGATGATGGAGATACGCTCATTTCGGTAGTAGATAAGGGCCTATCGGAATTGCTGGCAAGTGCTCAACCGATTACTGACAATTTGAGCATTACCATCAGACGGATCAATGAAATATTGCTTGGCCTTCAGGGAAGTGGTGAGAAGATCAACACTACGCTGGATGAGCTTAACGGTACGCTTGGTGGAGTGAATAGGCTGATTGCTAAAAATGAAGCTTCTATCACTTTGGCGATTGCTGAGTTTAGTCAGACCATGGTGGAGGTGAAAGAGAGGATCGCCTCGCTGGATCCGATAATTAACAAGAGCGGAGAGACGCTCGATAAGATTAACGCCCTCGAGCTTGAACAAACATTAAAGGAGGTAAGCGTACTATTGGCCACTATGAATGAGACGGTTGAGTCAATCAACAATGGAGAAGGTACCGTTGGTAAAATAATGACAGACGATGAACTGTACAATAATCTAAATCAAGCGATGATTGATTTAGATAGTTTGTTGGTTCATTTCAATCAATACCCCAAACATTTTATGGCACCACTGGGCAAAAGCCATAAGAAAGTTCAAAAAGACCTTTCCAAAAACTAAGCACGCCTTTTAGAGGTTTCAGGTAAATTAGCTTGACTATTTACACCTCTTCATAGTATGAGCTTTGGCTTGTCCTATTATATTGGTTGTAAAGCAACTAAGTATAACCTTATACCCAATTGATGATGGATATTGAATTCAACAAAAACGAAGATCAATACAAACAGCTACTCTTCAAACTCAATAAACGACTGGAACAAATCAGGTTAGGCGGAGGAGAGAAGAAAATAGAGAGTCATCACAAAAAGGGCAAACTGACCGCTCGCGAGCGCATAGATTATCTACGGGACAAGGATTCTAAATTCCTTGAAATAGGGGCTTTCGCAGGTGACGAGATGTACGATGACGTTGGAGGTTGCCCAAGTGGTGGGGTAGTGACAGGAATCGGATATGTACAAGGTCGACAGTGTGTGATAGTGGCTAACGACGCTACAGTTAAGGCAGGAGCCTGGTTTCCTATTACTGCTAAGAAGAACTTACGTGCGCAGGAGATTTCTATCGAGAATAGACTCCCCATCATCTACCTTGTGGATAGTGCGGGTGTATTCTTACCCATGCAAAACGAAATTTTTCCTGATAAGGAGCATTTCGGTAGACAGTTTAGAAACAATGCTAAAATGTCCGCGATGGGCATAGTACAAGTGGCTGCCATCATGGGCAGTTGCGTGGCTGGTGGAGCCTACTTACCGATCATGTCTGATGAGGCCATGATTGTTGATAAGACGGGTAGCATCTTCCTCGCCGGAAGCTACCTTGTCAAAGCGGCAGTGGGCGAGACCGTCGATAATGAGACATTAGGAGGTGCTACAACCCACTGTGAGATCAGCGGAGTAACTGATAACAAATACGACTCTGACGAAGAGTGCCTGGATGCTATTAAGAAGATTTTTGATAAGATCGGAGCTCCGGAGCAGGCCGGTTTTGATAGGGCTGAGCCCAAAGCACCAGCAAAAGATCCCAAAGAACTCTACGGGCGCTATCCTGTGGATAGAGTCAAGCCATTTGACATGAGGGAGGTGATAGAACGGATGGTGGATGAATCCGCTTTCGATGAGTACAAGAAAAGCTATGGCATGACCCTGCTTTGCGGTCATGCACGGATAGATGGCTGGGCAGTGGGTATTGTGGCCAATCAGCGTAAGATGGTCAAGAATAAAAAAGGTGAGATGCAAATGGGTGGAGTGATCTATTCCGACTCAGCGGATAAAGCTGCGCGTTTCATTATGAATTGCAATCAGCGCAAAATTCCTCTGGTGTTCCTGCATGATGTAAGCGGCTTTATGGTGGGTAGTCGATCCGAGCATGGTGGTATCATCAAAGACGGAGCTAAGATGGTCAACGCAATGGCCAATTCCGTGGTACCTAAATTTTCGATTGTACTGGGCAACTCTTATGGTGCGGGCAACTATGCGATGTGTGGAAAGGCCTACGATCCACGACTCATTTTTGCATGGCCTACCGCCCAAATTGCTGTGATGAGTGGGGCATCAGCCGCTAAGACGTTGCTGCAAATCAAGGTATCTACGCTCAAAGCGAAAGGAGAAGAGATCACTCCGGAAGCAGAAGCAGAACTGCTAAAGGAGATTACTGATAAGTATAATAAGGAACTAAGCCCGTATTACGCTGCTGCTCGATTGTGGGTAGATGGTATCATTGATCCCGTGGAAACGCGTAAGGCGATCTCTATGGGTATTGAGGCGGCTAATCAAGCACCTATCACAGAAAAATTCAACGTAGGCGTTATTCAGACCTGATCAATGGGATTAATCAATAGGTTCTATAGATTTAATCTATGAATGAAGGCGAACTCAAAGCGTTAGTCTCTCTGCTGGAAGATGAGGATACCGAAGTGAGCTCACACGTGGAGGGCAAGATTGTCTCTTTGGGCAGTGATATTATCCCTTTTCTGGAGAAGGAGTGGGAGAAAACCTTCAATCCGGTTATTCAAAAAAAGATTGAAGACCTCATCCACCAGCTGCAGTTTGAGAATCTGCAGGAACAGTTGATGATCTGGAAGGCTGCAGAGTCCGATAACTTACTCAAGGGTATGTGGCTGGTGGCCAGCTATCAATATCCGGACATCAGCTTTGAAAATCTAAATAAGGACTTTGAGCAGTTGTATTATGATACCTGGCTGGAGTTCAAGAATGATCTGGACCCTTTTGACCAGGTGAAGGTTCTCAATAGCGTCATTTACAATAAGCTTAAGTTCAGAGCAAACACAAAAAACTTTCATTCTCCATCGAATAGCATGATCAACATCGTGATGGAGTCCAAAAGAGGGAACCCGATTACGCTTTGCGTGATCTATATGATGGTAGCACAAAAGCTGAAACTGCCTATTTATGGAGTCAATCTGCCAAACCTTTTTATACTCACCTATAAGACGGAGAAACTCCAGTTCTACATCAACGCATTCAACAAGGGACTGATTTTTTCTCGCGACGATATTGACCACTATATCAATAATCTCAATCTGGTGCCGCAGGATTTATTTTACGAGCCATGCGGCAATGTGGAAATCATACAGCGCGCCTTTCGAAACCTCATTGTAGCATTTGAGAAAATCGGTGAGTACACCAAAGCAGACGAGGTGAAAACATTGTTAAAGCAAATAGAAGAGTAGCGTTAGTTACCCCTAATCATGCATCCTGTGGGACGCTGATAACTCTCAGCCGGTTTTTTGCCCGCTATCGCCAAATCCAACGCATCTTTTAGATGATAGTTGCGCACCTCGCCTGATGATTGTGGATTGTCATCAATTGCTCCTTGGTAGAGCACCTGGAACCCGGATGAGGTAGGGCGTAGCACAAAAGCTTCGGGCGTTTTACGAGCATCGAAAAGCTTCGCCACGGCCTGGTCTTTATCCGATAGGTAGGCAAAAGGATAGCTCTTCTCTCTTGCCCGTTTGATCATCATTGCCTCAGCATCTTCAGGACTCGTTTCCGGGTGGTTAGGATTGATCAACACAA
>CAYGOT010000067.1:0-26424 GCA_964351595.1 uncultured Roseivirgaceae bacterium | reverse complement strand
TTTCTTCAGCGTATGTGTAGAGGGTGGTTATTCACAAGATAGGGGTGTGGGGAGTAGGCCTATCGGAATGGGGTGGGCGTGGCTACTTTGGTTGTAAGATGTTCCTTGTAGGTAGGTGTGATGGTATTGCCCTACCTGATAAGGATATACTACCATTAGTATTATTGGAAGCAGACCATTGCTCCTTTTTGGACTTCATCAATTAGTAATGATAAGGCCATAAATGTATCATCACCTAATAAATTAATTAATTTCAGGATTGGAATAACCTATATATATGAAAGAGGTAATTGAAGAATTAATTCGATTTAGAAATGAACGGGATTGGGAGAAATTTCATAATCCAAAAGACTTAGCTCTTGCAATTAATGTTGAAGCTGCGGAGTTACTTGAACTTTTCCTCTGGAAAGATCCTATGGATGCAGACGTAGACAAAGTAAAAGAGGAGCTTGCTGACATTTTTGCATATGGATTGCTTTTGGCTGAAAAATATGATTTCGATATTAAGGAGATAGTATTGGATAAGATCAAGTTAAACGCTGAAAAGTATCCTGTTGAAAAAGCAAAGGGAACTGCCAAGAAATACAATGAATTATGACAACAAGCAGGTCTTTTGAGATCAGGAACTACAGTTTCAATTATGACATTAAAGATGACATTTCGAATCTAAAATTTGCCAAAGATTTATGGCCAATCGTTTACATCATTAGTCATGATGAAGAAAATATCGCCTACATAGGTGAGACAACAGATGTCATTTCTCGATTGACTGCCCATCAAAAATCCCCTGTAAAAAGCCGACTGACGGCTGTTCACTTGATTGAAAGTGAACGATTTAATAAGTCTGCCACCCTAGACATTGAAGCGAATTTGATAAAGTATTTTGCAGGTGATGGCAAGTACAAACTTTTGAATGGAAATCTTGGAATAGCGAATCACAGCTATTATCAAAAATTGGAATACTGGGAACTTTTCACATCTATATGGGATGAACTACGCTCTAGAGGAATTACACAGAATTCTCTCGAAACCATAGATAACTCAGACCTTTTTAAATACTCTCCATACAAATCATTATCAGCTACCCAGCAGAAAGGTATAATAATGATCATTGACAGTTTAATGGGTACGACTTCTCAAAGCATTATCATCAAAGGGGGAGCAGGATCGGGAAAGACTGTAATGGCCGTATATCTATTAAAGCTTCTTGTAACAAACCTGGAAGATTTCAATTATTCAGACTTGGGAAAAGATGAGAATGGTGAGCTATTCGAAAAAGTATACACACTAAAAGAGAAGTTCAAGAATCCCAAAATAGCGCTTGTAGTTCCAATGTCATCCTTTCGAAATACACTTAAAAAAGTATTTAGCAATATTAAGGGGTTAAAAAGATCGATGGTCATTAGTCCCTCTGAAATGTCAAAAGACAAATACGACTTAGTTATAGTTGATGAGGCCCACCGATTGAAAAGAAGGAAAAATCTTACCGGTTACGCAGCATTTGATGCAAATAATAAAAGACTTGGCCTGAAAAAGGAAGATGGAAATGAACTCGATTGGGTTAATATACAATCAAAAACGGCCGTATACTTTTATGATAATGAGCAATCTGTAAAACCCACAGATATATTACCTGAATCTTTTCGTAAAGTTATGCTAGCCGATGAGTCAAATGTACTCCAGCTAACATCCCAATTTCGAGTGAAAAGTGGTAATGATTACGTTTATTTTTTGAATGGGTTACTGAATAAAGACGGCCAAAGTCCTGCTTATTTCGAGCAAGACAATTATGATCTTAAGCTATTCACTGAGTTTGAACCTTTTGTAACTGAGATTAAGCAAAAGGATGGTGAATATGGGCTTTCAAGAATGATAGCGGGGTTCGCATGGCCTTGGATTTCAAAAAAGCACCCTGAATTGTATGATATCACAATCGAAGGGATAGATTTAAAATGGAACATGGAGCCTGATGATTGGATAAATTCTGAGGGAAGTGTTAATGAGGTTGGGTGCATTCACACAACCCAAGGCTATGACCTGAATTATGCCGGGATTATTTTCGGTTGGGAAATTAAATACGATCCAGAAAAAAAGGAGATTTATATTCAGAAAGAAAACTATTGTGATAATAAAGGGAAGGCGGGGGTAAGAGACCCTTTAATACTTCAAGACTATATTATTAATATTTATAAGACCATAATGCTAAGGGGAATTAAAGGCACTTATGTGTATGTGTGCGATCCGGAGCTAAGAAAGTATATGAGTCAATATATGCCAGTGGTGACATATACTCGTCATGTGGAAGAGTCGATTAGCGAGGATATTGCACTGGTTCCTTACCTAAATAGTGTTCCTTTTTATGATCTTAAAATAGCTGCGGGTAGTTTCAGCAAAAACCAAATAGAAGAGGGACATGAACTGGTTAAAGTGCCAGATGGAATTAGGATTACTCAGGATATGTTTGCCTGTAAAGTTATTGGCGAGTCCATGAATCGAATTATTCCAAATGGATCGACTTGCTTATTCAAACGATACGAGGGAGGTTCAAGGAATGGTCTCATTGTATTGTGTGAATCCAGTGAATTTCAGGATACCGAAATGGGCTCTGGTTATACGGTCAAAGAGTATTCTAGTAAAAAGATTAAAAGTGATTCTGGTTGGGAACATCAGTCAATCATATTAAGTCCTTTGTCTAATGACAATAGTTATAGGGATATAATTCTAGAGGCAGAAAGTATGGCGACTTTTAAGATAATCGGAATATTTGATCGAGTATTAGAACATGTTACCGGCATTTAATAATACCCAAAGTATAGGTTTAAATTCTAGGTTTTTATTTGTAAATAACATGATATATAAGATCTAGAACATATGTGGAATGACAATGACACCCATATTGACCTTATTGATGTCAATTATTTGGTTGACGGAGTAAAGAGCATAGTTGGAAATGACAACCTAATACCTTGTACCATTGGTGTGTTCGGAGATTGGGGTAGCGGTAAGTCTAGCCTCATGAAAATGATTGAGTCTGAATACACAGATGACGATGAAACCCTGGTAATACAGTTTAACGGTTGGCTTTTTGAAGGCTATGATGACGCTAAAACAGCATTAATGACAACCATAGTTGAGCATGTCATTTCTAAGAGAACACTGAGCGAAACGGCCATAGCTACAGCAAAAAAACTGTTTAAGCAGATTGACTGGCTGAAGGTTGCCAAATATACCGTTGCACACGGTTTAGTCTTTGCCGCCACAGGAGGAGTTGGAAATGCTATGATTGAAATGCATCGTCTTGCGAATACTACAGGTAGTGATGTTGCAGAAAGTGCAAAAGGTGCGTTGACAGGATTTTCAGAGGGGAATTATGACGACCGAATTAAGCAGATTACGGAAGCTGCTGCTTCTGATAAATCTGCTTCTCTACAAATGGGAATCCGGGATTTTCATTCAAGCTTTGGTGAACTTCTGGAACAAACTAAGATCAAAAGGCTACTGGTTTTTATAGATGACCTTGATCGATGTACACCGGATACAATAATTGCCACGTTAGAAGCAATTAAGCTTTTCCTCTTTATCGAGCATTCAGCTTTCATCATTAGTGCGGACGAGAGGCTTATAAAATATGCAGTAAGAAGGCGCTTTCCAGAGATTCCCGGTGACGCTTCAGAGGTAGGTAGAGATTACCTAGAAAAGCTGATACAATTTCCTCTTAGGATTCCTTCACTCAGCGAGTCAGAAATGGAATCATATGTCAACCTCCTTTTTTCCTCAATCCACATAAGCGACAAAGAAACCTTTGAAAAACTCCGAATGCAAGCGTTAGAAAAGCGATCTAGTGACTTGTTTGGATCTGCTCTCAATTCTAGAAGTATAACGGAGTTTCTTGGTGAGACTGAAATCCCGGCCGAGTTAGTTGAGGATTTGGGCTTATCAGCACAGATAATACCCATATTATCTCCTGGCCTTAATGGCAACCCTCGCCAGTGCAAGAGATTTCTGAACACTCTTTTGATGAGGTTTCGAATGGCTCAAACAAGAAATATTGAGTTGAAAAAGAGAGTCCTGGCTAAACTAATGCTCTTAGAGTATTTCAAACCTGAGACGTTTAGAACCATCTCAGATTTGCAAAGTAAGCAAGAGGGTAAGCCAAAAGAAATTGCGTTGATCGAAGGCCATTTGAGTCAAGAAGCAACCGAGGGTGATGACCAAGAGCAGTTGCAAGAAGAATTTAGCTCTTGGCTTGGGGATACTTGGTTAAATAAATGGTTTAATGCTAGCCCTAAAATCTCCGAAGTAGACCTTAGACCTTATTTTTTCTTCTCAAGAGATAAGTTGAATGCAATAGGAGCGGAAAGCAGTAGGATGAGTTCTCAAGCTCAGGAAGTTTATCAAAAATTGATCTCAGAAAGTGGAGCAACAAATAAGCTTGGAATTAAGGCCGTAGCTGAGCTGAGTTCAGGCGATGTAGCTGCCGTTTTTCACGCCTTCACAAATAAAATAAGAGAAGCAGATACATCTAGTTCGAGAAACAAGATGATTAAGATCCTGTGCCTTATTAGTGAGGCTAAAACTGAATTGCACTCTGAGCTTTTTAGCTTCTTTAAATCATTTCCTACTAGTAATCTTTCAATCGCAGTTGTTCCGCAGTTTCTAAAGGCGACTAAGAACACTGCCGCACCCAATAGAATTACAGAGACTTTGACAGTTTGGAGCAATGCAGATAACAACAAAGGGCTTGTTATGGCTGCCAAAAAACAATTAGACAAGTAATATGGGTACTTCAAAATCAAACCCCGGAATCAGGCCAACACCATTATTACCCTCATGGGCACCCTCACCCCCAGAATCGGATGAGAACCCACCAGATTCTGATGATCAAGCTCAGGATTCAGATAATCAATCTGATGATGACGGAAATGAACAAGGTGAATCCTCTCAAAATGGAAACACCCCTGAAGTAAACCCAACCGGGGATTGGTCTGGTGCGAAAAGAAGGATGACAAATTTTGCACGTTCTAGCGATAGTAGAGCACGCGGGCGAGCGTTGAGGGGTGCAGCAAAGGCGTATGTCCGGGGTAGCGGAGGATCCAGAACTGCTGCCAAATCTGCTATACATGGAAAGGCAGTTGGGGTTAGACTTGGTGGGGTCTTGTCCGGTATTTCTTCGGAGGGTGTTGGAGGGACATTTGAAAAACTCGGTTTAGGTAGCCTTGACAACCTTTCTGTTGAAGCTGCATTCAATAAACTAGCGCAACACCTATGTTCGAATGGAGCCACTATCGAAGAAAGTGTTGCCAATGTGGCCGCAATTACGGCCCTGTCTCAACTCTATGAAGATTTTGATTTAGAGAATAATAACCTAGACAATCTAGATAGCCTTAGTGCTGATCAAGTAAATGAAATCATCCAATGTTATGTTTCTGCCTATATATATGAGAGATGGTTACACGAACTAGGGGCTAGCATTGAAGGCAAAGAAGATATAAGTACCAGCAATGTTGTATCTCTTGAAGAAGAGGTTAAAGAGTTCGTAACGTCAAGTATTTCACTTGAATTTGGAGATGCCGACCTGACTCAAGTTGATTTTGAACAAGGAGAGGGACGAGACATCTTAGAAAACATATTTCAGCAGGCATACGAACAAATAGAAACGTTATGATCTTTCATGTCATTTTACAGAGCTCTTCTGAAGATAACTTCTCGATTACAGAAGACGCAAAAAACAAGGTTATTAAGATACCGTCATTCTACTCAGATCAAGAGCAGACAAATGTTTCTCATAACTTAAAACAAGTACTCACAGCAAATAGCCTAACTCCATCTGAAGACATGATCGACTTTGGTAATATGTGTTTATGTGCATATACCATTGATCAGCTCATCTCTAGATCAGCCTATGGTTATTATCAATGGAGTAGATATTTTAAGCTCTATTTACCAGTTATTGACGCCTCAAAATGGTCGCTCGCTAAGAGTGAAATTGAGGATTGTCTTTCCTTCTTGAGTGGGGACAAGTGGGATGTGAATTTTAGATCGCGTGAAGCCATTCATGAATCTTATGAACGCGAAGCTGCCGAGATTGATCGAGTCAGTTTGTTTTCTGGTGGTCTAGATTCTTTTATTGGTGCTATTGACCTTCTAGAACAGTTTCAAAGTATTGCGTTGGTGAGTCACCACAAAGGTGGTGGAGGGGGTGAAAAGACATTGCAGAACGGCCTTATCTCAAAATTGAATGATAGGTATGAAAACAAGAATGCCACTGGGTTTAATTTCTATGTCCAACCAGATCAGGGAAACAACCCATACGGAAGAGAAGATTCCCAACGGGCTAGATCAATTATCTTCATCGGTTTAGGCCTTTTAGTTGCGAACTCCATTGGTGCAAATACTACTTTGATAGTACCTGAGAATGGCTTGATTTCATTAAATGTGCCTCTGACTACTACACGGTATGGTAGCTACAGCACCAGAACTACACACCCGAATTTTCTTCACAAAGTCAGAGAGATTTTATCTGCTGTTGGAATAGAAAACTCAATAGAAAACCCATATCGTTTTAAGACAAAAGGTGAGATGATACTGGAGTCAAGGAATATTGATTTGGTGAAGGAGTTGACATATGAAACGATCTCTTGCTCAAAACCAGGCTATTATGTTAGATGGCAAGGACGAAGCGAGATTCATTGTGGTAACTGCGTTCCTTGTATTATCAGGCGGGCGTCAATGTATAAAACTGGTATTGATCAGTATCGCGGCAACTACGTTTTGGACGTTCATACTCATAACACAGGAGAAAACCTGAGAGCCTTTAAGATAGGGTTGACGCGATTTGCAACCTATCCAAGTAATCGAGTTTTTCAAGTATTGAAATCAGGCCCTATTCCGAGCACGAATGAGGAATTAGCAGATTATATTGCAGTTTATGAAAGAGGAATGAATGAAGTTAGTTCGTTTCTCAATCAAGGTTAGCAAGAGCATACAATGAACCTTCTTGATACTCATTTTCATCTTGATTTGTGGTCATCACCAGGTCAGATTCTGGGTCTAATTGAAAAGAGTAAGGTGTACACAATTGCTGTAACGAATACTCCTTCTGTTTTCAACTATACCCATAGCCTAACAAAGAATTGTAAGTACACCAAGCCAGCACTTGGCCTTCACCCAGAGTTAGTTTTCGAGCGACATGGGGAATTGCCATTATTCCATCAGCTCTTAAGCAATACTCGGTATATAGGCGAAATAGGATTAGACTACTCTGGGAATGATATGAGCGTTCAAAAGTTACAAAGAGATGTCTTTGAATCCATCATTGATGGTTGCGCTAAATCCAGCGATAGCAAAGTACTGACTGTTCATTCGCGTAGAGCGGAAAAGGATGTGATTGATATTATCGGAGGCTCATTTCCAGGAAAGGCAATATTACATTGGTATTCAGGAAGCCTTAGGGAGCTGCGAAGAGCGATAGAGTTTGGGTTTTATTTTTCGGTAAACAGTGCAATGGTCAAATCAAAATCTGGTAGAAAATTAATTACGAATATTCCATTAGAACGTATTTTGACTGAATCAGACGGGCCATTTATTTTAGAAAATAATCGGATGCCTGCATCGCCATTGGGAGTAAAAAACACTGTGTGTAATCTCGCTGAATTAATGGGTAAAAAAGTGCCGGAAGTTAGGGAACAGATATTCATAAATTTCAGAAGTATTCTTATATAAATATGTTAAAGTCATGAACAAATGCTCTCAATTCAGACCGCTTTCAAACTTGATCCAGTTGGTGGCGAAATCAAGAGCATTCTCAAATTGGCACACGCATGTCACATGAGCTCATTATACGCTTTCCCCAAGTAAGCGCACGCCTGTCACATATGCTCATTATCCTACTCACCTTTACAAGTTGATAACGCACAAGTGGTTTGAGTGTCATAGCCATTTTCACTAGAGCAGAGGAATCTTAAAGATTTCAGATGTTGTTCAAAATCTGATAGGTTTGAATAAAGAAGTCAAAATGGCACTAGATGTAATACAAGCTGCTGATACGATCAATGCGCTAGAAAATTTCCTTGAAAAACGCAGACCCCCAGAGCACATCAGATCGCAAGTAGATCTTAATTATAAGATTGAAAATCAAAGCGTGATTATTTTTGAAGTACGCCCGCATTGGCAAAATAGGGATAAGAACATCGAGCGCCCTGTTGCTAAAACGACCTGGGTCAACATACAAAAGGTCTGGAAGGTCTATTGGATGCGTTCCGACCTAAAATGGCATAGCTATGATCCTAAACCTATTGTAAAGAATATTGAAGGTTTTTTGGATGCGGTGGATCAAGATGCACATGGCTGTTTTTGGGGATGATGGAGTAGGGGTTTGTTGCGTCCCAAATCCCCCTAACCCCCTGTTCCACGACGGCTTACAAGGGCGAATACATCTGGTGGAGTTTGTGGTTCATTTGATATACATCATCCCTTACGTCATTGCGAACACACGATCCCGATGGTAATCGGGGGAGTAGTGAAGCAATCTTACTTTCGGCAAGTTGTGGATATACAAACGTGTTTAATCTGAAATTTGTGTTTAAGATCGCCGCGTCGTTCCTCCTCGCGATGACGGAATGGAGGTTACTCTCGCTTACCGTCCCTGCGATGACGACCTGTTGTTTGATGGCTCTGAAATCCCCCTAACCCCCTCGATGAGGGGGAATACACCTATTGGTGATTGGGGTTATTTGATGACATACTTCATTGGAGTTGATACCAAGGGCTCATGACAGGACTTTAATTAGCATCGTTTGTTGTTCTATTGAATTCGTGGAATCCCCCCTGCCTTGCCGGCAGGCAGGCTTTTTAAGGGGCGATCGCAGAAGGTGGGTCGAAGACCTGGGGGATTTGGTGGTGAAGCATCATCCTTACGTCATTGCGAACGCACGATCCCGATGGTAATCGGGGGAGTAGTGAAGCAATCTTACTTTCGGCAAGTACAGGATAGACAGTCGAGTTTAATCCACAATTCGATATTAAGATCGCTTCGCGCCAGTTGCACACGCTCGCGATGACGTATCTAGACTTTAAGATCGTTGCGTATCGTTGCTCCTTGCCTTCATGATGACCTTTCTAGTCCTCATCAATAGCCTCAAGAATATCCATGATCTCACCATAGTCCTTGAAGCCAGGCTGGGTCTCCTCGCTACCCTTTAGTGCAATTCCCTTTAAATCAGTGGACGCAATTAATTCATTTACGTTAGTGGCATCAAATCCAAAGGCCAGAATGATCTTGTATTGAGAGGAAAGCCTGATCGCCTCACCTTTAGCTTCCTCCATCAGGTCAGGCTGATCGCATTCTATGACGAAGCTATCGACCAGATCATGGTTGTCCTTCAGGAAAGCCTCCATAGCAGGAATTTCATTAGAAGACCAGATGGTGTAAACCAGCTGTCGGCGCTGATCGAGATACTGCAGGTCAGTGGCCAGGTCAGTATCCTCCACTTGCACATAAGATAGCGTGGCTTCACCCAAGACAGCCTTCACATCATCAGCATTGCTCTCGACAAATCTCCCACAAAGGTCCACACCAGCGATCCACTCGGTAATATCACTCAGCTGCTGAAGTGGGATGGCTTTTTCACCATCCAGGTCAAAGCCCAGTACGTTGACCCCCATACCCGCGCAATAGCGCGCATCACTTAACCCGCTGATGTTGCTGACCATTACGAATGTTTTTAATGCCATGCGAAGTGTATTTTAAATCTGGATTTTGTCCTTGTTTGAGGCGCAAATTAAATGATTCTCGGTCTTGAATCATAAGAATCTGGAGTAGCGAAACTCAGAAAGGTTTTCTATGTCTGGTAGTAATAACCTGAGTTCGATTAATCAAACCTTGAAAACACTCCAAAACTGTCTTTTCGACGATAGGAGCCCGCCTGCCGGAGGGCAGGAAATCTTATTAATGTATAAAACTGAACCAGGAATATAGCGCTTTCCTCATTTTTAAGAAGATATCTCCGTTACACTGCGATATGACAGTTTTAATGGGGTTTGACTAATGCGCTATGAGCATCAATGTTCCCAATTAAGAGATTTGAACTAGCTTTGCACTAAGCGTGTTTCGAAACATTCGAAGATTGAAATAATTGTGAAAAACCAGGCTGTGAACCTGGCGAAAAGCAGATTGATGAGCAAAGGAAGAGTACTAGTAGCCATGAGCGGTGGTATAGACAGCAGTCTTGCAGCCGTACTACTTCATGAGCAAGGCTATGAAGTCATTGGCATGACGATGAAGACCTGGGATTACAACAATTCCGGAGGGAGCAAGAAGGAGACAGGCTGTTGCAGCCTCGACTCTATCAACGACGCTCGTAACATATCCGTAAACCTTGGGTTTCCCCATTACATTCTGGACATCAGAGATGAGTTCGGCGATTATGTGATTGATCACTTCACCAATGAGTATTTGGCCGGTAGGACACCCAACCCGTGCGTCTTGTGCAATACCCATATCAAATGGGATGCATTGTTGAGGAGAGCGGATAAGCTGGGATGCGACTACATCGCGACCGGGCATTATGCCAATATCAGAGAAGTCGATGGCCGATATGTGATCAGCAGAGGCAAGGATACCAACAAAGACCAGTCCTATGCACTTTGGGGGGTCTCTCAGGAGAGCCTATCTCGGACCATCCTTCCGCTAGGTCAGTTAACCAAGCCGGAAATCAGAGAGATGGCCGTTGAGCGGGATTTCTTTGAGTTGGTCAATAAGTCCGAGTCTTATGAGATCTGTTTCGTACCCGACAATGACTATCGGGGCTTCTTGAGGAGAAGGGTGGAAGGATTGGAAGAAAGCGTGGCAGGAGGAGAGTTTGTACTGGAGGACGGCACAGTAGTGGGTACGCATGAAGGTTATCCGTTTTACACCGTCGGCCAGCGAAAAGGCCTGGGAATCGCTTTAGGTTTTCCGGTATATGTGACTGAAATCCAGAAAGATAAGAATAGAGTCGTATTGGGCACTTTCGATGAATTATCGAGAGACGGGATGTATGTCAAGCAGCTCAACATGATGAAGTACACCGATCTCAACGGAGAGAAAATCGATACGGTCACTAAGGTGCGATACAATGATGGTGGCACTCCGGCCGTTATTGAACAGGCCGGAGATACGATGAAAGTCTATTTTGGTAAAGGGGTACATGCTATTGCACCGGGTCAGGCAGCTGTATTTTATGAAGATGATGACGTAATAGGAGGTGGCTGGATTCAATCAAGCTTTAAACAACATCAGCAAGCCCATGCGCTCGTTTAGTGTACTCGTCATATTGTTGATGTTACTCCAGGGATGTGCAGAAGACCCCTTGCAGCCCTCTCCAATAGAAGCAGGAGCGGGATATTTTCCGGTAGGAACTAATCACACATGGGTATATGAGGTGGAAGAGGTTAATATCAATCTGGCTGGATTTGACACCATGAGGTATCAGCTCAGGGAGACTTTGATTGATAGTTTCGTAAATCAGTCCGATCAAATCACGTATAGACTGCAAAGGGAAAAGGATTTTCAGGACGGAGCAGGCTTCAGGTTTGATGAGATATGGACGGTGGCTAAAACCAACCAGCATGTGGTCGTCAACGAAAGTAATCTTGGCCTTTTGAAGATGGTATTCCCTGTGATCGACGGACAAGAGTGGGATGGTAATAGCTTTAATGGTGAGCGGGAATCATTATTCAGCATGAACTACATCGCTGCTGATACTACGATCAATGATCAGATTTTCACTGATGTGCTCCGAGTGACGTTAGCTGATATTCCTCAGAACCTTACAGGAATTGATGAGCGGTATGAATATTATGCACCCAACATTGGATTGGTTGCTAAAGATTATACTACTTTGAAGTATTGTACAAGGGATTGTACGGCCGACTTTGTGATCGAAGGAGGTAGTGTTTTGAGGCAGTCGCTTGTTTCCTATGATGCGCAGTAGTATTCTTCTTTTTTTTGTTTGCTTTTTTTCAATTGAGTTAGCCGCTCAAAGCAACAGGTATGTTATCTATTTTTCAGATAAGGCTGACAGTCCATACAGTATAGATCGCCCTGAGGAGTTTCTTTCAGAACGTGCAATAGCGCGTCGGCAAAAGCAGCAAATAGCCATTGATGAGACTGACCTACCAGTAAATCCGGTTTATATCGACTCTGTCAATTTATTGGGTGTCAAGGTTTGGTATACTTCTAAGTGGATGAATGCCGGCCTGGTACAGGTACCCCACAACTTAGCCGTAACGCTGCAGGAACAAGCCTATATCGACAGTGTGGCGCTCATCGCGGAAGGAGAGAAGCTGACGCTGGGCAAATCCACCTTCGATTGGCCGACTTCATTTACTATCCCTTCCTCCAACCGCGACTCTGAGCGTCAGAATGAATTGCTGGGCGTGGGGCCAATGCATGAGGCTGGATTCAAAGGTCAGGGAATGCTCATTGCAGTCTTTGATGGTGGCTTTGAAGGCACCAATCTATCCAGTGCTTTTCAGCACATTTTTGAGAACGAGCAATTGGTAGATTACCACGATTATGTCAGTCATGGTGATAATATCTTCGTTTATGATGATCACGGCACGAGTGTTTTTTCCACCACTGGAGCCTTTCTCGAAGGCCAGTTTGTGGGTACTGCGTATGAAGCGGACTATGCGCTTTATGTGACAGAAGAGGGCGGTAGCGAGTACCGAATCGAAGAGTACAACTGGCTCGTAGCAGCTGAGCGCGCAGACAGCCTGGGGGTGGATGTCATCAACACCTCCGTCGGGTATAGCACAGGTTTCACGAGCGGGAATATGGATTACACCTATGAAGATCTGGATGGCAGCACGGCGGTAATTACACTGGCCGCTAACTATGCCGTGGACAAAGGAATTATCGTAGTAAGTAGCGCCGGAAATGAGGGCAATGACCCATGGCAGTATGTGACCGCTCCTGCTGATGGGATTAATGTGCTGGCAGTAGGGGCTATTAATCCCAACGAGAATCTATCATCATTTAGTAGCCTTGGCCCTACACCCGACGGACGGATCAAGCCTGATGTAGTAGCGATGGGCTCTCAGGTGACGATCGTCAATAGTGGTGGTAACTTTAGCTCCGGGGGTGGTACGAGCTATTCAGCCCCACAGATCGCAGGCTTTGCGGCCGCACTTTGGCAGGCAAAACCAGCTTCTACTAACCTGGAGATCATTGCAGACATCAAAGCTTCAGGAGATCGCGCGAGTCTCCCGGACAATGAATTCGGATACGGGTTACCCAATTTCGATAGAGCGCTCAATGGTACGGTGCTGGCCATCAGTGACATCATTGCTGGTAAGATCAATGTTTTTCCTAACCCTTTTAGCGGGGATTTTGTCACGATAGAGATTGACAAGAGCCTGGGGCACGGGCCGGTTACTATTGCACTACTGGATGCACAAGGCCGCAGGATCAAAGAGGAGACGATCATCCCCGAAAAGAATCAGAAGATTGAGTATGCCACTGGCGAACTCCCGCAGGGTGCCTACATACTTAGTTTTGTAGGGCAGAGAATGAACAAGACGGTCAAGCTGTTGAAGATTTAGACCGGACCGATTCTCATCCTTCTTATCTTTTATTGAAATCGTTTACCTTGGCTAGCTCAAATAGATACCAATGCAAGGAACACTCATTGCCCCCTCCATTCTCGCAGCAGATTTCGCCAACCTCCAGTCTCAGGTAGCGCTGATCAACTCCAGTGAGGCAGATTATCTACACATTGATATCATGGATGGCGTTTTCGTCCCCAACATTAGCTTTGGTTTTCCGGTAGCGGAAGCTATAAACAAGCATTGTACTAAGCCACTGGATTTTCACCTGATGATACAGCGTCCTGAGATCTACCTATCGGAATGCAAGAATGCAGGCGCAGAGATCATTTCAGTACATTTTGAGGGCTGCCATCATCTCCATAGAGTAATCCAGCAAATCAAAGACCTGGGTTGCAAAGCTGGCGTGGTGTTGAATCCGCATACGCCTGTGAGCGCGATTATCGATGTGATCGGTGATATTGATCTATTGCTATTGATGTCTGTCAATCCGGGATTTGGTGGCCAGAAGTTCATCCACCATACACTCAAGAAAACAGCAGAGGCCAGAGCGATGATCGACAATTTCAACCCCAAAGTCATTCTGGAGATTGATGGAGGTGTCAATATTCAGAATGCCGCAACGTTAGTAGACAATGGAGCCAATATGTTAGTTGCTGGAAGTTCAGTTTTCGGGTCAGCAGATCCGGTCGCAACCATCAGCCAACTCAAGGCCCTCTGATCTTCAATGACCAACGCTCTGCGTCTCTTAATCTTAATATCGACGTTCTTTTTTATCACCCTGGACAGTTATGGCCAGGATTTTCTGATCAAGGGTCAGGTTCAGGATAGTATTGGGCAAGGCATTTCGGACGTGGCGGTCGTCATTCAAGGGAGAGGGGGCACCACTACCGATGAAGCAGGGAGCTTTCGCATCACTGTCAGGAGAAAGAAACAGCTAAAGGCCTCCTTTCAGCATATCAATCATGTAAGCCAGACGGTTGAGATCTTACCAGAAAATCAAGACAGCATTACCCTGGAGATCGTACTAAAGTCTAAAATCAGAGTATTGGAGGGGGTCGAAGTATCGGAAACGCTCGAAAATACCGAGGTGCAGGCAGGGGCCATCAGCCTCAGCAGTAAGAATGTAGATAATGTGCCTTCACCCTTTCAGGATATTTCGAGAGTACTCGCTACGCTACCGGGTGTCACCGCCAACAATGAGCTCAGCAGCACCTACAACGTACGAGGCGGCAATTACGAGGAGAACCTGATCTACGTCAATGACATTCCGATTTATCGGCCATTTCTGATCAGGGCGGGCCAGCAGGAGGGGCTCGGCTTTGTCAATACGGACATGGTCAGCAACATCGACTTTCATGCCGGAGGCTGGCAGCCCAAGTACGGTGATAAACTCTCCAGTAGCCTCAATGTGACCTATAAGCGGCCCACCAGCAACAGCGGATCGCTGGATATCGGTCTCTTGGGAGGGTCGGCTCATTATGAGGGCATCACCAGCAATGAGCGGATCAGCTACATCGTCGGCGTAAGGCACAAAGACTCGCGCTATTTGCTCAATTCGCTGGAGGTGGAAGGAGAGTACTTTCCCACTTTCACTGATGTACAGGGCTATACGACGATCGACCTTAGCAGGAATAAGGACAAAAGCAGCCAACTGTCAGTGCTGATGTCCTATGCGCGCAATCGCTATGAGACGCTACCGCAATCGCGAGAGACCGACTTTGGTACGTTGAGCGCCAATTTCAGACTCTTTGTTGCTTTTGAGGGGGTAGAACAAATGAAATACGATACCTACCAAACCGGATTCAAGTGGTCGAAGCGGTTTTCGAATTTCATTTCCGATATCATCGTGAGTGGTGTCAGAACTCAGGAACGTGAGCGTTTCGAAGTTGAGGGAGGTTATCGCTTATGCGACCTCAATACAAATCCCTCTTCCTCCAATTTCAATGAATGTGCGATCACCAGGGGTATAGGCACCAACTATCAAAGTGGCCGCAATAGCCTGGCGGGCAATATCCTGAACACTGAAAGTAAAAACAAACTATTCATCAATGACCGCAACCTCGTGGAGTTTGGTGTGGGTTGGTCGCGATATGATATTGAAGATGAAATCAGGGAATTCACTTTCATTGACTCCTCCGACTATGTATCTATAGACGAGCGCATATTCAACCAGGTCAAGATCAATTCCAATCAATGGACAGCCTACCTCCAAAACACGCTGATCAGCCCAAATAACAAGCATACGGTGACCTATGGTCTCCGCCTGAACTACTGGGATTTTAATGATCAATTACTGATCAGTCCAAGAATGCAATATGCGTATATGCCGGACTGGTCGCGACCTTTGAGCATTCGCCTGGCCATCGGTTCTTATCAGCAACCGCCATTTTACAGAGAGCTCAGAGATCGGGAGGGTCAGATCAATCCCAACGTACAGGCCCAGTCATCCACCCACTTCATTCTGGGTACAGAGTACAACTTCAGTCTCTGGGGACGCCCTTTTGTGTTCTTTAGTGAAGGCTACTACAAGCATCTCTACAACCTCAACCTATATGATATTGAGAATGTCAGATTGAGGTACTTCGCCAACAATGATGCGGATGGCTATGCAGCCGGAGTTGACTTCCGGGTGCACGGTGAGTTCATTCCGGGTACGGAATCTTGGTTCAGCCTGGGCATCCTCAAAACGGAAGAGGATATTCTCACAGATGATCTTGGGCCGTTCCGAAGACCATCAGACCAGCGCATCAATCTGGCGATGTATTTCCAGGATCACATGCCCAACGATCCCAGTCTTCGGATCGCATTGACATTGTTTTACGGTAGTGGCTTGCCCTTCGGGCCACCGGACAATGACGACCTGCGCAATGCCTTCAGTGGGGATGAATACTACAGGGCTGACCTGGCTTTTTTGAAGGTATTTGACTTCAAGGAAAAGTATGGAACAAAAAAATGGGGAATGGACAACCTTAGAATCGGTTTGGAAGTATTAAACCTGTTTGGTGCCCAAAACACCATCTCGTACACATGGGTGCAAGATGTAGTTAACAATCAATTTGCGGTACCAAATTCATTATCGGCAAGGTTTTTGAACCTCCGGATCCAAACGCAATTTTAAACCATTGACAAATCAATGAATCATGAAAAAGATAGCATACCCCATTTTTACATTTTTAGCCTTAGCGATAGCCATAAGTGCATGTAGCCAGAGAACGGTTACCAGAATAAGTCCCGATCAGCAGATCGACCTGAGCGGCCGATGGAATGATATCGACTCCAAGTTGGTAGCGGAAGAGATGATCAATGACGTACTTAACCGACCATGGAGAGAGGATTTCACGAGAGCTTCAGGCAATAAGCCGGTCATGATCGTGGGTATGATCTCTAATAAGACCAGCGAGCATATCGAGTCAGAGACTTTCATCAAGGACATAGAGCGAGAGATGATCAACTCGGGCATGGTAAGGATCGTGCAAAACTCTGTCTTCAGAGAGAAACTTAGAGAAGAGCGTGCTAACCAGGGTGAATTCGCATCACCGGAGACACAGTCAAGATGGGGTAGGGAACTCGGCGCGGACTTTATGCTTTTCGGCGTGATGACTTCCATCACGGATAGCTATGGTAAAGACAAAGTAGTCTCTTACAAAGTAAACCTTGAATTGGCCAACCTTGAGACCAACGAAAAAGTTTGGATTGGTGACAAGGAGATTAAGAAGGCCATTCGCAATTAAGAAAGGATACCCACAAGGTCCTATCATTCCGATAGGACCTGAATATCACGCAACTGAGATGAAGCAACAGGGCCTCTTCCTTGTACTATTGTTAGGTGTATTGCTCTCAGCATGCTCCACCTACTATCAGCTCAACTATGAGTTTAACCGAAATTTTGAAACCGGTCAGCTCGTAGAGGCAGATCAGGTACTAGAGGAGAACAAAAAGGCTGAGAAGAGCAAAGCGCGGCTCATCTATTTCATGAATAAGGGAGTAGTGACCTCTCTACTCGGTAAATATGAGGAGAGCAATACCTACCTGGAAAAAGCTTATCTCTTAGGAGAAGACTATCAAAATAATTACCTCAATGTGGCCTTTAGTATGGTGTCTAACCCTACCGTAATTGAGTATAAAGGGGAGGATCATGAGCATCTTATGGTACTCTATTACAAGGCCATCAACTTTCTAATGATGGGGGATCGAGAATCCGCATTAGTGGAATGCAGAAGACTCAATAACAAGCTACTTCGGCTCAGCGATCGTTACACTTCGGGTTTCAAGTATAAAGAGGACGCCTTTGTGCATACGCTGATCGGAATTATCTATGAGGCGGATAAGGACTATAATAATGCGTTCATAGCCTATCGGAATGCCCACCGCATCTATAAGGAGGTCTACACGAGCATGTTTGGACTCGACACCCCTGATCAACTTAAGAAAGATTTGATCAGAACAGCTGCATTGATGGGTTTTGACAGAGAGCAGGAGAAATTCGAAAATGAATTTGGAATGAAATACGAACCGAAAACTGGTAATCAGCCGGAGTTGGTTATGTTTTGGAATAACGGGCTGGGACCGGTGAAAAGCGAATGGTCAATCAACTTTACGGTAGTAAAAGGATCCGGAGGGGCGGTAACTTTCGTCAATGAGGAATATGACTTTAGCTTTCCATTCTTCCTCAGTAGTGATAGTGAATCCCAGGGCGGACTCGGTGATCTTGAGTTCTTTAGAGTGACCTTTCCCAAGTATGTGGAGCGTCCGCTTATGTTTGAAAATGCTGTGGTAAAAACACCGAAAGGGAGTTATCCCTTGCAAAAAGCTGAAAACGTAAATGCTATTGCGTTCAAGGAGTTAGAGCAGCGCATGGTCAAAGAATTCAGCAAATCACTCTTGCGGTTTGCGATCAAAAAGGCTGCTGAGGAGAGCTTGAGGAAGGAAGATGAAGGCTTAGGAGCAGCATTAGGCATTCTCAATGCTGCAACTGAGAAGGCTGATACCCGCAACTGGCAGACTATACCACATAGTATCTATTATGCGAGGGTACCCCTTGAGCCGGGGATGAATAATCTCACTTTTCAAACCATTACCTCAGAAGGTGATGAATATGGGCAGAGTCACCCACTCAGGTTCGATGCTAACCTGGGGAACACCTACTTTCATTCCTTTCATTCACTGGAGATATCACCGCGCTACATGAGCCGGAGCTATTAATAACTCTTTGAATGACAGATGACTATGATTTGGCTCATTTGATTGGCATAATCAGCCTATTATATTTTTTGATCCCCTCATCATGGCAGGGTTGAATGTGAAACAAATGATTGATATATTACTCATGTTTTAATTAAGCAGACCTAAGCATGTTCACGGAATACGAAGTAGAAACCATGGCCGAGGATCAGGAAATTCTTGACGCGACCATAGAACTAAAGAAGGACTTTATCAGAAATGAAGCACCATATCTGGAAATCAGTGATCATGACTTCCTGTCCTTAGTATTGATGGCCCCCATCGTTGGTATTGCATTGGCAAATGGTAGTGTAAGCCTGTTTGAAGAACTAGCACTCAACAAGAAGGCGCGTAAGTTGTCAAAAGGTGGTTATTTCATGAAGAAGGATCCTGTGGTCTATGCAATGAAATTCCTGATTAGTAAATATGATATCTGGGAGGAAAAGTTCTTTGGGGTGCTCAAGCTTGCTATGAGCAAGACTTTTGATAAATCCGCATTGATGCATCAGTTTGATCCCAACATGGAGGTGAGTAGCTCTGTGTACAAAAGAGAAGTCCTTGCCACACCGTACATACTCATTAGATTCATTTCCAGTTTCTTCCTGGAGCAGGATGAGGACATCATCAATAATCGCAGTATTGCAAAAGTGGAATATGACTGCCTTCTAGAGATTGGCAAAAAACTGGAACTAGACCAGGTACCGGTATTTCACATGTTCTGTAAGACTTTTGATGTGAAATAATCATTATAACTTACTTATTTATAGAGCTTTAGATTGCATGATCTAAAGCTTTTGTTTTTTGATAGATAGAATAACATGGGTTGTTGTTCGTTAGTACTCGGGTGATATGAATAAGGTTTTTACATTCAATAAGGGATTATTCCTGATCTCAGCTTTTGCCTGGCTGACGATGAGTTGCAGCAGTGATGATAGCGCAGATGAACCTGTCGATCAGGATGTTATAGATCAAGGCATCATCACTGAGTATCTGGCGTCCGACAGCACTATCGAAGCTCAGATCGATGAGGAGTCGGGGATTCATATCATTATAGAGGAGGAGAATCCGGGAGGCACATCATTATCAGCTGGTGATATTGTAGAGGCCTATTATAAAATTAAGTCCCTACAGACAGGTCTGGTTATCGACATCAAAGATTCGATTAGAGGTACGGGCAAAATGCGTTTTGGTGAGGATGCCATTTTTCCGGTAGGTTTTAATCAGGCGCTAGCCTTTATGAAGGTGGGTGAAGAGTATCGTTTTCTCGTCCCATCGAGTCTAGGTTACGGAGATATAGAAGTTGTGGGCTTGATTGCTCCTAATGATGTGTTGGATATTACGATATCGCTTGAAAACATATTGACCGATGCAGAGCAGCTAGCCATAGAAGAGCAGGAGATTAACGAATACATCATTGATAATGGACTCAATGATGAGTTTAATTCAGTAGTATCAGCCTTAGAAAATGATATCGCTGATCTGGAAGCTGATATCGCCCAGCTTAGACTCAATGGTGGCGATCCGGCAGAGATAGCCGCCCTTGAAGCAGAGCTCGCCTCAACCTTGGATGACCTGGAACAAGCCCTTCAAAGCATTGATACTGTAAAGTTGACAACAGGTGGTATTTATTTAAAGAAGACCACAAAACTTGATTCCGGTAGGCTCGCAGGCATAGGAGAGGACGTAGAGATCACCTATCTCGGGACATTTTTGAATGGAGAACCATTTGATGGGACTTTTGGGAATGAAACATTTCCTTTTGAGTTTGCCACAGGACAGGTCATCCCTGGATTGGATATAGGTGTGGGGGAGCTCTTTTTTGGCGAAAGCGCGATTATCATCATACCCTCGGAGTTGGCCTATGGAGGTAGCGCCCATGTCATGCCGCCACTCATAAGAGAAGAGTTGGTGAGTAGAAAAGTGATTCCCACTTATGCTGCGACCATAGGGGCATTCGAGCCATTGGTATTCGAATTGAGCCTTCTCCCTTGATTTGATATTGTGGATATAATTAGGCTACTTTGAGGCGCGTAACAGAGGCGAATTTGAGAATATTCCATAAGTTCATACTACTGTCAATAGTATATGGAATGACTTCCACGGCTCTGCTGGCTCAAGACAAGGACGGGGAAGAAGAAATCTACTACAACCCGCTAGCGCAAATCCTCAACAAATTTACCTTCAGCTTGAGCACCGGTTATGGCTATAGCAGCTACAGCCAGGAGCTCAATGGTTTCTACTTTTTACAGACACCAGACAACCAATACATCTTCAGCAATGCAGATGGAGAAGTACCCGAACAGGTAGCTGGTACCTCCAATTGGTTCAACAATCCTATCCTTGGAGATTCGATCGATCTGCGAGATCCGTTTGAAATACCATTTTCAGGCATCAACAATCCGGTGAATAATCCACTACTGCAGGACGCCAATCTGCTCGTAGACTCAGATACGGCCCAACTGGGGTTTCAGGGTATCGGGCATTCCATCCCTTTGATGTTTACCGTTCACTACGACTACCAAAGATTCAGAGTAGGACTAGGGTACATGGTAGAGTATCAAATGCTGAGAAACCTCAATCCAACGGCACTTACCACGAGAATTAGACCGTACGTTCCAGAATACAAATCTGTGCTCTACAAGCGCTGGTTGGCCAAATTTGGCTATAACTTTTATGACTGGTGGAACTACAGTTTTGTGGCCGAGATACAAATCGGAGGCATGAACGGCGGTAAGAAGTTCAATAAAGAACTAACGAAAAATAGCATGTTTGTCAACCTGGGTCTGACTGTTGAGAAGCATTTATCGGAATATGTGAGCATTACCTTCCGGCCGTCCTATGATGTCAAGAGTTACAATATGTTCATTCCTGATGCACAGCAAACCATTCGCACGAGCAACCCAACTTTCTTTTTCCAGGTAGGGTTGAGCATCAAATGGCCAAGGCTGCCACGGTCTCCAATGGCCAGCGATCACATACAGTTGGAGCACATCATTACCGATCCGGAGACAGGGCAAAAGATGGAAGTAAGAGGCCAATCGATCTGGAAATGGCAGAATCCCAAGGTGGGTCAAAACCACCGAAAGCTGTTTCGCTACAAAGGGAAAAACAAGAAAAAAATGTATCCCTATTAAGTGCCCTGGAAGGTTGACTGAGCGTTCCAATCCTGCTCAAATTTCACTATCTTGCAGCAGCAAAAAACCAACTAATTCTTACCATTAAATTGACTTATGGCTGAAGGAGCGAATGAAAATATCATCCCCATAAATATTGAGGATGAAATGCGTGGTGCGTACATCGATTATTCGATGAGCGTCATTATCTCCAGAGCTCTTCCAGACGTCCGTGATGGACTAAAACCGGTGCACCGCAGGGTGCTTTTCGGTATGCTGGAGCTGGGCGTTAATTACAACAAATCATACAAGAAATCAGCGCGTATCGTAGGAGAGGTGCTGGGTAAATATCACCCTCATGGGGACAGCTCGGTATACGACACCATGGTGCGTATGGCCCAGGAGTGGTCGCTGAGGTACCCATTAGTTGATGGCCAGGGTAACTTCGGCTCTATCGACGGTGACTCGCCAGCAGCGATGAGGTATACAGAAGCGCGCCTCAAGCGTATCGCTGAGGAGCTGCTGACCGACATCAATAAGAATACGGTAGACTATCAGCCCAACTTCGATGATTCATTGAAGGAGCCGACCGTCCTACCGGCAAAAATTCCAAACCTGCTACTCAATGGCGCCAGCGGCATTGCGGTAGGTATGGCCACCAACATGCCACCACACAACCTCTCGGAAGTAGTGGACGGCATTCATGCCTTTATTGACAATAATGACATTACGGTAGCAGAGCTGATGACCCACGTGACAGCACCTGATTTTCCGACGGGAGCCACCATCTATGGTTACCAGGGTGTCAGAGCGGCCTTTGAGACCGGACGTGGCAGGGTAGTGCTTCGTGCCAAGGCCAACTTCGAGACGACCAGCACGGGCAAGGAGCAAATCATCATCACTGAGATACCTTATATGGTGAACAAGGCGTCCATGATCGAAAAGACCGCCGCACTCATCAATGAAAAGAAGATCGAAGGCATAAGTGATCTGCGTGATGAATCGGATAGAGATGGCCTCAGGATCGTTTATGATCTCAAAAGAGACGCTATTCCTAACGTAGTTCTCAACAACCTTTATAAGTATACACAGCTTCAGAGCTCATTTGGCGTAAATAATGTGGCCTTAGTGAAGGGGCGTCCAATGACGCTCAACCTGAAGGACATGATCAAACACTTCGTGGATCACCGTCATGAGGTGGTCATTCGAAGAACAGAATACGAACTAGCGGAAGCAGAGAAGAGAGCACATATCCTTGAAGGATATCTCATCGCCCTTGACAATCTTGATGAAGTCATTAAACTCATCAGAGAATCACGTGATCCGGAAATAGCCAAGACGGGACTCATGGAGCGTTTCGAGCTATCCGAGATACAGGCCAAGGCCATCCTGGAAATGCGCTTACAGCGACTCACAGGACTTGAGAGAGACAAAATTCTGAAGGAGTACCAGGAGATCAAGGAATTGATTGATCGCTTGAATGAAATCCTCTCCAATGAGGAGATCCGTATGCAGATCATCAAGGACGAACTCACCGAGATGAAGGATCGCTACGGCGATGACCGCAGAACTGACATTGAGCACGCTGCTGATGACTTCACTGCTGAAGACATGATTCCTGATGAGGAGATGGTCTTGACGATCTCCAATGAAGGCTATATCAAGCGTACGCCACTCACCGAGTACCGTACCCAGGGCAGAGGTGGTGTTGGATCGCGTGGGGTGAGCACCAAAGAGGATGACTTCACGCAGCATCTGTTTGTGGCCACCACCCACAACTACCTGCTCATCTTCACGAAAATGGGTAAGGTCTTCTGGAAAAAGGTTTGGGAAATCCCGGAGGGAAGCAAAAACTCAAAGGGTAGAGCGATTCAGAACCTGATCAATATTGAAAGTGAGGATAGTGTAAGGGCGGTGATCAATGTGGTCAATCTGTCTGATGAGGATTATATCAAGAATACCTACCTGATGATGTGCACAGAGATGGGCACCATCAAGAAGACGACCCTTGAGGCTTACTCACGCCCTCGTCAAAACGGTATTAATGCCATTACCATCAATGAAGGAGATCAGTTGTTGAATGTGAACCTCACGAACGGTGATAATCATATCATTATAGCTAAGAAGTCTGGTAAAGCCATACACTTCCACGAATCTGACGTGCGCCCGATGGGCAGAACAGCCGCAGGAGTAAGGGGAGTCACCCTCGAAAGTAAAGATGATCGGGTGGTAGGCATGGTTTGTATGTCGCGTCCTGACGCTGATTTGTTAGTCGTATCCGAAAATGGTTATGGCAAGCGCAGCAACATCGATGACTATCGCATTACCAAGCGCGGCGGTAAAGGTGTGGTCACCTTGAAGGTCACGGATAAAACCGGTGCACTGGTAGCGATCAAGCAGGTAGTGGATTCCGACGATCTTATGATTGTCAACAAGTCCGGCATTACGATTCGTATTTCGGTAGAAGACTTACGTGTAATGGGACGAGCTACGCAGGGTGTCAAGCTGATCCGACTCAATGATGAAGACAGTATTTCTTCGGTAGCCCAAATAGAACACATTGCGGGTGAAGAGGAAGAAAGCGCCGAGAGCACTGAAGCCACTGATGAGGATGCTACTGATAATGAGTCGAAAAACGATCAAAATGGGGATGACCCATCTGAGAATCAGTAATTATTTTTTAATATTGAACTTTTAATCAAAACCAAAAAAAGTAGACTGGCCTAATAATTGTAAAGACCTGTTCAAAAAACCTAAGAGTCATGAAAAAAGTGTTTCTATTAGTCGTATGTGCTCTAAGTATGCAACTAGCACATGCGCAATACAAAGGATCAGTTGGTAAAGCAGAATCTAATCTTGCTAAAGGGGATCTGGAAGCTGCTAAGGGCGAGATAGATGTAGCCATAACCGATGAGAAGGATGCGGCGAAGAGCCGAACCTGGTTCACAATGGGGAAAATCTATCAGGCCATTGCTACGAGTAATAATGCTTCAGTAACTGCACTGGATGATCAAGCCATTGAAAAATCCGCTGAGGCTTACCACAAAACCATGGAAATGGAGAAAGAGGGATCTCCGACCTACTACCTGGCACAGCAGAATATCGATGATCTGTGGGGTAGCTTTATTAATGTGGGGGGTGATGCCTATACCAATGAAGATTTTGGTACCGCATACGAGCAGTTTATGACTGCTTTGCGGGTGAAGCCCAACGATTCATTGACTACCTACTATGCAGCAGCGGCAGCTCAGCAGCAAGGTGAGTTCCAGAATGCGCTGGATAGATACTATGAATTGATTGCTAACGGCGATGGTAACAATGATATCTACAGTACGGTAGCCTATCTGGAGCGCGCTGAAATGAACAATGATGAGAAGGCACTCGAGATTGTTCAGCAGGCAAGAGAGCTTTATCCTGAAGACGACAAGTTCGCAAAGGAAGAAATCAACTTGCTCATCGCAATGGAGAAAGTCGATGAAGCCCGTGAAAAGCTGGAAAGTGAAATAGAGCGCGATCCAGAAAACGTGAGTTTACGATTGAACCTCGGTATCATGTATGACAACCTAGGTACTGCGCTGATGACAGATGGTAAGACTGAGGAAGGAAGAGCCGCTTATCAGAAGGCATTAGGTGCTTATGGTAAAGCCACAGAAATTGAGCCTGGCAACTTTGTTGGATTGTACAACTACGGTGCGGTCTATGTCAACCTTGGCAAGGTATATCTTGATGAAGCCAGAGACATGGATCTTAAGACTTATCAGAAACAAGGACCCGCGCTAATTGAAAAAGCTCAGGGAGAGTTAAAGCAGGCGCTTCCATATTTGGAGAAGGCGCATGAGGTAGACCCTCAGGACATGGACGCTTTAAGAGCGCTGTACCAGGTGTATCAGCAACTTAAAATGAACGATAAAGCTGAAGAAGCGTATAATAAGATTGAGGCGATAGAAGGAGGTCACTAATACGGTGATCCTTTAACCCGCCAGTAATTTTATAAGTTTACTGTTTTCAGAGAGAGACCACCCGTAGATGGGTGGTCTTTTTTGTTGAGTCCAATCACTGCCTGACGATTGACAGGTGTTAGCCTTAGCAGAATAACGAAAGTTTATAGCTGCGCCAATACAAACCAGTAAACAGAAGGATTAGGAAGCAAGATCATAACAGTAGGGTGTTTGCTAGACTCTATTTAACATAATATAAATTATATAACAAAGCCAGTGATTTGCGCATGCGCAGCATTTAATATAAGATCAGTTATCGGACTTCAGTACGATAACTGATCTTATATTAAAGCAAATCACGGCCAACCGCAACGATCCTATTGATTATATAATTAGACGTTATAATAATTGGCATCATATGCCTGGCGCAAAGCACGTGCTATCCCGTGCCCAATGCAATTGCCATCACGCCAGGAATCCATCATTATATTATCTTGCGAAAGTTTTCAAAATAAGATCTACTTATGAGACGAAAAATCCCTGAATCAACGCTACCAAAAATC
>CAYGOT010000066.1:24076-26665 GCA_964351595.1 uncultured Roseivirgaceae bacterium | reverse complement strand
GTCATTTTTGAATCAAAATTGACATAAAGAGAAAATGATTTCTCAAAAACCCACCCCCAGCCCCTCCAGGGATGGGATTGATGGTATTTTCTCTTTACTCTTACATCGAACTCAGGTTATGTAAGAGAGTCGTTGATATTGACTAGAGTATCAGCTCATTCAAGGTCTAGTACGATTCTTACATTCTCTTTGACCAATACGATTCGATCATCCGGCAATGCGCCAATCCTCTTAATAAGTCTTTTGTTGTCTATTGCTCTGATCTGATCTATCATGATATCGCAATCCTCATTCAGGTTGGCGTCACCATTTTTAAGGTGAACACGTAGTATTTCAGCTTCCTTCCTGACATTGGAGGTTATAAGGCAGACTAAGGTCGATGGATGGGAAATACTATTCAGTAAATCAGTTTGAATGACCAACACGGGTCTTGTTTTGCCTGGCTCTGTTCCTATTTGAGGGTTTAAATCTGCGACCCAGATTTCGAATTGCTTAATCGTCTTAATCAAACGCTTCGAAATCTTTAAGTACAGCCATAGAATCAGCTTTTACGAGGGCCGATTCCTTTTTTAACTTCTGCTCAAGCAACTTCTTTCGCTGAAGTCTGTTGTAGAATTCTAACGCCTCGTTTATATATCGATTTCTAGGTTTTTTCGACCCAGATAGGATTTTTTCAGTTTCGTCAAAAATCGCATCGTCGAGTTTTAGTGATACTGTCTTCATGATATCCAGTATTAGGATATAAAGCTATATCAATTCCAATAATTATAGATCATATGAGTATATACTTTTTGTATATACTGCTAGTACTACATTCCGAGCACTTTCATCGCTTGTGAAAGCAGTTTTGGGTTGCTTTGGACGAAGCTGATCGCAGCTGCTGCCAGGTTTTGATCCCCAAGTATTGACTTCATCAATCCACCTGTGGAAGAACCCAATGAAGCACCCATACCTCCCATGGCAAGCTTGGCCATAGCATTTTTAGTATCCGGGTTTTTCTTAAGGAAGTTGATCGTCTCCGTCTGTAGATCTTCATCCTTCATCAAGGCTTCCTTGATCTGATCCTCAGATAATCCTGCTTGGCTGGACGCATCTTCAACGGTTGACTGTAGATCAGGTTTGTTTACCTTAGGAAGTGACTGAGCTGACAAAGCTGATGATGTAGCAAGAACGATAAGGATGAGCAGTAAGTTTTTCATGGTACGTTTAGTTAATTGATCGAACAACGAAAGTAGGAAAAGCTCCAGTTTTGGAGGTTATGATAAGGCATATCTTCGATGAACTAACACCTTCTATGGATGTACTTCCATAGAAGAGCCATGAGCTTTTATATAGTGTTTAGCACATAGGCTTAAACCCACCGTTTAAGAACAGTTTCTTACAAGAACCGTTGGCACCAGCCAACATTACTCATAACAGACCCCTGCAAGCTGCGGCTATCAGTGGATGAAGGTGAACTATTGAAGTCAAAGCATATCTCCGGAGGCTAAGCTCTGCGTGTGCATGCATTCCCGTTAGCACCTAATAATTCGGCGAAGCATAGTATGATTGATCAATCAGGCTTGTATACCTCAAGCTCGATCTCAATCAACAACTCAGGTAGTGCGAGCTCTCGCACACCCAACCACGACCCTGTTGGGAACTGCTTGGTGTAGATGGTATTGCGATAGCCGGAATATTGAAGAAACAGAGCCATGTCAGTCGTAAAGACATTTTCCACCACCACATCATCAAATGTGCAACCGTAGTGAGTCAAAATCTTTTCTAAATCTGCATAGCAGTTTTTCATCTGCTGCTCTAAGTCACCAACGGCCGCTGGATTCCCCTGATCATCCATGCTTACTGCACCCGAAATTTTTATTTCGTTTCCGATTTTCACGGCATGTGAATATCCGTAAGCCTTCTCTATGTCTGGTCTGAGTAGGAAGTATTCAGGTTTTTCTGTGGGCTCTTCCACCCTGGATTCCATTTCATTAGCTGGCGGCACACAACGCTGCATAAGGCTAGCGAAAAGAGTAAGTAAGAGTATAAATGTAGCTTGACGTGTGAGGTAAAGGGGATGTTTCATTGCAATGGTGTGATGGTAGCCTACTATTACCGGGTTTCGGCAATCCCGATTAGATAAAATGCAATTTATTTAATCCTTTGGAGCTGTACCAGGGTTCATTTCGACATCCAGGGCATAGAATCTGTTGTTTACGGTTATGCGCTATTCATTAACGATAAATGTCTATTCAATCATGACTACTGCCTCCGCATCGATCTCGATGAGCCATTCCGGTAGGGCGAGGGCGGATACGCCTACCAAGGTGCTCGCAGGGGTAATCTCACTTCCAAAAATATCCTGTCGTACTCCGCGAAATACATCCAAATCCTCTGGCTGGTAGTCAACGATGTAGGTGTTGATCTTGACCAGGTCGCTGTAGGTGGCACCTTCCGAAGCGAGTAGTTCTTTGATAGCAGCTAGTGCACCGCGCATTTGCTCTTCGAGCGTGTCACCTTGTCCGATCTGACCGGAGATAAGCAGTCGCTTCATTTTGCCATGGGTGATCACAGCCATCTGGGCATAGCCATTCGTGGGCTTAACAT
>CAYGOT010000066.1:10925-24066 GCA_964351595.1 uncultured Roseivirgaceae bacterium | reverse complement strand
GCTTAACATAGCGCTTTTCTATTGTTGGTGCTTTGAGCTTTGGTGCAGGGGGTTGGCAGGCAGAGACAATGAGGAGTAGAAAGGCGAGTTGAAGGATATATTTCATTGTGAGTTGATTTTAGAAAGATAATTTCGTCTGCTTTACTTAAATAGTGAAGATGTCCGTCGGTTTTATTGATAAGATCAACTTCGAATAGGTTGAAATCATCTCAGAAGCACTAGCTATATTTACTCCATGTCCATGAATCTGACTGTGCTTAAAACTAAAGTTGCTGACCTGATACAATTTGTGCAGGTCGACTTGTGGAATATCCGGCTGGCAGATCTACCTAAGTCACGATCTACTTTATATCATAATCTTAGGATCGTGATTCTTACTGGGCAGGATTTTGTGAAAGACAATTGTGCCATGCAGGCTTCAGCATTGACCTACCTGAGTATTCTTTCCATTGTACCCGTGATTGCTACCTTTTTTGGCATGGCCAAAGGCTTTGGTTTGGATATTAATCTGGCCCAGGAACTGAATAACCTATTTCCCGGTCAGGAGACCGTGCTGGGAGAATCGGTCAAGTACGCACAGAACATGCTGGATACGGCGAGGGGAGGCATCATCGCGGGTATCTCGATCATGGTACTACTGTATACAGTCCTTAGGCTTTTCCATAATATTGAGATGGCTTTCAACGGCATATGGGCGATCAAAAAGCAACGCTCGATTATCCGCAAGGTCACGGATTACCTATCGATCATGATCATCTCTCCGATCATATTGGTGCTCTCTAGTAGTATGACCGTATTTATTACCACTCAACTCGATGTACTGGTCGTGGAGTATGACATTCTTGACAGCCTGGTCGGGTTGGTTAAGTTTGGGCTTAGGGCAGTGCCGCTCATTCTTATCTGCTTCATGTTTTCGTTGTTGTTCATAGTGATGCCCAATACGAAGGTGAAGTTCAAGTCGGCTTTTTATGCCGGTCTGATTACGGCCCTAGCTTATCAGTTCTTACAGTATTTCTATATTGAGTTTCAGGTAGGCGTATCTCGCTACAATGCTATTTACGGTAGTTTTGCAGCCCTACCTTTGTTTTTCATCTGGGTGCAGTTGAGTTGGACTTTGGTGCTTTTTGGAGCGGAGTTTGCCTTTGCCCATCAAAATGCCAACCGCCATTACTTTGATAACGATAAAACCAAGCCAAGCCTTGCGAGCAAGAAGCGCCTGGCACTCTTGATCATGACGGCTATCGCGAAAAACTTTGAGCGCGGTGATGATGGATTGACGGACGAGGTGATTGCAGAGCGTATCGGTGTGCCCATACGCTTTGTGGTATTGATGCTCGAAGAACTGAAAGAGGCTAAGCTCATCCATGAAGCCACTGATGATAATGACGACCTGGTTTTCCTACCGTCAATCGACGTGCATAAACTGACTATCGAGTTTGTAGTTGATAGACTGGAGAAGCAAGGTCTCGATCAAATGGCTGTAGGCAAACTCTCCGAGGTGGATGCCCTGGTCTCGGCACTGGATGACCTTAAAAATACCGCCAGACAGTCGAGCTCCAATCGGTTGTTGATAGAGTTGTAGGTATTTTCGAACCAGATATCCTAGACACTTTCTTCCTTCGCTTCATACTACCAAGCGAAAACCATCTTATAGCAGTAGCCTGCCACTACAGCCGTCATTTCCTTGCGACTTTGCGAAGCTTAGGAGACTTGGGAATCTAATTGCGGCTAGGCTGAAAATCTTTTATCTGATCCTTGCTATTTTCATTTTATGAAAGCTAGGGGCGGTTATATTTATATCGTTTCAAATAAGACAAGGAGCACTGTTTATACTGGTGTAACCTCAAACCTATATGCACGAATTTATCAGCACAAATATGAAAATGGCTCCTTCTTCACGAACAAGTATAACTGCACCGATTTAATCTATTATCAATTCTTTTCAGATATAGAGACTGCTATTCGTCGGGAGAAGAAAGTAAAGAAGTGGAACCGTGTATGGAAGGATAAGTTGATAAGAGATTTTAATCCCACCTTGAGGGATTTGTTTGATGAGGTGAAGGACATGCAGTAGCTGTGGGGTACAGAGATTCCCAAGTCTCGGTCGTTCCTCCCTCGCAAGGGAATGACGTTAACCATTGCATTCGTCATTGCCTTGAGAGCTAGCCCGTAGGGCTAGTGAGACTTGAGAATCTCATAAAAACTCAAGAAACAGATCCTGCCTACCTACCTCTCCGCTTAAAAGACCAGGTAAACTCAAACACTGACACTACTGTGCCGTCGGCCATGGTTCCGACTGTTTTGGCTGTGACCGTGGAGGCCTCTTCAGTTGATTTAGCGTGCTCTACGGCTTGGAAGATTTTTGCTCCATCCTCACAGGTGAAGGTCACACGACCGGTAGCTTTCTTAGGGAACTCCGCCTTCATGTCTATGATGATCGTGGCAATGGAAGGATTCTGCCCTTCAATAGCCAGTAATCCTATCGCAGCGGTTGACAATTCAGCCGCCATACTTTGAACAGCGAAATAGGTGGACTTGAAAGGGTTCATATTCAACCACTTAAATGGCTGGGTCGCCACAGCGCGCTCTGTAGTCAATTCCGTTAGGCGCATACCAGAGAGCCATCCCATCGGCACCTTGAAGAAAGCGAAGGACCGAAACAGCCAGGGATTGAGCATCTTCTTTTTGAAGACCTCCTGTGCCGGGGTAAGAGTGAATGTAGTCGTGCTCATAGGCTTTTATTATTGGGTTACCACCAAATGATATAGATCAATGCTACCATGACCAATACGACTACAGCGGCTATGTTGAAAGTTTTAGTGGAGATATAATGTTTTTTGTGAATATCAATAGCATTATCATCATAGTCGATATCTCGTGTTAAGAAAAGCGCCAGGGCCAGGAACATGAGACTCATCATATGGATGGAGAACTTGCCAAAAGCATTATCAATGTCCAATGCTGTATCATGGAACATTTCATGGTCACCTGCTACTACTATGATGAACAGGAACATCGTCCCTATGATCAACAAGAAGTTTTGATCTTTAAATTTGAAATCGTACTTACCGGCCATAGAAATCAGGATCATCGCATAGCAGAGTAGGATAAAGATAAAACCCATTCTATCAAGGAAGGGCACATCAGGGAAGCCGAAATAGAAAACCAGATTTAACGGAATCGTCAGTATGGCTACCCATAATGCGGCTGTAGGAGTCGCCTTGCTCCAGAATAAACCGAAAAGGAAAATCACCGTTACTGCGGGGGTAATAAAGCCCGAGAACTCCTGAATGTATTGAAACATCTGATCAAAACCGCTCAAGGCAGGAGTGACTATACATGCGATGACTAGTGCAATGAGACCTGTGATTCTACCCACAGAAACCAGCTTGGTTTCACTCGCATCCTTATTGATGTATTTATTGTAGATGTCCATCGTGAAGATGGTCGAGGTGCTGTTCATCATAGAACTCAGTGAGGATACGATAGCTCCAATAAGTGCTGCGAAGGTGATGCCTTTCAATCCAGCTGGTACCAGGGCAAGCATGGTAGGGTAGGAGTTGTCCGGCTTGATAATGCCATCTATTTTGATCAGCTCGGTGATAGCTGGATTGCCGGTCTCTACAAGGTAGAATGCTGCTACTCCAGGGATCACTACGAAGATGGGCATGATCACTTTAAGGAACGCTGCAAAGGCAACACCCTTTCGAGCTTCTGCCAGATCCTTGCCAGCCAGGGCGCGCTGTGTGATATACTGATTACAACCCCAGTAAGAGAGGTTGGCGATCCACATACCACCGACGAGCACGGTGATTCCCGGTAGGTCCATGTAGGAGGACTTAGTATCATTATTAATCGTATAAGTGTCACCCACCTCGAAAATCATATCAAACTTCTGAGGAACCTCTGCCATCAAGGTAAAGAAGCCCTGGATGGGGCCATTGCCACCGCTAACCAGGTCAAGGGCAATGCTCGTCACCATGACGCCACCAATAACAAGGAAGATCACCTGGACAATATCCGTATAGGCCACAGCCTTCAGACCGCCATACAACGAGTAGAGAACAGAAAAAGCAGCCAACCCGACGATGGCATATAAGAAGGGTACCCCAATGACGGTGTTAAGCGTCAATGCACCGAGGAACATCACCGCAGTAAGGTTGACAAATACATAGAGCAGCAACCAGAAAATCGCCATAACCGTCTTGATGCGATTGTCATAGCGCATCTCCAGGAACTGTGGCATGGTGAAAATGCCCTTGTGTAGATAAATAGGCAGGAAGTACTTCGCGACCAGCAGCAAGGTGACAGCAGCCATTAGTTCGTAGGCAGCTATGGCCATACCCACAGCATAGCCAGACCCGGACATTCCGATGATCTGCTCCGCAGAGATATTGGAAGCAATGAGAGAGGCACCTATCGCATACCAAGGCAAGGTCTTACCGGCAAGGAAATAATCAGTCGAATTCTGCTCTTCGCCTTCCTTCTTTCGGGATACCCAAAGGCCCAATCCAATAATGAACAGGGCATAAATCGAGAAGACAATAATATCAATAGTTGAAAAGGAGGTGGACAATTCCATGCTGTCGGTTTAAGTTTTGTGCTGGTCAGATTTTGCAGCATGCATTTTACTTAATTCGACTCAGATAAGCAAAGATGGGAGCTACGACGGCCGTTGCTAGACCTTACCCAAGAGTTAGCACCCACCTTTGCAGTACGCCGACAGTCATAGTTGAAAATGGAGAATGGAAAATAAATGAGTCAATTATCCATTCTACATTCTCAATTCATTCTACTCGTAGCGCAGTGCTTTGACCGGATCTGACTTGGCTGTGATAAGGGTTTTATACCCTACCGTCAATATGGCAATCAGGATGACCACTAAGCCGGCCAGTAAGAAAACCGGAACCCCAAGGTTGATTCGCACTGCGAAGTTGTCCAGCCACCCATCCATAACCAGGTAGATCAGTGGGAAGGCGATGACAATGGATACCAGGATCAACTGCATAAATTCTTTGGTAAGGATAAAGATGATGTTGGAGATATCAGCGCCAATAGCCTTGCGAATGCCAATCTCCTTGGTGCGCTGTATGGCACTAAATGAGGAGAGTCCAAATAAGCCCAGACATGCTACGATAATGGCAAATACAGCGAATAGCGTAAAGACCCTGCTAAACTCTCGTTCATTGTCATATTGACGATTGAAGAAATCATCCAGGAAAAAATAATCAAATGGATTGCCCGGGAAAAAGCGATCAAACTCGCTCTGGGTTATTTCAAAAGCCTTGCTGTAGTCGTCTACGTTGAGTTTGAGGGTCAGAAAGTTATTCTCATCTAATGCCAAAGGGAAAATAATTGGTGATACCGCTGTTTTAGCGGACATCTGCTTATAGTCATCTACCACTCCAATGATGGTTTTCGGATAATCCCAGAACATTACTTTTTGATTGATCGCAGCTTCTGAGCTTTCAAATCCCAGATACTTGATTGCCGAGGCGTTGAGGATCATAGATCCGGTATCAGTGCTGAAGGTCTTGTTATAGTTCCTTCCTGCGAGCAGCTCAATATCATAAGTGTCGAAGTAGGCATAGTCTATACCCACGATGTATATGGTCTTCGCCTTATCAGGAGTCTCTCCATTCTTGCGGATACTATTGGTCCAAAATATCTCATCACCAGGCACATTGGAACTAGCCGAAATCGCTTCGATTTCAGTGTTTTTCAGCATTTCGGTCTTGAAGGTCTTCATGGTAGTGGTGAAGAGCGAGTCTGCACCAAAGACAGCAGGCCCTTTCATCACCAGCGTATCGGTCATATCAAAGCCTAAGTCAGCATTGCGCATGTGGGCCAGCTGCTGGTAGACTATAATAGTGCCGGTAATTAGCGCAACGGATGCGGCAAACTGAAAGACAACCAGGACTTTGCGAAGAGTATTGCCTGCTTTGTTTCCTGAAAACTTACCCTTCAGCACATCCGATGGCCGGAAGGAAGATAAGATAAAGGCTGGGTAGAGACCAGAGAGGCCTGCACCAGTAATAAATACACCACCAGCGACCAGCCAAAAGTTGAGACTCAAAAGAAAATCAAGACTTAGCTGAGAGCCAGTAAGTTGGTTGAAGTAGTTGATTCCAAAAAATACGATCAGGAGCCCGACTATCAAGGCCATAAAGTTGAGAATCACCGCTTCTGCCATAAACTGGTAAATCAGTTGCTTTTTGTAGGCACCCATGGTTTTGCGAACGCCTACCTCTTTGGCCCGCTCCACTGATCTGGCTGTTGAGAGATTGATATAATTGATCCAGGCAATGACGAGTATGAAAAAGGCGATGATGGTCAGGAAAAACACCGCCTGGCCGTCTCCCTGCTCCTCAGGCTCGGATTCCTGCAAGAGGTTAGAATAAAGGTGAATGTCGGTCAGTTTTTGTAGGGGAAACTCGGCTCTGAAATTGTATTCAGCGAAATCTTCACCACGCTCTTCCAGTAAATAGTCGTTGAATTTACGATCAAAAGCTGCCGGGTCTGTGCCATCTCTAAGCAGCACATAGGTATTGAAATCATACCAGCCCCATCCTTCCTCAGAAGGTACTCTGCCAGTTTCTTCATCGCGGGTACGGTTGTTTAGCGTTTCATAGGAGATCAGAAAATCATATTTGAAATGCGAGTTATCTGGTACGTTAATGGATACTCCACTCACCTGAAGTGACATTTCAAACCACGAATTGAAAGTAATCGGCCTGCCGATCACATCTGTTGTTCCGAAGTATTTCAAGGCCATTTCCTCGGTAATCACCACTTTGTTAGGCTCGGACAATGCCGTATTCGCATCGCCTTGTATCAAAGGGTAGTCGAAAATGTTTAGAAAGGCAGGGTCGGTGACGTGAATACGATTTTCACGAAACTGATTGTTGTTGGTAGACATAACGCCACTTACTGGGAACGCCCTTGCAAAGTCGATCACCTCCGACATCTTCTCCTTCATAAACGGACCTACTCTGGGTACTGCCGCCGCACAGTCTATATTGAGTTCCTCGCCGCGATAGACCTTGTATCGCACGCGATAGATATTCTCATGATCTGTATGAAACTTGTCGTAGCTATTCTCATAGGTGACGTACTGCAGGATGAAAATGAACGCTGCGATACCCAGGGCCAGCCCCATGATGTTGAGCGCAGAGTAAACTTTATTCTTGGTAATGGTTCGTAGTGTGATTTTGAGGTAGTTGCGAAACATAGCAATGGAATTATTTTGAGTTGTGTTGTTCTTTTTTCTGAGGTCGTAGTTGCGGAGTGACTGCACCGCATCGACCATGTAGTGGAAGGAGGCGTAGGCCTTGCCATGAGACTGTAGCCTGTCGGCATATATCTCGAGCATGTCACCGGAGATCTCGTCGTAGAGTTCCCTACCGTAAATGCGCTGAAGCAGATAAGTGCCCAGGCGAGGAGGTTCAATATGATGCCGATCAGTTGCCAACCTGCTGACTTAGATCAGATGGATAGAAAGGTGAGCTGCGGGATATTGCTCCAAAGTTGTTCTTTTAGATCTTTGGACTGCTGCAATGCTGAGAATCCGGCGCTTGTCACTTTGAAAAAGCGCTTGGGCTTACCTCCGCGTTTCTGGGTGGCCTCACCAAACTCTGAAGTCAAAAAACCTTTGTCTTCCAGTCGATAAAGCGATGAGTGGATGGCGCTGATGTTGACCTTTCGCTCAGCGTTTGACTCGACTTCTGCTTTGACGGACACAGCATAAGCTTCCTGGCCCAGAGAGGCCACCGTGAGCAATACCAGCTCTTCAAATTCTCCTAAGTAGGTACCTTTCATTGATGTTTTGGTTTATTATCATCATAAATGTAAATATTATACGGGATGATAATCCTCATAGTTGTAAATATTATCAACCTTAGCTCTTCTACTCTATTGTTTCAATACTTGATTAAGTTTTAGAGAGAATAGCCTAGGCTTTTTTTGCGAGAATCGCACCTAGTAATTGTCTATTACTTTTAGGTGGAATTTTTCGGCAACCTTGTGGTCCAGGTGAATTAGATAATTACTGAAGATTACGTTGATTTGCGATATATCCAAGTAACTAAAGATTATCTTATCGCCAATATCGAAATTTGGCTCTTTGAATTCTTTGATGAACTCTTCATCTATCCTACCTCTGTTATGTACGATAAGATTTCTGTATTTAGTTGCTTTCTTAAATTGAAAACGATCTGTGTCATTTTCGAATAAATTTAATCCGAGCCTTGAAATAAAGAAGTTTTCTATTTTCTCAACTCCTCCATAAAACAATTCGTCAATCTTTTTTTCGGCGACTGCTTCATACATTTTTTCGATGGAGTCAAACCGTAGTAGGAAATCTAAGCTGACTTGTTCTTTTGAACTCAAAACCTTAGGCTTAACTCTAATTACCTCTGATAGAAGATCCTTAAAATATGTGATTACGTTATCAATTGATCTAGCATATACCATTTGACCGTAAAACTCTTGGAACACCATGATGTCGAACACACTATCTATTTCTTTTGACTTTATGGCTTGAATAAAAGAATTGACGACATTGCTGTCGGATTCTTCATATAACTCCGCTAGTTTTTCACGGGCTAGATCTATGTTATCGAGGGCAAAATCATTCCCAATAATAGCGGTAACCAGAAATAATTCTGACTGAGTTATTTCTTCTAGATAATCTCTGCAAGACTGGGTTGTTCTTTTAGGGATGATCGCACCATAAGGATTTATTTGATGTTCCATTTTTAAATATCATTCAAATACTTCAATGATAAATTGCTTTTGGTACGAATAGAGTCAATGTATCTCTGGTTGAGATTACAGCACAATATAAGAAACACCAAGCATAACTCTAAAAGGGGTCTTCAGACGGATGAGGATGATTAAAACACTTCATTTAGGCTCACCCCGTCACATTCAAATCTAGGTCACCATAGTAGCCCATGTCTTTGTTCTTGAGAAACTTGGTGTACCACGTGATCTGGCCGGTATGATAAGAGAAATGCTCGACGATATGTGTAAGCACACCTATTCCGGTCAGATCAAATCCCTGTATAGAAAACTGACGATCGAGATCCGAAGGTTTAAATCTGGTTAGCGCATCCCGAACCTCTACCTCGAACTTATCCAGTCTGGCTGTCAATTCTGATTTGCGGTAGCGAATCGAGCTGCTGAACTCCTCATCTCTGATACGGTCATCAGCGGCACCACCTATCCCGTGGATAACGTACTGGGTGACATTGCCCATGAGATGTAGCGTGAGGTTTCCGATGCTGCTGAGATTATCATTTGGTCTCTTCCAGACTTCCTCTTCAGTCAGTTCGTCGAGGCATTTTTTGATTCTGGGAACGGACTCTTCGAAGAGGCGATAGTTGACCTCCTTGACCCATAGGTCGGCGATGGTTTTGAGTGATGTACTTTGAGCAGCAGCCATACGCGTTATTGCTCCTCTTTGACCAACTCGCCATTGACGTACTCATACTCGATGGTCAAGTTGCCTTCCTGGTCGTACCATTTCGCCATGCCATTGCGAACCCCTGCCGAAAAAATACTTTCCTCCATGACCGTACCATTGTCGTAATACTTTTTCATGAGCCCGTCGAGCTGCCCGTAGGCGTACTCTCTCTCCTCGATGATCCTGCCACGCTTGTACCTGCCGTATTTGCCATGTGGCAGGTCTTTGTGGTAGCTGAGTTTTTCCTCCAGCGCTCCCTGATCATTGAGCTGGATGAAGATGCCCTCCTTCTGACCATTGATGTAGGTAGTGATAGATTTTACACCACCGGTATTGGCGTAGTATTCGGTCCAGGTGCCTGACCTACTACCCTTGAAATAGGTGCCTTGAGCGGCGATATCTGCGCCGGTATAAATAGTGGCCATTTTCAGGTCAGGATCATCGGTAAAATCCTCCAATATAGCACCTTCGGGAACATCCGAAAAATCACCCTCTTCAACTGGGGTGGAACAGGAAAAAAAGCCCAAAAACGCTATCAGTAGCAATAAATTTCTCATAGAATATCGGGTTTAAATCTGGGAGCGCAAATTATTAAGAATTTTTCGAAAACCTTTAAATCAGCATAACGATCCTATATATTGCAGCTTCAAATCCAGTCAGGACTATGGCAGTTTCGTACCACCGCAAAGTACTTAGAGAGTTTCTAGAACATCACAAGGTACAGCGGTTCATTATTTCTCTCATTGTCATAAATGCCATCACTATTGGTTTCGAAACGAACCATAAGTTGATGGAAAAGAGTGGCGATATTTTCAATCAGTTTGATTTCGCCATCCTCGTTATTTTCATCCTTGAGATTTTGCTAAAAATCTACGCATACGGATTGCGGTTTTTCACTAATGCCTGGAATGTATTTGACTTTTTGATTGTCGCGATAGCCGCTATGCCGGCTGCTGGTGTGTTCTCTGTATTTAGAACGCTCAGGATACTCAGGACATTGAGGTTACTCAAAAATGTGCCTAAGCTCAGGATCATCATCGAGTCGTTGATCAAAGCAGTGCCCAGTATCGGCTGGATTATCCTTCTTCTGGCCATCATCTTTTACATTTTTGCGGTAGTGGGTACCAATATCTATGGAGACGTGTTCCCACAATGGTTTGGTACCATGGGAGAGTCTATTTTCACGCTTTTCCAGATCATGACATTGGAGAGCTGGTCGTCAGGTATAGCCCGTCCAATACTCGAAGAGATGCCTTATGCATGGATTTTCTTCGTGCCCTTCATTTTGATTGCCACTTACACTACGCTCAACATCTTTATTGCGATAGTGGTCAACACCATGAACGAGCTGCACATGGCTGAAATCAAAGATGAGGAGGAAAAACTCAAGTTAATCGAAGAGGAGAAGCACAGACATCTACTGGCACAAATCTCTGCACTTCAGTCTAAGCTGGAGCGGATCGAAGGCAAGCTTGACGCTAAAAATGAGGTGAATTAAGCCTCGGCTTCTTCCAATTTCATTGCTACTTCTTCCCAGCGGTCATTGAGTTCGTCCAGCCAGCGCTTCTGCTTCTCGTAATCGGCGTTGGTGTCTTTCAGCAAATCTTCTTCTGTGAAGATGGAAGGGTCCACAAGCTTGGTTTCGATTTCCTTGATCTTGGTTTCAGTCGAGGTGACCTGCTCTTCGATTTTTTCAAGGTCGGCCTTCAGCTTTCTGATCTCGTTATCATTCTGCTTCTTCTCCGGATCTTTATGGCTTTGCTTGGGCTTGCTGACTTCTTTCTTCGGAGCATCCATTTGACCTTTGTCAGAGGTTTCGTTTTGGCTTCTCCACCAGATGAACTCGTCATAGGTACCCGGGTACTCCTTGATCTCATTGTCTTCGATCCACCAGATTTTATTGGCAATCTGTGTCACAAAGTAGCGGTCGTGAGAGACCACAATGTAAGTGCCCTGATACTGCTGCAACGCCTGGATCAATATGTTGACAGACTGCATGTCCAGGTGGTTGGTCGGCTCATCGAGGAGTAGGAAGTTAGCTTCTGAGATGAGCGTCTTGGCTAATGCAACCCTTGATTTTTCACCGCCTGAAAGTACTTTGATCTTCTTGAAGACATCTTCATCGCTGAATAGGAAGCATCCCAGCACTGAGCGCAACTCTTGTTCTGATTTATCAGAGCCGTGCTGCTTGAGTTCCTCCAATATCTCGTTGTTGATACCGAGGGACTCCAGCTGATGCTGGGCATAGAAGGCCATATTTACATTGTGGCCATTGCTGATCTTTCCTTTCACTTTCTCATCGTTGGCAATGATTCTGAGGAGGGTAGACTTACCTTTTCCATTAGCACCGATCAATGCAATTTTGTCTTCTCGCTCGATATGGGCATTGGTATTTTTAAGAATGGTGAGGTCACCGTAAGACTTGGAGACATTCTCCATCATGACGACATGACGGCCCGACTTCTGGTTAAAGTTGAATTTGAAATTCACCTTGGCCATCTCATCGATGACATCTTCCACGATATCCAGCCGCTCCAGTGACTTCACACGGGATTGCACCTGACGAGCCTTGGTCGCCTTGGCTCTGAAGCGTTCGATGAATCGCTCTGTTTGCTTGATCTTCTGTTGCTGGTTTTCAAAGGCACCCTTTTGGATCTCATTTCTCAAGGCCTTTTCTTCCATGTAGAAGTCATAGTTGCCGGCGTAGTAGTCCAGCCTTTGTCCCGTGACCTCTACAATGGTGTTGACTGTATTATTGATGAACTGCCTGTCGTGTGAAACGACAATCACAGCCCCATCATAGCTTCTGAGATAGTTTTCCACCCACTGGATCGAGGGCAGGTCAAGGTGGTTAGTTGGCTCATCGAGCATGAGGAGTGATGGCTTCTCAAGGAGTAGCTTTGCCAGCATCACACGCATTCTCCAACCTCCTGAAAACTCCCGTAGTGGTCGCTCCAAATCGGCGGTATTGAAGCCGATACCTTCCAGGATTTCCTCAGCCTTGGACTGTATGGTATAGCCATCCAGCGCTTCAAACTTCTCCTGTAGCTTGGCAAGCTTATCGACCAGCGAATCTTTGTAGTTGGTCTCCATCTCGTGGAGCACCTTATCTATCTTGTGCTGTACATCCAAAGCCTCGCCAAAAGCACCCATGGCCACCAGTTTGATGCTATCATCAGACTGGAAGGAGAGTAAGTCCTGGTTCAGGAAACCTATTGTAGTGTCCTTACTTTTCTGTATTTCTCCAGCATCGGGAGCGTACTCACCATCAATCAATCGGAGCAGCGTCGACTTACCCGTTCCATTCAAGCCGATAAGACCAATTTTGTCCTTGGGTTTGATATGTAGTGAGGCATCTTCATAAAGTGCACGCGACCCCAAATAGTAAGAAAGATTATTGATTGACAGCATGCCGCAAAAATAGAAATTCTGAGTTCATCTGATAGCCGATTTGGTATCAATCCTTCTTGAAAAGTAAAGCTTCAATAATTGGTAGTAAAACTATTATTTGATTGATTCGTTGGGTATTGAAAATAGATTGGCGTGAAGATCAACTCGATTAAGAAACTAATTGAATCCAGTCACTTTCAAAATGGCATCATTCTACTGATTGTCATCAATTCGCTCCTCATTGGTTTGGAGACTTCTGACTATTGGATGTAGCACTACGGTCAT
>CAYGOT010000066.1:0-10915 GCA_964351595.1 uncultured Roseivirgaceae bacterium | reverse complement strand
GTCATTGACCAGGTGGATTTGATTATCCTGGGAGTGTTTATCATTGAGATTGTACTCAAGCTGACCGTATACCACTATCGTTTCTTTAAGAATGCCTGGAACGTTTTTGATTTTTTGGTTATCGTTATTTCGATAGTACCCGCTGCGAGCTCATTCACGGTGTTCAGAGCGTTCAGGATACTGCGTACCCTTCGTCTCGTCAAGAATGTACCTAAGCTTCGTTTCATCATAGAGTCGCTTCTCAAGGCCATCCCCAGTATTGGGTGGATTGTAGCATTGCTTCTTATGATCTTCTACGTGTTCGCAGTGCTTGGTACGAATCTTTACGGTGATCAATTTCCTGTCTGGTTTGGAACGCTCGGAAAGTCAATGTTTACACTCTTTCAGATTATGACTCTGGAGAGTTGGTCGAGCGGCATTGCCCGACCGGTAATGAGCGAAGTTCCTATCGCGGCGCTCTACTTCATTGTATTCATACTGGTGGCTACCTATACCACACTCAATGTATTTATTGCGATAGTAGTGAATACGATGAATGAGATGCATCATCAGGAGATTATGGAGGAGGACAATAGAATAAAACTCTTTGTGCATGATGAACATCAACAGCTGAAGCGAAATATAGACAACCTGAGCAATGAGATCAGAGAGCTCAAAAAGGTAATTGCGGAACAGCAAAATCCGACTCACTCCGCCAGAGACCTTTAAACACAGGTGTCTCGCGGCTGCCAGAAAACAATTCTCTTCTAAGGTGCATTTATGTATTTTAGTATCCTAAATTGGAAATTATGAAATACGCAGCAATACTTCTGGCTTTATTGATTTTTGGATGTCAAAGTGAAGTCAAAACTGAGGGAACGTCCAACGACGACAATAAGACTGATGAATCCAAAGAAGCCGTAGAGGGTATCAATCTGAGTACACTTAACCTACCTGAAGGGTTTGAGATCAGTGTCTTCGCAGAGGGAATTGAGAATGCCCGCTCCATAGCCATGAGTCCGTCCGGCACTGTTTTTATTGGTAATCGCAATGAGGGAAGGGTATGGGCTGTTCGTGATGAGGACGGTGACTACAAGGCAGATAAAAAGTGGATAATTGCTGAAGATCTCAAAGCTCCCAATGGTGTTGCATTCAGAGATGGGTCACTATATGTAGCTGAAATCTCAAAGCTGTGGCGATATGACAACATCGAGGATAATCTTGATAATCCGGCTGCCCCAACATTGATCTATGAAGACTATCCAACAGATCAGCATCATGGGTGGAAGTACATAGCTTTTGGACCTGATGGCAAGTTGTACATTCCGGTAGGAGCACCGTGCAACATCTGTGAGAGTAAGAATGAAATGTATGCGTCTATCACGCGGATGAATCCCGACGGAAGCGACCGTGAAATTTTTGCTAAGGGAGTGCGAAATACGGTAGGGTTTACCTGGCATCCGGAGACGGGAGAGATGTGGTTTACAGACAATGGACGTGATATGTTGGGTGATAATATGCCACCCTGTGAGCTGAATAAGGCGCCCGAGCCGGGAATGCATTTTGGTTATCCGTACTGCCATGGAGGTGATATCGCAGATCCAGAGTTTGGCGAGAAGTTTCCTTGCAGTGATTTTGTGGAGCCTGCTTATAAACTAGGGCCGCATGTAGCACCACTTGGGCTCAAGTTTTATACTGGTGATATGTTTCCGGCAGAGTACAGCGGTAGCCTCTTCATTGCGGAGCATGGCTCCTGGAATAGATCGAAGAAAATAGGCTATCGCATTATGCAGGTAAAAGTTGAAAATGGCCGTGCTACCAGCTACGAGCCTTTTATAGATGGCTGGCTGGATGAAGATGCGCAAGAGGCATGGGGACGTCCGGTGGATGTATTTATACTTGAAGACGGCTCGATGCTCATCTCGGACGATAAGGCTGGCGCCATTTATAGAGTGGCGTATAAGGCCTAGTTTATCAACTAATTGTGTGCATGGAGGCGAGGGCAATTGATTTTGTTGACCGATCCACTTTTTATTACTCACTTTTAGACCTTCTGAAAGCTGTATTTTCCCCATTAATAGCATATTGCTGATAACAGAGACCAATGGACAAACCTGCATTTGACGATATTTTCATGGAACTGGCGGTAAACCTGGCCAAGCGCTCGCATTGCATTAAGCGACACGTCGGTGCGGTGCTGACCAAGGACACGAGGATTATTTCCATCGGGTACAACGGTCCTCCTGCCGGTACGCACAACTGCGATGTGGAATATCCTGAGCAAGGGTGCCCTAGAGACTCCAAAGGAGGTTGTTCTCTGGCGATACACGCAGAGCAAAATGCGATCTTGTACGCAGTGAAAAACAAGGCATCAGTCGAGGGGGCCACATTATACGTCACACTCTCGCCATGCCTGTCTTGTGCCCGTATCATCTATACTATGGGCATAGCTCAGGTGATATATTTACGTTCTTATGCGGAGTACAAAGGCATTCCCAATGACGAGGGTGTGGATTTTCTGCGTATGTTTGGGATAGAAGTGACCAAGTATAATGGAGAGATTGCGAGTGCCAATCAAATGATTTAGCGTCGAAATCTTTTATTAGAATCTGGATTTTAGCAAATTCACGATGGAATACGGAAAAAACACCCCAACATGAAAAAAGCCTGGCAGAATTTTATAACCCAGTTTAAGCCAAAGTATAGAGTAGAAGTCTTCAACTATCATTTGGTGCCATTCTCCCCGCTGATGACTAATGAGAACACTCAGGAGTTTGAAAAAGGAGAGTATGAGGCTGCCCGTAAGTACTTTGACAAAGTGGTAGTAGCTACTTCTAAGGCAAAAGTGGCACCTGCCGAGGTTCACCTCGTCAAAGGCAAGAAAACCGTAATGCACTCAGCCAGCTTCGGTCCTGTAAAGGACGTGAAGCGATTTATGGCGAGCTAAGAGGTCTATTCCCCGCTCTCAGCTACTTCTTGATCATCTAAATCAGGGGCACCCGCTCCTGATAAGTAGAAAACTATGATTTTTTGAGCCTGCTTTTCCATCCCTACCGGAAATGGGATGAAGTGCTCTTGATAAGTAGACCGATTGACCGACTTCATCTTCACGGTGAGGTTAATTACCGGTATTGCTCGGTCGGTAATGATCTCGGCTGAACTGATACTTTGAAATAACTTCCGTTGAAAGATGATCACCATGTCGTTGACGACTATGGCCTCCCTGGCCATGAATACCTTACCTGTTCGATCTCTGGACAGTTTCTTTATTGTACGCCACTGAAACAAGCCATAAACTCCACCCACCAGTAGACCAAGTGGCACAGCACCTAGCAAGCCGTTGGAGATAATGGCCATCAGAGATTGCTCGCTATCCTTCGCGATAAACACATACAATACGAACACTATCACCCCAGCGACGATGATACTGGTAATCGTGATCGACTTTATGCTGGCCTTTTGTTCTGCCAGGTACAGTGACCAATCGTCTTCACCGATTTCCCAACTCGTGATGACATCCTTACCGTCCTCCTGTATCTCCCGTTTGATTGCTAGTTTCCATGCGTTGTTCGAGTCTACCAGGTTGACTATACTGAAGTAGACCATTCCCAGCGCCAGTAACGCTCCTGCGAGATAGGTGGGGGAGTAATCATTGACGGCAAACAAAAGTCCGAAAACAACGACCCCCGCGAAGGCAAGAATTATCAGCAGGGTGTAAATGACAATTTTAGTGACTCTATTCATACCCTCAAGATATGTGTCACAAAGATTTAAGGATATACCCTAAAGACGGTATATTGACCTATGAAGACTTATTCACATCCTATCGACTTTAAAAGCACCGTAATATTGTCTTTTCGAGACCTAACATCTGGATTCCCAAACGCACAAATTGAAATGACGAATAGCTCCAAAGTACCTGTCATCCTGAGCTTGTCGAAGGATACTTCGCAGCACCTTGCCAAAAAGTCTTCGACAAGCTCAGACAGACAGTTTAATATTCGTCATTGGTACGATAGGAGCCCGCCTGCCGGAGGGCAGGAAACCTTATTAATAGTTACAACTTCAACAAGAGCAAATTTCTTACTTCTACTTTAAGAAGATATCTCCACCTGCCTCGCCGGCAAGGCGGGTTACATTGCGGTATGACAATTTTGTGGTGCTTTTAAATCGTTTATTTATCGAATTAAGCTTCATATATCATCAATACATCTCATGTCAAGAAGTCCAACACACTACTCTGCTCAGGATATAAAAGACCGTATGTCTATAGCGCAGTGCATTGATGCCATGGCGTACGGATTTTCAGCGTTGCACAGAGGTAAGGCGCTGGTGCCTGATAGGGCAATTAATGAGTTCCCTGATCAGGGCGTGACGCAGTTGGTCATGCCGGCCGTCCTACCGGAAAAGGATTTGCTGATCACCAAGCTGGTGACTGTCAATCCAGAGAATAGAGGGAAAGACCTGCCACTCATCCACGCAATTATCACAGCACAGCGAGCGAGTACAGGCGAGGTAATCGCAACTCTGGATGGCACTGAAATCACGGCCATGCGCACGGCAGCTGCCAGCGGACTTTCAGCGAAATTATTTGCTAAAAGAGATGCAACAGTCCTTGGCATAATAGGCACTGGAGTTCAGGGGCGCTATCATGTTGAGGCCATAAAATCAGTTTTGGCGATTGAGAAGATTCTGGTAAGAGGATCTGACGAGTCAAAGACCGCAGACTTTTGTGAGAAAGCGAAAACTGAGTTTGGGATAGAGTGTTTACCAACGGAAGACTTCAAAGAGGCACATGTGATTTGTACATGTACCACAGCATCAGAACCTGTCCTGAATTTAGAGGACATCAGCCCGGGTACTCATATCAATGCGGTGGGAAGTTTCCGATTGACCGACAGAGAGCTGTCTACAGACATTATCGCTTCGTCGAGGCTAGTCATTGATGAATGGGGTGGATGCCTGGCAGAAGCGGGTGATGTAATGATCCCAATCAATGAAGGCGCTATTAGCAAAGCGCACGTCACTGGAGAGCTGGGCTACTGGGTAGAGCACATCGACCAGTTCGAGAGAGCTGCTCAAGACATCACTGTATTTAAGTCTGTGGGTAATGCCGTGCAGGATGCGGCGGCAGTGGCTTGTGTCTTAGGATTGTTTTGAGACTGCTTTAAGAATGGCAGCCTTTAGTTCATCTCGATCCCATGGCTTATGGATATTGTGAAGTATACCGAGCTCTTTCATGGCATCTCTGATCACCTTGTCCTGAGAATACTCGGAGATAATCATTTTCGGTAGATCGGGCTTTATCGTGGCGACTTCCCGCATGAGCTCCACACCTGTCTTTCCTGGCATCCGCTGATCCGCAATGATCAAGTCAACGTCATCGGATTTGACCAACTCAATGGCCCTTTCTGCTTCCTCAGCAGTGATAATGTTGAAGTCCCTTTTGAAGGTGATTTTGAAGACATTGATATTCGGCAACATGTCATCAACATAGAGGATGGTGGGTTTGCTCATAGTAGGCTAGCTGGTTTATTGATCGACTCGCAAATTAACATTTTGTTGCAGAATCTCGGATAGTAATTTCTTCTAATTTGAGTTGCATCAGCGACCCTCTGAGCGGCGTGGCAGGTAAGCGATATTTGAAATGAGGTGTAGACTTAAAAATGATAACTGCCACAGCTTTTGACGATTGTAGATCATTACCATAAAATTGCCATGGATATGACAGAGTCAATATTTCGAGACGATCAGTTGTTGGATTTTCATACGCATCGCATGCGATATGAAGATCGGGAAGATGTGATGGAGATCGTGTCACTGCATCTCAGTCAGGACAAGCCGAATAAATATTTTACGGTAGGGTTACATCCGTGGTGGACAGAAGCTCCTGTGTCTGCGCAGCAAAGAAAAATGCTCGAGTCTATCCTCGTTGAACCTAATTGTCTTGCGATGGGGGAAATGGGACTGGATCGACTCAAAGGCCCACCGATGAAGGTTCAAATGGATATACTCAGGAGCCAGCTCTCCATCGCCCAAGCGCTGGACAAACCTGTCATCATACACTGTGTGCGGGCCTTCGATCAGTTGATTCAAATCAAAAAGGAGTTTCCTGCTATACACAGCTGGTGCGTGCATGGCTATGGCCGTCATGCTATCCTCGCGCAGCAATTAATTGATCAGGGGTTTTACCTTTCGCTGATGCCGACAACCCCAGCCAAATACATAGACTGGTTTGAGTCTCTACCAGTAGATCGACTATTTTTGGAAACGGACAGCATGCCAGATACAAGCATATTAGACGTGTATACCCATGTTTCAGCATTAACGGGAACATCCGTAGAACAGCTTAGTGCTCAAATGAACAGCAACGCAAGAGAATTTTTTGAGAGATGAAAGATTGGTTAGAAAGAACGGAGTTGCTCATTGGAACTGAGACATTGACCAAATTGAGAAATGCACATATACTTGTCGTGGGCTTAGGAGGTGTAGGTAGCTATGCCGCCGAGACATTGGTGAGAGCTGGTTTAGGCCAGATCACGATCATCGATGGCGATATCGTAGATCCTACCAACAAGAACCGTCAGCTGCAGGCCCTCGATTCTACTGTTGGCCAGAAGAAAGCCTGGGTGCTCAAGGATCGCTTTATGGACATCAATGCCTCGCTTCAAGTCCATGTTATCGATGAATTCATGATGCCTGAGGTGATGCATGAGTTTCTGATTAAGAATCAATTCACTTATGTCCTCGACTGTATCGACAGTTTTGCTCCAAAGCTCGTGATGATCCAGATACTACGGAGGCTGAAGTACAAGTTTATCTCCTCGATGGGAGCAGGAGGAAAACTTGACCCGTCGAAAATACGCGTCACCGACCTTTTCAAAACCAGCGAGTGCAAGTTTGCTCAGCAATTGAAAAAACTACTCAAGGGCAAGGGTGTCACCCGAGGGGTACTCTGCGTCTACTCCGAGGAGATACAGCCGAAGCATTCACTACAACTGACCGATGGATCGAACTACAAAAAATCATTCTACGGCACCATCTCTTATATGCCGGCCATGTTTGGCATGACCATGGCGGCCGAAGTGATCAAGCGGATACAGTAAGTACGTTAATTACACCGACACACACTCAATCATGCCTCAGCGATCTCACGGGATTGGCGGTAGCCGCCTTGATGACATGGAAGCTGATGGTCGCCATGGCGATCACCATCGAGAGTACTGCACCCACTGCGAAGACCCAAGGGTTGATATCAACGCGATAAGCAAAGTTGTCCAGCCAGCCGAGGAGGAAGATATAAGTGAGCGGCGTGGCGATGATGAAGGCAAGCAGGATCATAATGGAGTAGCTCTTAGACAGTAGCAGTATGAGCTGTTGCATACTTGCTCCCATCACTTTTCTGATGCCCACCTCTTTGACCCTTCTCTTTATGGCGATAGACGCGAGACCAAAAAGGCCCATGCAACCTATAAAAATGGAGAGCACAGCCATGATCTTCACTACCGCACCCATCTGATCATCCGCTTTGTACAGTTCTTCAAAATGACTGTCAAGGAACTCGTATCGGATAGGGAAGTCGCTCACATGTTTATTGTAGACCCGCTCTACGTCGGCGATGGCTTGCTGGATGTTGCTGCCGTTTATTTTGACGGATACTTCATGGAAGTTCCAATCTTCATGGATGACCATGGCCAGAGTATTGACCTTATAGTGCAGGGAGTTGAAGTTGAAGTCTTTAGTCACACCTATGATCGTGCCAAGGGAGTCGTTAGGATAGAAGCCGTGCCCTGCCTTTTGTCCTATCGGATCATCATAGCCAAGCTCTTTGGCCAATGCCTCATTGATGATGAAGGCTAGCCCATTGTCGGTGGCATAAGACTTTGAGAAGTTGCGTCCTGCGATTAACTCAATATTGTAAACTTCCAGGAAATCATAGTCAACGAGTACGTTGGAGGTACTGATGTCGACGATTCCAGTATCCACTTTGGCCTTAAATCCCCATTGATGAAAGTTGTTGCCCAGTCGCTGGCCTGATCCTGCTACGCCAAGTACATTCGACTCCTTGAGTAGGTCTTCCTTGAGCTGATCATACTTCTCTCTGGCCTCCTCGTTCATGTCTATGAGCAGTATATGCTCCTTGTCGAAACCTATATCCTTGTTTTTGATATACATCAATTGCTGACTTACGACCAGCGTACTTACAATCATGGCCAGCGCTAGGCTAAACTGTATCACTACGAGTGAACTGCGGAAGTACGAACGCTTTTCATAAATGTTGAGGCCTTTGAGTACAGCAGCTGGGTTGAAAGAGGAGAGGTAAAAGGAAGGGTATAAACCTGCCAACAGACCAAGTACGAGCACTATTCCAGTCATGATGACGATAAGCTTGACGTCCAATAATGCGACCAGACTGAGCTCCCGATCAATTAGACCGTTGAGGAGCGGTAAGCTTATCACGAGTAATAACAGACCTAATGCCAAAGCCATAATGGCCAGCAAAAGACTCTCGAACATAAACTGATAAACCAACTGATTTTTAAAAGCACCAATGGCTTTTCTAATTCCAACTTCCTTAGCGCGGTTGGCCGCTCTGGCTGTTGTAAGGTTGGTGAAATTGACTGCTGCAATGACCAAGATGAGTATTCCAATCAGCACGAATACATCAAGATACTCGCCATTGAATTTGCGGTAGTTGTTGTAGTCATGCTCGATATTGGAAGAGGCGAGATGTACATCGGATAGCTTTTGCAAATACAATTGATAGATATCTATGATTTCTTCATCACCGGTAGCCCGAATGAGAAAATCCGGGAACTGCTGGGTCATTTGACCAAAATCAGCTCCTTCACTAAGGAGTAGGTAGGTATTCATGTAGTTGCTGCCGAACTCACTATCGAATTCCTGTCTGTTATCACGAACTGAGTAAACAGAGACAACCACTTCAAACTGCAGATGTGAGTTTTCGGGGATGTCCTCCATGATGCCGTTGACTTTCCATCTATCTCCATCGACCTCAAAATACTCACCAATAGCATCTTCTCTACCAAATAGCTTGAGGGCAAAAGAAGTAGTAATAGCAGCATTTTGATAGTTGTCAAATACTTGATTGCGGTCACCGTGGAGAATTGTAAAGTCAAAAAGCTGGAAGAAGGAGGAGTCTACAGCCACCATTTTTTCGGTCATGATCTTCTTTTCACCCACTTCCACGAGTTGCTCTCCAAAAGTCCAAAATCGTGTATAGTCAAGCACTTCAGGAAAGTCCCGCTTAAGCGTAGGACCCATACCAGGCATGGTCAAGGCTACATTTTGAGTGTTTGTACCAGGGAAACTCTGCACTTCACAGAGGCGGTAGAGTTGATCACTTTTCGTGTGAAAAGCGTCAAACGATCGTTCATCTTCGATAAACAAATAGATGGCGATGCAGGCGGCAATGCCAATGGCTAGACTCATTAGATTGATGGTAGCGAAGCTCTTGTGCTTTAGCATATTGCGCCATGCAGCTTTGAAATAGTTCTGTAGCATTGTTATTGAGTTTGAGTTTTTGAATAGTTGAATATCTCGAATGATACCAGGTCTAAAGAGTCGGATGACATCTGCCCATGCAGCCAATCTTGCTTGTTGTTGTCCTTTTGCTAATCTCTGCTCAAAGAGCTCATTCAGATCTCCCTCCACATCTTCCAGCAGTTCTGGATCGCAGAAGAACCTTAGCAGTCGTTTGGGTCCTTTGGGAAAAATGAGTTTGTCTTTGGTCATGCAAATGTGAATTCAAGTGCCACCTTTGGTATGGCCTCCCATAGTTGTTGGCGTTCCTCCATGACTTGAGTGAGTACCTTTTTTCCGTATTGTGTCAATTTGAAATAGCGCTTTCGTTTTCCGCCGCGAACTGCCGTGACTTCTCCAAATTCTGAGGTGAGTAACCCTTTTTTCTCGAGCCTTTTGAGCGTTGTGCGCATTGCGCCTACACTTACCGACCGGGAGAGTCTGTTTTCTATTTCTTCCTTGATACTAATGCCATATGCCTTCTCATATAGAATAGCTACTGTCAACATTACTACTTCTTCAAATTCGCCTAGTGTGTACTTGCTCATAATATAGATCTTAATTGTAACCTAAATATATAGATCTCAATTGTATCTTTTATGAATACCATGGTTAATTCGGAATGTTACTGAAAAAAGAGAAGTTTATTTTTGGGGTGGACGGGAAGTCTCCAAAGGGTTCGAATCCCTCCTTTTGTACGCTGCTATGTCAGCTTTGCCATTCTTGGCTACCAGAATTATTGGAAATGATCCCGGCTCAACTAGTGTTATACTATTGAGTATCAATATTTAAAGCATTATCTTTAACCAAAGGATTAATATGAAAGAAGGAGATCGACTTTCACAACTTGAACTGGTAACAGTTGAACTCATTAAGAACACCGATGAGCTAAAAACTGTTAATCTTCGTTTGAAGGAATTAGTAGAGATTAATTCTAGACGGATAGAATGGATCGAACATCCTTGGTGGAAAAAGCTTTTTGGTATTAAGCCCGCCGAGTGGCAATAGTCGGCTTTTGGCAATCAGCATTCTCCATTTTCAATTCTCCATTATTCAGTCTTGCAACACATTGCTCACGAAGGTCGACTTGAGCATCAGCCAGAAAAGAAACAAGACCAGCCCCCACATCAGGTAAACCTGATAAAAATCCGTGGTGTCTTTGTAGCGGCTTTCTTTGATCTCCACTTTCTCGTATTCATCGATTTGAGCGAAAACTTCCTTCAGCGCCTCATTATTCGACACCCGATAAAACTTACCATCACCGATCTCCGCGATAGTCCGCAGGGTCGTCTCATCGATAGTATTCTCCACGTACCTGGTCCTTCCAAAGAAGTCCTTACCGAAAGGCACTTTCCCCTCTTTGCCTACCGCAATGGTGTAGATCTTGATATTG
>CAYGOT010000065.1:0-26829 GCA_964351595.1 uncultured Roseivirgaceae bacterium | reverse complement strand
ACTTATCGCGGGCAGGCCTGCCAAAATACCCTGGCGTGCGTGGGGGTGTGCGGCTGATAGGCGATTATTTTGGCTAGAGTTTTTGTTTACTTTTTTATCAATGAAAAAAGTAAAAGCCCAGCGGCTTGAGCGGGAAGAGCATCACGGAGTAACCTTACTATCGTCAAGTTGAGGCTATACACGCGTGCTTAATTCAAAACTAAAGTTTAAGATCGCTGCGCTCCTTCGTCACAGTTGCACCCGCTCTATGACGATAAACGAGAATGACCTCCATTCCGTCATCGTGTAGGCCACAAGCATGCGACGGTTATTGCGGTTCTTCTGATAAGAAAGCGCCTAGCGCTAATCGTGGCTACCAATGACGTGTTCAGAGCTTTCAGTCTGAGCCTGTCGAAGACTCGTTGATCAGCACCTGCGAAGTACCCTTCGACGGGCTCAGGGTGACCAGTTCAGCCGAGTTACACGTCATTTCAATCTGTTTGACTAGCTCTGTTTTTCTGATAAGAAAGCGCCGCATAGGCTAACAGCAGCTGTAATCAGGAAAAACAATAGGCTGAAAGCTACCGCCACGTTTTGATCGATACCTAAATAGTCGTGGCTGAGTACAAAGGTCAGTTCCCGAGCGCCTACCCCTCCTATCGTAAATGGAAATACCGCCACGATCGAGGAGATCAGGAAGACAAATTGATAAACGACGTATTGCGCTTTGACCTGCAAAGCCAACAAGATGAAGTAGGCACAAATCACCTGAAACCCCTGAACCACAAAGCTCAGCAGGACGGTCTTAGCCGTAGCTTTTAGAAACCCATCGAATATCAGCTTCACCATGACGTAATACGCCGGTGCACTGACGAGGATCAAGGCTGACAATATCGGTCGCTGGTAGTCAAAATATTCTGGTAAGAAAAGGCCCAATACGCCCGCCAGCACCACCAGCGCATAGAGCCCGGCGATACGATCCAATAATGTAGCGCTGATCAGCGACCTCAGCTTGACGGTTTCATGCTGCTTGTTGAGCAGGTACACCTTATAGCCATCACCTCCTATCCCACCTGGCAAAAACAGATTGTAATACATGCCAATGGCATACAAACGCAGGTTATACCTTTCGCTGATCACAAGCCCGATCGACCTGAAGAAAGCATTGAGCCGGATGGATGAAACGACCTTAGACAGGATGAAAAACAGCGCTGCGGGAATGAGCCACCCAAACTCAATCGAAACGAAAATCTCCCGGGTTTGCTGAAGATCAATCTTGCTAGCAACATAATAGAGCGCGGCAGCCGAGAAGGCTACCTTGGCCACAGGCTTTAGGAATCGGCTATACCCTTTCCTTTGCTTTTCCAACGATCACTTGCTTTACGCGATAGGTCTTCTTGCTCTGTGATTCGAAGTAGGTCCTCACGATCAGCTCTGCGATTAATCCTATCGTAATCAACTGGACGCCACCGAGCAGTAGTGTAATGCCGAGAATCAGCAATGGTCGACCCCAGATGTCTTCCCCTAATATTTTCAGCACAAGAAGGTAAACGTTGATGAGTGAACCAGCGATGAAAGTGAGTATCCCTGCCGTTCCGAACAGGTGCATCGGCCGCTGCAAGTACTTCTGGAAGAAAACCATGAGCAGCAGATCACTTAATACTTTGAAGGTGCGGCCAAGACCATATTTGGACTGTCCATGGATTCTTGGGTGGTGCTTGACATCCATCTCCGCCAGCCGCGCCCCTTGCAGTTCGGCGAGCACGGGAATAAAACGGTGCAGCTCACCATACAGGCCAAGGTTTTTCGCAATGTCTTTTTTGAAAAGCTTTAGTGTACATCCGTAATCATGAAGATGAACTCCCGTCAGCTTACGGATCATGGCGTTAGCTATACCGCTAGGGATTTTTCGGAGCATCATCCCATCCTGGCGATTGGCCCTGACACCAGCTACTACATCCCAGTCTTCCTTCTCGAGCTTGTCGATCATCGCAGGTATGTCACTGGGATCATTCTGCAGATCTCCGTCGAGTGTAGCAATGTAGCCGCCTTCGGCATAGTCAATGCCCGCCGACATGGCGGTAGTTTGGCCGTAGTTCTTGTTAAATATGACCAGCTTGGTATGCTCATCACCATATTGCTTCACTTTGGCGACAGTGCTGTCCGTAGATCCATCATCAACCAGGATCACCTCATAGGCGCCAGGATAGTCCGCCAAAGACTCGCTGATCCTGGCCAATAAAGGTTCAATGTTGTCTTCTTCATTGTATACAGTGATAACAAGGCTAAGGTCCATCGAGCGTCAGGTAAGCGGCTAAGTTGAAGGTTTATTCGGAAAACTGAAACTTCATATATTTTATTTTCTCCCCCTTGGCGGTGAAGATGCCTTCATACTTCGTTTTGAGGCCAAAATGCTCCTCATTGAATTCTGAATTATACAAGTCGTGGGTATGGGACAGGTTCCTGACCTTTATTTGATCCGTATTGATCATCTCCAGCGTATAGTCAAAGAGATCGGTATTGTCGGTCTTAAACTTGACCCATCCGTCCTTCCTGAGGAGTTGATGATACTTCTCCATTAGCCCCGGATAAGTCAAGCGCCGCTTCTCATCTCCATCTCTGGGTCTTGGGTCGGGGAATGTGATCCAGATTTCGCTGATTTCATCTACCGCAAAGAACTCATCTATCTGTTGCACCTTGGTCCTAAGAAAAGCCACATTGTCAAGGTTGTTCTGTTGCGCATAGTTGCTTCCTACCCATATGCGGGAACCTTTGATATCCACGCCGATGTAGTTCCTCGTCGCGTCTCTTTCGGCCAACCCGACTGTGTACTCACCTCTACCGCAACCAAGCTCTACCACTAATGGATGATCATTCTTGAAATGATCAGACCAGTGCCCTTTGATCTTATCATAATTGTCTTTGCCGCGCTCTACTACATTATAACTAGCAGCATTATCACTGAAGCGCTGAAGTTTCTTCCTCACCTTATAGATCGTTTATTTCTGCGACGACAAAGGTACTGCCTCCGATGAATATGAGGTCATCATCAGATGCCAATTGATGCGCAGTATCAATGGCATCATTCACATCAGCTACGATTTGATATGTCAGTCCAGCCGCTTCAAAATATGCCGAGAGATCCTTCGCGGATATCGCCCTGGGTATGCTGGGCTGGCAAATGAAGAAATGTGCATCTCTCGGTAGCAACTTAATAAGTCTGTCCCACTTTTTGTCAGCAACCCCTCCGATCACAAAATAGAGTTGGTCAAAGGCCAGTTTGGAGAGCTGCGCCATATTGGCTTTCAGACCGTCCTCATTGTGCCCCACATCACAGATCGTCAATGGCTTTTGGCGTAGCATTTGCCATCGGCCTAACAGGCCAGTAAGGCTTGCTGCTTGCGCTATTCCCTTTTTGATGGCTTCCGTGTCTACAACTAAGCCTGCTTTGATCAGTTCATCAACTGTAGCTAATATTCCCGGTAGGTTGTGAAGATAATATTCCCCTTTGATCTCCGGCACTACCGTAATATGTAGATCAGTCCCCCGAATGTCCAAGGCATCCCTGATTTGAGGATCAACCCTATATTCATCGCTGGCAAAGCTGATTGCTGCATTGCTATTTTGGGCTTTAGCTTCAAATAGTCCGCGCAGCTCCTTATGATTGTCCCCGATTACTACCGGCACGCCTGGTTTAATGATCCCGGCTTTCTCCCCGGCAATTTCCGGTAGGGTCTCACCGAGCAGGTCTTGATGATCATAGCCAATCTGGGTGATCAAACTGACCATGGGTGTGATGACATTCGTCGAATCCAGGCGGCCGCCTAATCCAACTTCGATCACAGCTATATCCACCTTCTGTAGATAGAAATACTGGAAAGCCATCACCACGGTAACCTCAAAAAAGCTAGGCTGAACCTTTTCAATCAACGCTTTGTGGTCTTCAACAAAGGAGATCACAAAGGCTTGATCGGCCTCTGTTCCGTCAATTCTGATCCTTTCAGTAAAGTTCTTGAGGTGCGGGGAAGTGTAGAGGCCGGTCTTGTGACCAGCCGACTGGAGAATGGCGGCAATCGTATGCGCACTCGTTCCCTTGCCGTTGGTTCCCGCGATATGTACACATTTGAGATGCTGATGCGGATTACCCAGTCCCTCCAATAACGCATAGGTATTGGTTAGGTCTTTTTTGATCGCTGCTTTGCCCGATCGCTGGTACATGGGAAGCTTTCGGTAGAGAAAGTCCAGTGTCTCCTGATAAGTCAACGCCTACTTTGTCTTGATAATGAAGGTAATACGGCCTGTGGATGTTGGCGCGGGACGAGAATTATCAGTCGTAGGACTGAAAGTGAGCTGTAGCACTTCGTCCCGATAGACCTTTTCTACGGCTGGCGTTACAGTTGTCTCAAGGGTTTTGATCCCGATAATGTAACCCGCATCATCGATGGTGATCTCAAAGACAATCCTGCCAGTTTCACTGGACTTGTCATCAGGCTTAGGCAGGTAATCCCAGTTCCAGCCGGATAACTCCAATGCCGCACCATCCGCAGCACCAGGTGTGCCATAGAGCGCTCTAGCGTCAAGTTCACCTTCCGGATCGCCCTGATCACCCACTTCATCTTTTTTATCACCCTGGTTACTAGCAGCCGGATCATTGGTTTCAGTCGCCTTCCCCTCGACAGTAGTTTCTTTAGCCGTCGGTGCTACCACCTCTGGTGCCACTTCGACAGGTTCATCTTCAATAATCTGTTCAGGGATCTCTGGCATTCTATTCACCTCTTTGGTGGGTATAGTCTCGATCTCTTCAACAGTTTCCTCAATCACTTCATTTTGGATCACCTCTTCCACAACTTCAGGCTCTACCAAATCCGGGCTGGGTGTGTCAAAGGCTTCTACTTCCTCGGTTGCTTCTTCTGCACTACTCGACGTGGTTGGCTCAGGCTCTACAGTCTGCACTTGTTCTTGTGCGGAAGCTTCCTCCGTAGTTGTCGTTTCGTCTTGTGACTCTTCAGGAGTCGGTTTTTCGGTAGGTGATGGCGGTAGCTCAGTCTGATCATCACCAGAACCATTATCGAATACACCCAGGTTGAGTTCAATGCCATATTCCGGAATCGGTGGATCCGGTTCCCTCCAGGCCAGGATAAAGATGAACAAGAGGGCCACTATACCGTGAATAAACACGGAAATGGCCATTGCCTTCTTATCTCGATTGGAGTTCTGATCCGGTATCATCCTGCAGGTTTGGTAGCAATAGATACTTTGGCTTCCAGCGCTGTGGCTATTCCTGCAACGTGCACCAGATGTTCTACAGGTACTGACTGGTCGCAATGGAGAACGACCAGACCATCTTTACCCTCAAAAGCACTTCTGAGCGTCATTTCCAGGTTATTCTTACTCACCTTTTTGTCATTGACAAAATACTCCAGGTCTTTGGTAATCGTGACACTCACCTTTTGCATAATGATGCTCGAACTCTTGCTGGAAGGCAGATTTACCGGTAGGCCTGATGGCGTGATAAAAGATGAGGTTAGCATAAAGAAGATCAATAGCAAAAAGATCACATCCGTCATGGATGACATGCTAAAGGCCGCTTCTATTTTATGTTTTGGCTTAATGTTCATGTAGGCTCCTGCAGTAGGTCCACAAAGTCAATCGAACTGTACTCCATATTGTGCACCAACTTCTGCACACGGGTCACCAGATAGTTATAGGCTAAATAGGCCAGTATACCGACTACCAGGCCAGCGGCCGTAGTGATCATCGCTTCATAGATACCACTAGAGAGCAGCTTAGGGCTCACAGCGCCTTCTTCCTGAGCTATCGCAATGAATGCCTGAATCATACCGGTGACTGTACCCAAGAAGCCAATCATCGGTGCAGCGCCAGAGATGGTGGCCAGGAAGCTGAGATTTTTTTCGAGCTTATACACCTCGATCTTTCCGACGTTTTCGATGGATACTTCTATGTTCTTAAGCGGGCTTCCTATTCTACTCAGTCCCTTCTCGATCATTCGGGCTACCGGTGTGTCTGTCTCCTTGCAGAGAATCCTGGCTCCATTGATGTCTCCACCAATCACCTTAGTACGAATGCTATCCGTGAATCCGACAGGTGTTTTGGCCTCACGGTTGATCGTCATAACGCGCTCAATAAAAATGTACAGCGCTATAATGGATAGTAAAACTAAAGGCAGCATCATATAGCCGCCTTTTGTTAATAGTTCCAGCACAGAGATCGTCTCTACTGAATCAGCAGCTGCCATATCAATAGCAGTGCTTGCCTGAAGTAATATCATATGTTTCTAATACCTTAATGCCCAAACATCATCGCCATAGGTTCCTTTGAATTGACCCAGCGCACTCGCTGCATCACTATAAGAAGGAAAATCAGCTATAGCGACTCTGTAAAACTTAGAATCTTTAAATGGTGGAATAATCGAAGTACCCACGCCATTGGATGCCAGTTTTTCACTGTAGTCGGTTGCCATATCCTCATCAAAGAAACTCGCAATGATGACATAAGAACGACCTGTTCGGTCAGATAGTACAGTAAACTCCCCCGGAGCACCAGTATATTGTTGTGCTGCAGGCTGCTTTGCCTGAGGCTTTGGTGTTGTAGTCGTCGTGGCAGGCTGTTTCTTTGGTTCTGCCTTAGCCGCCGGCTGAGTCGTCGTAGTTTCAGGCTCGACCTCAGCTTTAGCAGGTTCCTTTTTCGGTGGAGCCTTCTTCGCCTCAGTCTTTGGTTTTTCTACTTTGACTACTTTCTGACCAGTGGTAGAGTCGCTTGTTTGGCTGTTGAAGAAAAGTAAAACAGCAGCGATGATAAAGAAGGATACTACACCAATTACGATGATCTTGGTAAACTTCCCAGATCCCTCTTCGCTAGATACTGTGCGATAGCTGCCTGGCAATTCAGCATCCTCAGACGGCTCAAAATCACTTAGATCTTCCGCGTCGAAATCAGAGGAATCATCATCGTCATCATCATAAACGGGAGTTTTTGAGAGTTCTTCTTCACTCATCATGTCACTCTCATCGAAATCGCTATCGTCGAAATCATCAGCCTCAAAATCATCATCAAGTGAAGACGGCTCAAAAGTGTCATCATCGTCATCTATCTCAGCTGCTGCCTTGACATCTACCGCATCTACTTCATCATCTATATCGGTAATATCTTCGAGATCAGGTTCGTCATCCATCTCCGGCTCCTCCTCAACTGTAGTAGAAGCGGCTATCGACTCATCTACCTCCTCTTCAAGTACTTCCTCGTCCTCCGTATCATCTTCCAGCTCTTCATACTCTAAATCAGGAAGACCAAAATCTTCATCTGAACTATCGTCTTGATTTTGAGAGTTCTTCTCCTCTTCCGGATCGTCATTTGGATTCTTCTTAGCCATATGCTTTGATAGTTGGATTGTATTCTCTGGTAATTTAACAAAAAGATGATTTCCTCCTAAAGAGTGAACTTAAAATTCAACCGACCTTAAAAGGAATAGCTCACCCCTATTTTCGCCATCAATTGACGATTAGGATATCTATAGTATCTCGAATAGTCTTGTGAGAGCACATTATCCACCATTACAAAGGCACCCCAGTGCTCATCAATCTGATAATCTAATTCTACCGATAGGTCAAAAAAGGCATCTAAATCGAAACTGGTGCCCTCGGCCAGGTTAACTCCGGTAATACCTCCCATGAACTGTCCCTGAAGTCCTAAGGTCCACTGGTCAGCCAAATTTGTCTTAATATTGAAGAAAGCCTCCAGCTCAGGGACATGGTAAGGAACCAACAGGCTGTCGGTGCTATAGCTGTAGAACTTAGCTCCTAGTTCAGCTACCACATTATCATTAATAGCATAGCCTACCGTCGTACCTATGGTCAGTAGACCTGTAGTACCCCTATCGTAAATGATGTCAAACTCGCTGGGATTGCTCAGTCTATTAACGAAATATCCCATATTATCGACCTGTCCGTATCTGGCATTGAGGTCGAAAGACAGCTTCTGACTATTGGCGGCTATACCAACAAATCCTTGCCATTGTTCGCTGGAATGTTGTATCTCCGCGGAATCACCGATGAAGAAATTTTCCTGAGCTCTACTGGAAAAGTAATGCTGCCGAATACCTCCACCAACACCGACATAGAAATTGACAATCTCTGAAACATTGTAATCCAGCCTGACATCCGGATAAATATTGAAGTTCTCATTTAGCGAACTGTCTTCATCGACGATCGCCAGCTGAGCTCCCACTTTCAGCTTGAGCGCTTCATTCTGATAAGATACACCTGGCTGTACGGTATATAGGTTGCGCTTATACTCGCCTAAGCCATTGGTGTACTGACTTAATACTCCAGACAGTCCCAACTCGAGGTTGAGCATATCCGTCAGCGGTACATCAGCATTGATCGTCGCACCCAGCTGGTTTTCACTTACACCATATTCATCATTGATGAGATTGAAGTCGGCCATTAACGACAGCCTACCCTCTTCAGCCAACCTGCTGCTCCAGTCAAGCCCAAGTCGGAATTCATTGAATACCTGCTTAATAGAATCTAAGTCGTTAATGATCGTCTCTTCTGGGTAGCCATAGTAATATCCGTTCCTGGTATTGTAGCCAAGTCTACCCGTGAAGGTGGAGTTTTCACTCATTCGGCTTCCGGTCAAGTTGAGTGCGCTTCGCCCTCCAGCACTATTTTCGTCATCTACGGCTCCTGAGCCAAAAGAAAGATGATCAAGATCGACCCCTAATAACCAGTCATTACTCGTGCTGGTATAGGCATTGACCTGTAGTAGTGGAGAGGCATAGTTGCCATAGCCCAGCTTCACAAAGCTTTGATTGGTGAGGGTTCTTGACTGGGCCTGATACGCCTGAGGAGTGAAACCAACCTCAATGCTCCCTGGGTCAAACACCCTTTCTTCGAAATCAAACTGGAGACTTCCTGGCTCAATTGTTTGATTCTCAAGATTTACTTTCTCGAAATATCTATTGGCAAAAGGAAGGGTTATCTCTCGATCTTTCTCGATGATCACCTGCGCCTCTTCTATAGCGCCATCAGGAGCGGGTGGCGCCTCCTGACCTTGAGCAGCTACCGCAATGAAGTTCAGAACTAAAACTATGATGATTAACCTGCTCATTTGATAGAATCTTGTTTTACGCTAGTGCTATCACTAATTACTTGCTTCTCTAAGCCTTCGAGGTACTTCAACTTCGTACGGGCCTGGCGCTTAATGTCCTCTAGTGGGGATTTCTCTATGACAGAGTTCAGAGTAGCCTCCGCCTGAAATAGTTCATCCAGGGCGATGAAGTTATCGGCGATCAAGAGAAAGCTCTTCCCAAGCCATTGTTCATAGCTGGCAAAGCTCGTGTTGAGGTTGTACAACGACTGTATGGACTGACGGTGCTCACCTTGATTGTATTGGATTTCTGCCATGTTGTATTGAGCTTCTGCCCCATTCTCATCTTTGGCAAGATTGAGCACGTTGAGGTAGTGATCGATGGCATCTTCATACTGTTGAGCAGCCTGTGCCGACTTACCAAGATAGAGATAGGCCTTGCTCTGCGTCCCAAAAGCCGTTTGCTTTTGATTGATCAACTCGTTGGCGTAGTAAGAGGCCGAATCATAGCTGGCCAGTTGAAAATAGCTCTCCATCAGGCCGGTCAGTGCATCGTTGCGCTCCCGGTTGGACCTGGCTATGTCAAATAGTTTTCTGTAGTTCGCGATAGCCTTCTGGTAAGATCCAAGTCGAAAATCAATTTGGGCTACCCGAGAAAGTGATCTCAAATAATATGTGTTGGTCTGATCAGTCAAGATACGATTGAAAACAACGAGCGCTTCTTCTACCCGATCCAGCCTGTAATTGGCATCTGCCAAATAATACTGCGCTTCATCGATAAAATTGCTATTCTCATAGTTGGCGATAAATGCCTCTAGCCTTGTAATCGCACCCGCATAATCCTGACTGAAATAAAGCGATTTGGCAGATTCAAATTCGACCGCTTCCAGGTTGCTACTTTCCGGATTCTGCTCTTTGTAGGTATTCAGGTAGGAAGAGAAGGCAGCAGACTGACCAGAAGCACTCATCACTTCCTGTAGTCCCAGAATTGCATTCTCAGCCATCGGATGCCGTGGATATTCTGATAAGACACGCTTGTAGTCTTGCTCGGTCTGGCCGGGATTGCTCAAGTTAGAGTAGCTGACAGCTCTGCGCACCAAAGCATACGGCACCAGATTGCTTTGTGGAAACGCATTGATCAGCCTGCTATAGCCAGTCACCGCTTGTTGATACTTACCCGTTTCGAAGTTGATCTGTGCAGTTAGGAAGTAGGCATCATCGGCGTAGGTGGACTGACCATAGTCCTCAAAAAATCTGTTGAGCTGAGTGAAAGCCTCGCTCGGACGATCATCCATCCATAGGCATAGCGCCAATTGATAACGCGCATAGTCCCGCAAAGCAAAATTGGAATTAGCCACACGGCTATAGCCCGAGATGGCTTCATCATAGTTCTTTTGCACATAGTTGCAGTCCGCTAGTCGGAGGCGCGCATCGGTGAAGGTGCTGGCATTGATCGAGGCTGTACCTTCAGACCTAATATAGAGCTCAAAATTCCTTTTGGCATCAGCATAGTTCTTGAGGTTGTAATAAGCGTATCCAGCAGCATAGAGTGCTTTGGTATCGAATAGCGTAGTGGTAGTGTTTCTGATCAAGGCGCGATAAGCCACGATTGCCTCTTCATATTTCTTGCCGATACTGTAGGCTTCCCCTTTCCAGAAGTAGGCCTCATCAAGCAGTTCTTTGTCCTGGGCTACCCCAATGGACTTATCGAAATAACGTATAGCTTCAAAAAACTGCGACTTATTGAAGAGATCAGTCCCCTTTCGAAAAGTAACTCTTTGGTAAGTAGCGTTGATAGCTGTGCTCCTGCGCTCAATTTTTTCGATATAATTGATCGCCACATCATAATCATTGGTGGCTAAAAACGCTTTTGAAACCAGCACATTCGCCTCTTCACGACTCAGGTGCGTGGGATTCTTTTCTTCAAATTCAATCAACGCATCTATCGCTTCCTGATAGTTGCCAAGTTGAAATGAAGTCTTGCCGTAGTAAAATAGTGCTGCTATAGCCAGATCGGGATCAAAAGAAAGTCTGGACGCATTGTAAAATGCACTGGAGGCATAGCTGAGATTGTTTTGCTGAACATACAGCTCTCCCAGGTAATATGCCGCGTGATGGCCCATATCGGATTTACTCAATGCAACTTCTTTAAAGTAACCAATGGCTTTGTCCGCATTTCCTAATTGGAAATAAGCATACCCCAATTTGTACTTCAACTCCAGCGACTTACCTGATTTTCCTTTTAACCCTTTTTCAAAGTAAGCGACTGCTTCAGCATACTTCTTTGCTGTATACTGCACTTCTCCGGCAAGTAAATACACCGATGATGCGTTCTCGTCTGAGCTCCTCAACTCATCCGCCAACTGCATAAGTTTGGTGGAATTACCCGACTGATAGTAGATGCTCGCAAGGAGTGGTTTTGTCTTTGAGGCGTAGGTTTCACTTTTGGCGGCCTTCTCAAGACTCTGCCGGGCTGCCACATACCCACCCTGCTCGTACTCGATGAAGCCAGCATAGTAGGCGGCACTATACGCATAGTCACTGAAGCCATCACTGATGCGATTGAAGTAAGAGAGGGCCTCCTTGTGCTTATTTTGCTGATAAGCCGTATAGCCTCGCTTGAAGGCTATTTCTTCACTGCTATTCACGCTAGAGGGTTTCCCAAAATAAGTGGCCGCCCTACTATAATCTCCCTGATCAAAATAGTACAAGGCTAGCTGCTCGTTAAGTCCTGAAGCTTCCGGGTCAACCTGATAATTATCGAAATAGGATTCGGCCAGGAACAAGCCATCGCTGTGGCCTGCCTTTAGCGCAGCTAAAGCTTGATAATAAGCTGCCTGTTGGGATATACTCCTACCGGAAAATTCCTTGATAAGCCGATCAAAATGAGTTCTTGCGGCATTGTACTTACCTCCGAGCAGCAGTTCCTTGCCTTGTGTGAGCAGCGTGTTTTCTTCTGATTGGTTGAGGTTGAGCTGAGCGTAGGAACTAAAGACGATCAGAAAATTGATAAGGAAAAAGAAAAGTTTTTTTGGCATGCCTGGTTTAAGAAATTAAACGGTATTGCTAACGCTCTAGTATACGTGAGAAAGCTATACAGTTTGGAAGAGATATAAAATTAGCTCATCAACTTATATATCAATTCTTTGAGAATTTGACCGTCTGTGATAGTACCTGATCCTATTGACTTGGACGCCAGGTCAGCCTGACGGATATGGCCAACATTCTCGATCACCTTGGATAGCGGGTAATTTCTCGCCGCAATCAGATATTCACCGGCAAAAAAGCGATGAACACCGAGTACGGATGCGATATTGTTGTCGCTCTTATTGGGCTCTTTGTGGACGATCAACAATCTTGAGAAAAGGTTGAAAATAGTCGTAATCACCGGGAGCAGCGGGTTGCTTTTGGGGTTCGCTTCAAAGTAGTTGGCTATCTTAATAGCCATGGGCATGTCCTGAGTGGCTATGGCTTTCTGTAGTTCGAATACATTGTATTCTTTACTGATTCCGACAAACTTCTGGATATGTCCAACTTCGATCCTGACCGGCTCTTTGAAGTTGATCAGGATCTTATCAATCTCATGGGCCATCCGCTCTAGGTTAGTGCCGATGTACTGAGCCAGCAGCAAGGCCGCTTTGTCCACTATCGTGAACCCTTTTTCTTTGACGTACCCGAATATCCAGTCAGGTACCTGGTTGTCATACAGCTTCTTAGACTCCATCACTACCGCATACTTCTCCAATGCTTTCGCAAGTTTGGTACGCTTGTCAAGTGTCTTATGCTTGTAGTTGAAAACCAGTATAGTAGAAGGTAATGGGTTTTGGAGATAAGACTCAAGGAGCTTCACCCCGTCCTCCTTCATCAGATTACTTACTTCCTGCGCCTCCTTGACGATCACCACTTGCTTCTCAGACATCATTGGGAACCGTCTGGCGTGATTTAGCAAGGTCGCTACATCAGCGTCCTTACCATAAACGATCGTCTGATTAAAGCCCTTCTCTGTTTCCGCGAGGGCATTAGACTCTACAAAATCAGATATTTTGTCAATGTAATAAGCCTCTTCTCCATGCAAAAAATATACAGGAGCGTACTCCTTGGCCTGGAGGTGATCGTATATCTGCTGAAAAGTACTTGGCATTTATTCGTAAAGATTCACTGGTTCCTCACGCGCCAACTCCTGGACTAAGAAAAAGCCGTCATTGCCGGAATCCTGGTACAATGGCATAAAGATCATTCCACCAGCCGGAGCGAATATCGGACCTTGTTTGTCTCTGGCGAGCAACTGCCCTTTATCAACTTTTTGGAAATTGGTAAAACCCGGCTTCATCACAAACTCATCTTCTCTGTCCACCCAGTGTCTGTAGAAAGCCTTGACCTTCGAGGGGAGTTTATCAGAAATAGCTCTTAGTTTCTTCTCGTAATGATCTACCTCTTCATGGTCATGATGACTAATCATACCTGCAGTATCCAATATTTCCCAAATACCTGATTCATGTAACTCTACCGCTTCCTTGCTTCCAATCAGTCCACCCTCGAAGGCGAAGCTAATCACACCATGGTGTTGGTAATAATTGAGCAATGTGCCTTCCAGGTATTTTTCCATATCGATGACCACAGGAAGATGCAATGCCTTGACGATATCATGATCAGCTTCAGCTTCCGGGACAATAATAAAATTGCCCTTGTCTGAGGAGGTCGCATGTAAATCCACCAGTATTTTCTCTTCGTGATTATCACTCGACAACAACTCGTCAATCGTCTGATGAAGTTCTTTAAGTTCTTTGTCCTCAGGATGTACAAAATGGTCAGATTCCTCAGAGACCAAACTGATATAATCTTCCTTCCATGCTCTATTCAGATCATAGGCGAGAAAACGCTTATTTGTCTCTATCGCCTGCAGGTTTCCAAGAACACCTATTAGTCGACCGTTGAGATGAACCTTGTGGTCACGTATCTTTCTGAAGATATCCTTTGCCGCATCTATTCCTACCTTTTCATTTCCATGAATACCTGCCACCAGTATTACCAGCGGTCCCTCATCTTCACCAGAAATATCGTCTAATATCCTATTCATCTTTCACCTCAGGAGCTACCTCTTTCTGAATCGCTCTTTTATGCAAAGAGTTCAGCAAACTCGCCGTAATATTAATGAAATTTCCCTCCGATATGATTCCGATCAGACGTTCATTTTTTACCACTGGGAGACAATTGACATTGTGTGATTTCATTAGTTTAAGCGCATCTACGACTGATTCTTCAGGGTGAATAGTGGGTGGATTAGCTTCCATTATATCTTTCACCACAATATTCAGTTTGGTGTTTTTGTTACCGTACTTTTTTGATAAATAACTGAGTATCTGATGATAGCTAACCAGACCTTTAAGTGTCCCTTTATTATTTTCAACGGGCATGTATTTCAGCTTTCTCCAGGCCATGATATCCGCAACTAACTCAGGTAAGTCATCGGGGTTAGCCGTAAATACATCTGTGGTCATAAACTCTTCCACTATCAACGAATCAGGTCGCCAGTTAGAACCAATAGCCCCCTCGGCCAACGGCCATTCATGCACAGGCTTTTTCGTTTTTTCATTTTGCATGATTGATGAGGTCAATGCCCGGGCTATTTCTTCCCTTCCCACTTTCTTGAGAAGATGGACGTGAGAATTCAAGAGCCATTGTGTACCGGTCTTTCTGCTTTCATTACGGCCTTCAATTACGCCCATGTACTTATCAATTTCAGCTTTGCTCACATTGCTTAGCTCCAGCCCGTGACGGGCAAGTGGTAGCAGCTCTTCGTTGATCAGGCGATTGACGCTTAACTTCTTCCCATTTATCCAATTGAAACTGGTATTGAGACCGTCACGAGCGGCTGAGAAGAAATTGTCCTTCGCGTGATCAAACTCAATAAAATCTCGGATGTCGCTGTATTCAGCATCCATTCCCTTCATCATCCCTATCCAAAAAGCTGCGTTGGCAACCTCATCAACGACAGTAGGCCCGGAAGGAAAAACTCTGTTTTCAATCCTTAGGTGTGGTTTTCCGCTAGGACTAATCCCATAACAGGCCCTATTCCATCTGTAGACAGTGGAGTTGTGGATCATAAGTGCACGAAGCTTGGGTGTGATGCCCTGATCAAGGAGCACATTGTTATCTGGCTCGCAATCGGTCTGTAGCATCACCCTGAATCTAACGATATCATCCTTGTATATCTCGGAGATACTCTCGCGTAACCAGTCCTTGCCAAAAGTAACTCTTGGGCTTCTTTCTCGCAGGTGCTCAGACGTGATACGTGTGTCAATAGACTGCTGAAAGAGCGCAATCCGTGTTTCTGCCCAAAGCCGTTTACCAAAAAGTAAGGGCGAATTCACAGAAATAGCCAGCGCTGGCGCAGCTAAGACTTGAGAGATATTATACATCTTGACAAACTCCTCCGGCTTGATCTGTAAATGCACCTGAAAACTAGTATTGCAAGCCTCTAGCATCGCACTGGTCCGCTTGAGATGAAGCTCATCCAGACCGGATATCCGTAGCTCGTGATTTTTGCCTTTGGCATTGCTAATCGCCTGAAGTAATGCCTCGTAGCGCTGAAGAGGCGTCATATTCGACATTTCCAGGTCAAACTTTCGAATGGTTGGCAATATTCCCGTTAGGGCGTAATCAATACCAAGTGACTTACAAATTCCTTCCAACTGAGTCAGTCTGGCATCTATCTCCTGATGAAGATTGGTGAAGCAATCCTTCCCCAGTGGTTGGGGGTTGAGATTAGTCTCTAAATTGAATTTGGCGAGCTCTGTGACAAAACTATCATCATCTACCCTGCTCAACACCTCCATAGCCTTGGGTGCTGGTTTTAGGTGCTCATCTACCAGACACAACTCCTGCTCTGCACCGATATGAATAGTATCACTCTCAAACCAGCCCTCCTCGAGCATGCGCTCCAGCGCATGGATATCGTTGAGCAAGCACTTCGTGAATTCGTTGAGTTCTTGCTGGTTGCTAACTAGCCGAACATTAAAATCACCCATAAATCTTAGTTTTGATGATGAAAACTACTGTTTTGGTAGACTTGAATTTATAGGATTGATCATTAGTTTTTAGGACTTTAATCATTTTTCCTCAGCAACCTTCATTAAAATATGGTTCCTATATTTGCCGCTGCTAATTTTAAAAGCAGAAATGAAGGACTTTGTAGAAGAATTGAAATGGCGTGGCATGATCCACGATATGATGCCTGGCTCTCAGGATCAGCTCAACAGTGAAATGACCTCTGCCTATATTGGGTTTGATCCCACGGCGGACTCCCTACATATTGGTAATCTGGTACAGATAATGATCCTCGTTCACCTCCAGCGGTGTGGACACAAGCCCTTTGCGCTCGTGGGCGGTGCTACTGGTATGGTGGGTGACCCTAGCGGGAAATCTCAAGAGCGCAACTTACTGTCAGAAGATGTACTAAGGCATAATCAGGATTGCGTCAAGGCACAACTTGAAAAGTTTCTGGACTTTGACTGTGGAGCCAATAGCGCGGAAGTAGTGAATAACTATGATTGGTTCAAAGATTTCAGTATTCTCGACTTTATCCGGGACGTTGGTAAGCACATCACCGTCAACTATATGCTTGCCAAGGAATCAGTGAAAAAGAGGCTGGATACAGGTATGAGCTTTACCGAGTTCACCTATCAATTGGTTCAGGGCTATGATTTTTACTGGCTATGGAAGAACAAAGGAATTAAAATACAGGTCGGAGGCTCAGATCAATGGGGCAATATCGTGACCGGAACGGAGCTTATTCGTCGCAAAGGTGGTGGAGAAGCTTTTGCGATAACTACACCTTTGTTGACACGCTCTGATGGTGCTAAGTTTGGCAAATCTGAGGATGGAAACATCTGGCTTGATGCTGATAAGACCAGTCCATACAAGTTTTATCAATACTGGCTTAATGTGTCAGATGAGGATGCGGCTAAGTTTATCAAGATTTTCTCCACCCGGGATCAGGAGGTTTTGGAAGCTCTCATTAAGCAACACGAGGACGAACCACATCAGCGAATGCTTCAAAAAGAACTAGCCAGAGAGGTGACCGTAGCAGTTCATTCAGAGAAAGATTATCAAATTGCCGTCTCGGCATCCAATATTTTGTTTGGTAAATCGACTACAGAGGAGTTGAGCCAATTGGATGAAAAGACGCTCCTCTCAGTTTTTGAAGGGGTACCTCAGAAGGAAATCACAAAGAGCTCACTTCAGGCTTCTGAGAATGTTACGGCATTCTTGTCAGAAACTACAGATGGTCTGGTATTTGGCTCCAAGGGTGAGGCACGCCGAATGATTTCAGGAGGTGGGGTAAGTATCAACAAAACTAAGGTTGTCGATCCTAATGCTGCTGTAAACTTTGACCTGCTTCAAAAAAAATACCTTCTCGCCCAAAAAGGAAAGAAGAACTATTACCTGATCAAGGTAGTTGATTGAGTAGTTGAGGCTATTAATAATTGTTTTACTATCACGAATGATAGTAAAACCTATTCACATAAATCCAGTTAAGCTTTATAACTTGAGACAAATAATACTAGCCAAATGAATAATAATAAAATGTTGCCCCTATTGGTATTCGCCCTTGTCGGGTTGATTGCCATTTTCTCACTGAGTTCAAGCATATTTTTCACCGTGGAAGCCGGAGAAAGAGCTGTGGTCTTCTACAAATTCAGTGGAGGACTGGATAAAGATGACATCAAAACCCCTGGGTTTCATATCAAGGCACCCTGGAATACCGCTTATGTATATGATGTACGTGAAAATACTCGCGAGGAGCAGATGGATGTACTGGACAAGAATGGCTTGTCTATCGCCGTGGACATTACAGTCCGATTCCACCCTATTTATAACAGAGTAGGACACTTACACGAGAACTTTGGAGAAGCTTTCGTTAGCACTTTAGTAATCCCTGAAGTACGCTCGTCTGTCAGGCAGGTGATGGGGCGTTTTACAGCGGAAGAAATCTATTCCACGAAAAGATCTGAGGTGGAAACGGCTATCACCATGGAGACCGAGAAAACGCTTGGTCAGAACAACATGGAGTTAAAAGCATTGCTGATAAGATCTATCAACCTACCGGAACAAATCAAAGCTGCTATCGAGAATAAGCTCCAGCAAGAGCAGGAAGCACTCGCCTATCAATTCCGCCTGGATAAGGAAAAGAGTGAAGCGGAAAGAAAGCGTATCGCGGCTGAAGGCGAAGCAAAAGCTAATCAGATTATAAACAGTAGTTTGACAGACGAGTTGTTAAAAATGAGAGGGATAGAAGCCACACAAGATTTGGCAAATTCACCTAATAGTAAAGTAGTAATCATAGGAAGTGGGAAAGACGGACTACCAATCATTCTGGGAGGAAATAATTGATCTTTCTTCTCACCAAAATTTTCACTATTTTCAAAGCAAATTGAGTAATAACCAGAAAACGATTAATTGAGCATGTCAGAATTCGCAGAGCTAACGGTAGATGGCAAAACCTACAGATTACCGATCATTGAGGGTACCGAAAATGAGAAAGCCATAGATATCAGCAAATTACGTGCTGAATCTGGTCTGATTACTATAGACCCAGGTTTTAAAAATACCGGTTCTACCACAAGCTCTATCACCTTTCTAGACGGTGAAAAAGGAATCCTTCATCATAGGGGCTACTCGATAGAGGATTTGGCTGAAAAGTCGAGCTTCTTAGAGGTGGCTTACCTGCTCATCTATGGCCGACTCCCTACTGCTGAGGAGTTTAAGGCCTACAAAGAGGAAATCACTTTCCACACGCTCATTCATGAGGACTTCCATAAAATCCTCGATGGTTTCCCATCTGTGGCTCATCCTATGGGGGTATTATCGTCATTGGTGACTGCTATGACCGCCTTCTATCCCCATTCGCTTGATCCTAATAGGAGCTGGGATGAGGTCAATATGTCGATTATCAGAATTATTGCCAAGATGCCAACAATGGCAGCTTTCGCCTATAAGAATAAGATTGGACACCCTCTTGTATATCCTAACAATAAGCTGGACTATACCTCGAACTTTCTGAATATGATGTTTGGGCTACCTAGTCAGCCATACGAAGTGAATCCTGCAGTTTCCAAAGCATTGGACAAGCTGCTGATCTTGCATGCCGATCATGAGCAAAACTGCTCTACCTCTACCGTTCGTGTAGTAGGGTCGTCGCAGGCGAGTTTATATTCTTCTATCTCTGCCGGCATCAACGCACTCTGGGGTCCGTTGCACGGTGGCGCCAATCAGGCCGTGATTGAGATGCTTGAGAATATCAAAGCGGATGGTGGAGATACAAAGAAATGGATGGCCAAGGCAAAGGACAAGGACGACCCATTCAGGTTAATGGGCTTTGGGCACAGGGTTTATAAGAACTTCGATCCAAGAGCGAGAATTATCAAAAAGGCCGCTGATGATGTGCTAGAGTCTCTTGGCGTAACCGATCCTGTTTTGGACATAGCCAAAGGTCTGGAGCATGAAGCATTGAACGATCAGTACTTTGTCGACAGAAAGCTCTACCCTAACGTTGACTTCTACTCAGGTATCATTTACAGAGCATTGGGTATCCCAACTGAGATGTTCACTGTGATGTTTGCCATGGGTCGACTACCCGGCTGGATCGCCCAGTGGAGAGAAATGAGAGAGAACAAGGAGCCTATCGGAAGACCGAGACAAGTCTACACCGGTGAAACGGCTCGACCTTACTAATACCAATAACCAATCGTAAAGGAAGCCCGGTCTCAAAAGGATCGGGTTTTTTATTGTAGTCAAAAAGAAAAAGCCGTGATCAGTGATCACGGCTTTGATTCTATAAACAACATTAACCCACATATCAGCCCGTTGTGTGACTGATATGACTGCAAATTATGAAAAATACGGATTATTGCAATTCATAGGCTAGAAAAAATACCTTTCATAGATCAATTTAATAGTAACTATAATTTAGTAGCCTCAAATTGAAACTGCAATCATCGCTAATTACGCATAATCCTAATTCCGTGCCTCAATTCAATACTAGCTCCGGAAGGAATCTTAATTAACCCTTCTCCGGAATTGAATGCGTTGGGCTCGCAGGTCATCGGTTCTATAGCGATAGACTGACGGTCTTCTGGTGTATAGACCTGCAGATAGTTGTACTTGCCTTCTCCCATCTCCTGCCAGAAAGATAGCGTCAGGTCTTCGTCGGGATATTTTAAAAATATTTGATCGTCCTTCAAAACGAAACAATCATCAAGTTGGGTTGAAGCTATTGTAGCTAATTTATCAAAGTGGTCGTAGCGCTCAGACTTTCCGGTAGGAATACCTAAGTCATTGGTTTCGAGCTTGCCAAGGGCATGAAACTCGAGTTCAAGAGCGTTTATACCATTGCCATAGGAGAAATATGGATGCCATCCATCTCCGAATGGCATCAAACGGTCACCGGTATTTTTGATTCTGGTAAGGATAGACAACCCATCTGTGGCATGAAGCCGATAAGTCAACTCGAGATCAAAAGTGAATGGATAGCCACGTACCCCACCCTCATAAGAATGACTTAACGAAAGAGACGCTTGGTCAGCCTCACAGAGTTGTCTTTTTACTTGCATTGGTAGTCTGCATAGGAAACCATGGATACTATTGGGTTCGCCTATCTTACTTTGGTTCAGCTGATATTCCTGACCCTCAAAGGAGTAGTGGCCATTCTCAATTCGATTTGGGTATGGGATGAGCTTTGGTCCCTGGAAATTGACATCTATCATTTTCTCAAGTTCCTGATGATCCTTATAATTCTTTAACAATGCTAACTGACCCGATTTAGCCCTGATCTTCCAGTCATTCAAAAGACCCCCAAATGCAGGAATAATACTTATGGCTTCTTCCTCATCGGCAGTTTTGATTTGATATTGCTCATATGGGCCAAAATGCGTTTTTTGAATACTATACATGCGTCATACTTATGTCACTAAACTAGTCATATTGGCTAAATCTTGCATTTATTTATTATGCATGCATAACATATTTAATTATCTTCCCCATCCGATAACCCCAAAATGATCGATAATCAATGGACATAAAAAAGAAGTTTGACTTAACGGGAAAAGTAGCCATAGTGACCGGTGCAAGTAAAGGCATTGGAGAATACATGGCCAACGCATTTGCACAAGCTGGAGCCAGTGTAGCCGTCTCAAGTCGCAAGCAGGAAGCCGTAGATGAAGTGGCAAAGTCAATCGTAGAACAAGGTGGTATCGCCACCGGTGTTGCTGCAAATACCGGCAGTCTTGAAGAATTAGAACAACTGGTCAACAAAACTGTAGAACTCTATGGAGGGATTGATATTATCGTCAATAATGCCGCAACCAACCCTGTTTTTGGACCTGTCATAAATACGAATGAGGATGCCTTTGATAAGATTATGAATGTCAATGTCAAGGGACCTTTCGAGTTTGCTAAAATGGCCTTTCCTCATATGAAAAAGCGTGGTGGCGGTTCGATCATTAACATTAGCTCCATTGGAGGGTTGAGCCCTGAGCCTTTTCTAGGTATCTATAGCGTCAGCAAATCTGCACTCATCTCTCTTACTAAGGTGCTCGCTAAAGAATGGGGTCCTATGGGTGTCAGAGCCAATGTCATCTGTCCCGGACTGATCAAGACGAAGTTTAGTCAAGCCCTGTGGAGCAACGAGCCCATCGTAGACAAAATGACGAAAGAGCTCCCTCTACCGAGAATTGGTCAGCCTGATGAAATGGCCGGACTAGCATTATTCCTTGCCTCAGAGGCCTCTTCATACTGCACAGGAGGTGTTTACACCGCTGATGGCGGGTATACCATTTGATCATTCTCACCAAGCATTAATCTCACTTACATGGTTGACATATTTGCATCAGAAAAACTAAAAGCACTATATCCTAAGATTAAAGCATACGTGCAGGAAGAGCTTATTCCTTTAGAGGATAAGATCATGCACATGCCGTTCAAGGAAGTAGAAGCAACTATCCTTAAGGAAAAAAGAGCTGAGGTAAAAAAGATGGGTTGGTGGGCTCCTCACCTATCGGAAAAAGATGGAGGGCTGGGGCTTGAACTTGTGGATTTTGGCCAGCTCAGTGAAGTACTTGCGCATTCACCGGTAGGTCACTACGTCTTTAACTGTCAGGCGCCAGATATAGGTAATATGGAGTTGCTACATAAGTACGCTTCTGATGACGTCAAAGGCCGATTTTTGCAGCCACTTATGGACGGAAAACTACGCAGCTGCTTTAGTATGACAGAACCAGAGTTTGCGGGTTCAAATCCGGTGCGTATGGCCACCTCTGCTGTCAAGGAGGGTACTGACTATGTCATTAATGGCCACAAATGGTTCACTACTGCAGCCGATGGTGCCTCATTTGCGGTAGTAATGGCAAACACCTCTCCTGATGATGAAAATAAGTATGCCCGAGCAAGTATGATCGTGGTACCTACCGACAATCCTGGGTTTGAAATAGTGAGAAACATACCCATCATGGGTGAAGCCGGTGAGGGCTATATGAGTCATGCGGAGGTGAGATATAAGGATTGTCGTGTACCTCAGTCAAATATCATAGGTGGTGAAGGCATGGGATTCATGCTGGCACAAGAGCGCCTTGGCCCAGGACGTATCCATCACTGTATGCGGTGGATTGGCATAAGTGAAAGGGCACTGGGTATGATGTGTCAATATGCTGCCAGCAGGGAGTTGAGCACGGGTCGGATGCTCGGCCATATGCAGACCATTCAAAATTGGATTGCAGAGAGTAGAGCTGAGATTAATGCTGCGAGATATATGGTACTGCATACGGCTCACAAGATCGATCAGCAGGGTAATAAAGCTTCTAAGAATGAAATCTCGACCATCAAATTCTTTGTGGCCAATATCTTACAGCAAGTGATCGATAGGGCCATACAGGCACATGGTGCCTTGGGTGTTACGGACGACACGATTCTATCCTGGTACTATCGTCATGAGCGAGGTGCAAGAATCTATGATGGCCCGGACGAAGTACATAAGTCTGTAGTCGCTAGATCAATGCTCGGAGAGCATGGCCTTAACCTTCGAAAATCAAAATGAGTGGTCAGAGCATAGACAGTGCCGGTGCAGTAAGGCCTGGCGAAGATTTGGATGTCGGAAAGCTTGTCAAGTATTTGCAAGGGCAGGTTGATGGTTTTCCTTCCTTCATAGAAATACGTCAGTTTCCCGGAGGGTTCTCTAATCTTACCTACCTCATTTCTACTGATGGTAAGGAATATGTCCTGAGAAGGCCGCCATTTGGTGCAAACATCAAATCGGCACATGACATGGGGCGGGAATATCGCGTACTTAGTGCGTTACAGCCGGTTTATTCAAAAATACCTCAGCCATTAGTCTATTGTGAAGATGAATCAGTTATTGGTGCGCAGTTCTATATGATGGAGCGCGTCAAAGGATTGATACTCAGAAATAAACCACCTAAAGGGCTGGAGCTTACTCCCGAACTGATGAAGTCGATTTCTGAGAGGACTATTGACAATCTGGTTGACCTTCATTCATTAGACCTATCGGAAAATGGGTTGCTGGAGCTCGGAAAACCCGAGGGATACAACCAGCGGCAGATCGAAGGTTGGATCAAGAGGTATCAAAATGCTCAAACGAATGATATCGAGTCCATGAATGAAATCGCTGACTACCTGAGCGCCAATATCCCAGCAGACGAACCTCCCGCTTTCATCCACAATGATTACAAGTATGATAACATCGTACTTGATGTCAATCAACCGGACAAAATATTAGCAGTGCTTGACTGGGAGATGAGCACAGTAGGCAATCCTCTCATGGATCTGGCTACTTTACTGGCTTATTGGGCCGAAGGCACAGACTCTCCTGCCCTCAAGCCATTTAACCTGACATGGCTTCCCGGAAATTTGAATCGCGCAGAAGTGCTTGACAGATATGCTGAAAAATCAGGCCGTGACATTCATCATATGGTCTATTATTTCGCCTTTGCCAGTTTCAAATTAGGCACGATTGTGCAGCAGATTTATGCTAGATATAAAAAGGGGCTTACCAAAGACCCAAGGTTTGCTATGCTTATCGAAGTAGTCAAGGCTTGCGGACAGAATGGTGTCAAAGCCATAGACAAAGACCGAATTTCGAATTTGAACTAAATCAAATATGATTGAAGTAAAACTTAATGATATCAAAAACTTCCTTGTGCTAGGAAGTGGTACTCTGGGATTAAGAGTAGCCTTACAGGCGGCTATTAGCGGCTTTAATACTACTGTCTATGACATTAGCGATGAAGCACTCACTTCTGGCAAGAACATACAGATCAAAATTCTGAAGAGTCTTATTAAGTCCGGTCATATTCCTGATGCGAAGTTTGATAAGATCCTGTCGAGATTAAGTTTCACTTCCAATCCTGAAGAGGCTGCCAGAGATACAGACTTCATCAACGAATCCGTGACCGAGGAACCGGACATCAAGGAAAAAGTCTGGAAGCAATTCGGTGAATTGTGTCCTGAGCATACGGTATTCACCACCAATACCTCCTACTTGCTTCCATCAATGTTTGCGGAGGCGAGCGGAAGACCGGAAATGTTCTGTGCCTTTCATTTTCATGATGTCTTCACCGCTCGTGTCGTTGACATTATGCCACATCCTAGTACAGCACCTTGGATGATAGAGCTGCTAGATGCTATGGGCAAGCGACTCAACCAGATTCCCGTTAGGATGAAACGAGAGAACCCTGGATATATATTCAATACTATGCTCATGGCATTTCTGGGGGCGGCCGGAGCGTTGGTCACATATGATATTGCTGCTATTGAAGATGTCGACCGCAGTTGGATGGGCAATTTCAGCATGCCGGCAGGCCCGTTTGGCATCATGGATCAGATTGGTCTTGATACGGCATGGCATGTGACACACAAGATGAAAGACAGCAAGAGTCAGAAATTCGCCGAGCTTCTAAAGGGATATATTGACCAGGGAAAGCTCGGTATCAAGACCGGAGAGGGCTTTTATAGTTACCCCAACCCAAGCTATCAGTCACCAGAATTTCTAAAATGAGTCAAGACGACAACTAGAATGAAAAAAGTTTATCACCTATCAACATGTAGTACCTGCCAACGAATTATCAAGGAGCTTGGTATAAGCGAAGAATTCGTTAAACAGGATATCAAAACAGAAAAAATTACGCCAGAGCAGATTGATGAAATGAAGGCCCTTGCAGGCAGCTATGAGTCACTTTTCTCAAGAAAAGCCATGAAGTATCGATCAATGGGACTTAATGAGATGGACTTAAACGAGGAGGACTACAGAAAATACGTTCTTGAGGAATATACATTCTTAAAACGTCCAGTTTTCATCATTGATCAGATTTTTATCGGTAATAGCAAAAAGAACGTTGAGGCGGTTAATGACGCTTTGAATTAACGCCAAATCAAATTCTATTATCCGAGGGTGGCGGTTCCGGTTTTCGCCGGCTGATTGAACCCTACCGCCTTTTGGCAGAACGTAGAGGATATTCAATTTCTTATAATTATATGCACATAGACTGTGTATTACCTTTACTTGTTCGTAACTTGCGCTAAACGCGTACTTCGGTCTTGTACCTAGGAAAACGCACAAAATGATCGCAGTACATGCTCGCGCATTTCAGCGGTAACTCCAAAAACCTGCTTCTGATAGCTAGAAGCCATATTTAACAAAACCAAAAAGATACTCCTACGGGATAATTATCAATTATGCGAATCGAAACTATCGCCTCCAACGCTTTCTATCCACTGTGGAAAAAATACAAACCAGCTGTAGTCAAATTGATGGTGGATGCGGCTGAAGATGGAACCGCTACTTATCAGTTTTCAAAGCACGAGTTCTCAGACATTGATCCAAAGAAGAACAGCACTTATACCTTTAAGATGTCTCTTAGCGAAGGTCAGCTAGTAGCCTCGATTAAAACTTCGCTGGTAGCTCAAGATCTTGTGATGCTATTAAAGCAGTCTGCAAAGGCCTGGGAGCTTATAGAAGCCTACTCTTATGACTTTGTATTGGATAAGCACTATGTACTGACAGTAACTTGTGTCAAAGAACTTCCAACGGAAGAGGAAGAAGATGATGAAAAGGACGGCAAGGCTAGCGAGTAAATACTAATTTCAAATTAATGTAAATAAGAAAGGCCCATTCGGGCCTTTTGTTTTGAAGAGTTACTTTAAAATCTTCACTTCAATTGCGTTCATTCCCTTAGCTCCTTTTTCGAGTTGGAAACTCACTTTATCACCTTCTTGTACCTGATCAATGAGGCCATTGATATGTACAAAGTACCTTTCCTGGGTACCATCCTGATTAATGAAGCCATAACCCTTGCTGTCGTTGAAGAACGCCACTTTACCTCTTCTCTCGGCAGTGATATCCTCACGCTCTTTCTTAGGAACACCTATTTCGATACTTGAGGCCTTCACCTCTTTCTTTTTAACGGTAGGATCTGGAGGAGTATCGGTAATGTTACCAAACTCATCTACATAAGCCAGCATCTCATCCAACTCGCCAGTAGTGGCATTGGCTTTTCTCTCTTCTTTCTTCTCCTGCTTCTCCTTACGCTTCTGCAGTCTCTTTTTTTCTTTTTCTCTTTTATTAAAGGTGTTCTGTGATCTTGCCATTCAATTAATTGATTCTTAATAATATTTACTGCAAAGGTATAAAAAAAGCCATTGGATTACTCAATGGCTTTATACTTATGGTTCCTG
>CAYGOT010000064.1:0-26926 GCA_964351595.1 uncultured Roseivirgaceae bacterium | reverse complement strand
AACAACAAAGTCAAAAACTCAAATCAATTAAAGGTCAAAACTCAAAATAAAATGGAAATGAAAAAACTAATCCTCGCCGTACTTGTAGCAGCTATAGGTACTACCGCAATCGCAAAGAACTCAGGAGAGAAAGCTTCTAAAGTGAGTGTAAGAACCAACATGGAGGCCTCCACGATGAACCTGATCTACCGGGACAATGCTCCATCACTCATCACTGTCACGATCATGGACGCCCACGGTAAGACAGTCGCAAAAGATCAGATCAAGAATGCCAACGGCTTCAATCAGCCCTACGACCTGTCTAATCTGGCCTCAGGAATCTACACTGTGACCATGGCTGATGGACAAGGCGAATTCTTCAACACCACTGCAGTTGTCAGCAATTCACTCTCAGCCGTCAAGCCGACTGATGCGTCGAAGTACCAACTCACATTTGAGGATACTCGGACCCAAAGGGTATCAGTAGGCATCTATGATGATCGTGGCAAGCTGATATTTAAGGAAACAGTCAGGTCTGATGATGGATTTAGCAAAGTGTACAACCTATCGGAAATCAACTCTGGGCATTACACCTTCGAGGTGACTTCAGTGGCGAAGGTAGAGACGCACACGCTGTAAGCACAGAGAATTATAGATACATATTGATACGCTATACTCCCGGCCATTAGGTCGGGAATATGTTTATGACAACTTTTTACAAACAACCGGGCACCAAAACTGATTTAAGGTATACTTTTCGCAAGCTGAAGAGAATGGAGAGAAAAGAGATGGGTTGGATAGGTGCAGTATTGATGCTATTGATGAGCTTATCAGCAAATGCTGCCAATCTGGATCAGGTGCTAAGTCTGCGCGGACAGTGGAAATTCACCATCGGAGACGATATGAAATACGCCAGTCCAAGGTACGATGACAGTAGCTGGGAGGATATCTATGTGCCTTCACATTGGGAGGATGAGGGCTTTCACGGCTATGACGGCTATGCCTGGTACCGAAAGCATTTTGATGGGAAGGTGATCAAAGGCCTGCAGGATGTGGTGCTTCAGCTTGGTTACATCGATGATGCGGACTATGTCTATATCAACGGCCACTTTATCGGATACAGCGGCAACTTCCCACCCAACTTTCACACCGCATGGACGGCATTGCGCCAATATCAGGTGCCGATCGAATACCTCAATCCTGACGGGGATAATGTGATTTCCGTTAGGGTCTACGACACCACGCAAGGTGGGGGTATAGTCTCAGGCAGCATCGGTCTGTACACCAACCGCAACAACGATGGCTATGTGAGTCTTGAGGGGCTTTGGAAATTCAAGATGGGCGATAGCCGCGAGTGGAAAGAAGAAAACTTTGATGACAGTGCCTGGCCTTTCATCATGGTGCCCGCACTATGGCAAAATGCGCAATGGAAAAAGCGTGAGCAGTATGGCTGGTATCGCAAGGAGTTCATCCTGCCGGAACAATTTGAAGGAGAGCAACTGAATGTACTCCTCGGAAAGATTGATGATTTTGATCGTGTCTATATCAATGGTACGCTAGTAGGAGAGACCAATGATGGAAGGTCCTTCGGGCACAGTCAGAGCTATGATCAGTACAGAAATTACCCCATTCCAGACAGACTGATCAAGCCGGGAAAGAATGTCATTGCCGTACAGGTATTGGATATTGGCAATAATGCTGGTATCTACAAAGGGCCTGTGGGTTTAGCACTTCGTGAGCGCGCAAATCTCGTCTTTTGGACCTACTAGATCATTGTCAAAGAACAGAGCATTGATATACGTGAAATGTTATAGCGTATCATTTTTACAAATAACTCTTTTGCAATATTTATTACGCTGAGACATTAACTAAGGAAATACTAAAGATTATGACAATACAAGACGCATATAGCTTTTTTGAAGGGTTAATAGCCAAACCAACAAAAAAGTCTGAAACAAAGGTTTATAAAAAGTTCAATCGTCTATTGTCCGGATTGAAAAAACGAGAGTTCTCCGAAGAGGACATTCAATCCATTGAAACCAAACTTGAAAGTTTGAATTTAGAATCAATTCCTTCGAACAGAGAAAAATACTATCACAAAGCATTATCTACTTTTGAGAAGTACCTAAGGGAAACATATTCCTTAACTCCGAAGGGCTATTATACAAAGTTATATGGGGGGTTAGGGTTGCCTATCGGCCTTCTTTTTGGAGTTGTATTTTTGTCGAGTTGGGAGCGATCTTTAGGTATATCCCTGGGGTTACTTATCGGCATGGTAGTAGGCTCAATTATTGGGCAAGTCCTGGACAAGCAAGTTGTAAGTGAAGGCAGATTGTTGTAGTCAGGAACACTCATGTAGACCTGAATAACTCATCTATAATCAAAGTGCTGAACGCGGTATTTAGTAAGAGGTATGGCGGATAAAAATTAACGTTTTAGGTCATTCAAAATGCATGGGGCTTTGATGAGAGAGTTCATCTCCCTGCCATTACTTATATCGTTCGTCACCAATTAGGGTCCTCGAAAATTTGAACACAGGTAGAATTGCGACTTCTTTCATCTTATATTCGGAGGTCATAATTCCTTATGCCCAACAAGAAACCCAATCTACAAGGTAAGCCAACTATGAACCCTCGAAATAAGCACCTGGGTCGATATGATCTAAAGGTGCTTGTGGAAACGGTTCCGGAGTTGGAGGCCTTTGTTCACATAAACAGATACGGAAATGAATCGGTGGACTTTGCCAACCCCACTACGGTCAAGTTGCTCAATAAAGCATTACTGCAGCATCATTATGGTATCGTAGGTTGGGACATCCCCGAAGGTTACTTGTGTCCTCCGGTTCCCGGTAGGGCTGACTACATACATCACATCGCCGATGTATTGCGTACCACCAACTATGGCCAGCTACCCAAGGGCGAGAAGGTAAAATGTGTCGATATTGGCGTGGGTGCGAGCTGCATCTATCCGCTGCTGGGACATCAGGAGTACGGATGGTCATTTATTGGCAGTGATATTGATCCCGTGTCTATTGCATCAGCAGAGCGGATACTTGATCGAAATCCTACGCTGAAGGCAAGCATTGAGTTGAGGCTGCAGCCCGATAGCACGAACATTTTTCATGGAGTTATTCGAGGTGATGAGCCGATCGACATGACCATCTGTAATCCGCCGTTTCATGCCTCAGCTGAAGAAGCTCGTGCTGGCTCACTTCGTAAACTCAACAATCTGGCAAAAAAGAAAGTCACCAAACCCACACTGAACTTTGGAGGACAACACAGCGAACTGTGGTGCGAAGGAGGGGAGAGTCAGTTCGTCAGACGCATGATCCGCGAGAGTAAGGAGTTTGGCGGAATGGGCTTGTGGTTCTCTACCTTGATCTCGAAGCAGTCAAACCTCAAGAATGTCTATGAAGGGCTCAACAGTGCAAAAGCGGTGGAGGTGAAGACCATACCGATGGGACAAGGAAACAAGTCGAGTCGCATAGTCGCCTGGACATTCCTCACCCAGCAACAACAAGACAAGATCAGAGATGAAAAACCCAAGTAACATGAATGCTATCACAACTAGACCAGCAACGCTCGATGATCTTCCGATCCTATTGGAGTTTGAGCAGGGGATTATCACTGCCGAGCGACCCTTTGATCCGACATTGAGTGATGGATATTTCAATTACTATGATCTGGCCGCCTATGTAGAAGCTGAAGGCACTGAGGTGATTGTAGCCGAATGTGACGGTGAGCTGATTGGCTCTGGGTATGTACAAATCCGGGATGGTAAGACTTATCAAAAGCACGAGAGATACGGCTATATCGGTTTTGTATTCGTAAGTCCTGAGCATCGCGGCAAAGGTGTGGTAAGCCTGATCATATCCAGCCTGACCGACTGGGCCAGAACTCAGGGAATATCGGAGATCAGACTAGACGTCTACAGCGATAATGACCCTGCAATTCGAGCTTATGAAAAGGCTGGCTTTAGCAAGTTGTTGACCGAGATGAGAGTGGATATCACGGAGTAGCCTGAACTATTAGTCGGATTTCTTATTCTTCTTTTTTCGCAAAGCGAAGGTTATTGGAAGTATCATTCGCACATTGACATTTTCTCCAGACTCAAGTGATCCGGGTATCCAGTCAGGAGAATTCATAATAACCTGTCTGGCGGCTTCATCACAGCCACTACCTATCCCCTTGGCGATAGTCACTCCTTCTATTACACCTGATTTAGTCACAACGAATGCTACAAATACTTTTCCCTCTACCTCATTTTTTCTTGCTAAAACAGGATATTTGAGATTCTTGGAGAGGTGTTTATAGAAACCGTCAAATCCATTTTTAGGATGAGGTAGATTATCCACTTTAGTAAAAACTCCAATGTTATCATTATCTAAGAGCTCTGAGATAGAATATTCCTCGGACATTGAAGTCTTTCCATATACTATCTGTCCTCTTTCAAGCACTCTTTTATAGGAGTTATCATGTTTTTCAATTTCAGCTTGACCGGAGCTCAAGACAGAAAGTCTATTATAAGCTAATAAGGTCAACTTGATGGTTCGATAAGACCCACTAGTTTGTAGAGATTCAATGGAATCGTAGTACTGGGTGACTTTGACAAAAGAGGAATCTGAAAAAGACTGGAGAATTAATTTCTCAAATCGGGCTGATTGCTCGTATCGTTTCTCTAATTCCTCAAGAGAGAGATCAGTTTTTTTCTAACCATAGGTCAATGCCGCTATCAACACTAATAAAACTGTAAAGGCTAGATACTTGAACATAACAACTCTTGATATGAAATTATAAATCACTTGAAATACAAATTCATCACTAAACCGGCAAGCCTCGTTCAGAGAATGAAATAAACTATCAACTTTTAGTTATAAACTATTCACTAATGTGTCCTTTATAAACCACCCCCTCTTTCATCACAAAGTTGACCTCTCTTAGCTCACTGATATCCTTGAGTGGATCACCATCTACAGCGATGATATCTGCCATCAGGCCGGCTTTGATACGGCCAAACTTGTCAGATTGCTCAAGGATAGTTGCGTTGATAGAAGTCGCGCATTGAATCGCTTCCATTGGCTTCATGCCGCCTTTCACCATGTACTCAAACTCACGCGCGTTATCTCCGTGCTTGAAGACAGCCGCATCAGTACCAAATCCGATCGGAACTCCTTTGGCGTATGCCCGCTTAAACATATCGAGGATCAGAGGCCCGATTTCCCTGGCCTTCTTCGCGACTACTTCGGGGAAGTAGCCAGGCCGCTTACCCAATTCGGCAGCTGTCATACCTGCGGTAATCGTCGGGATCAAATAAGTGTTGCGCTCGATCATCAAATCCATGGTTGCGTCCGACATGAAAGAGCCGTGTTCTATTGTCTTTACACCAGCACGCACTGCTCTGGCCATACCTTCGTCTCCGTGAGCGTGTGCTGCTACCTGAAACCCAAAATCATTTGCGGTAGATACGATCTCCGCGATCTCGTCCTCCTTGAAGTGCGGCCCGAGACCATCTTTAGCTACACTTAGCACACCACCTGTCGCTGTGATCTTGATCCAGTCCGCACCGTTCTTATAGCGCTGGCGCACCGCTTTGCGTGCATCTTCCAGACCGTTGACGACACCTTCTTTGGGACCAGGATCACCCATCAGATCTGCGCTTCGTCCATTGGTAGGATCAGCATGCCCGCCAGTCACTCCGATTGCTTTTTCAGCTGTGAAAATTCTCGGACCGTCTACCAGACTTTTGTTGATGGCATTGCGAAGCGATACATTGACACCTGATCCACCCATGTCACGAACGGTGGTAAAGCCGGCCATCAGGGTTGTTTTCATATAGCTTTCAGCCTCGTAGGCCACATCGGCAGGATTTTGCGTGAACTGCTTTATATATCTCTGTGGGCTCGTCTCACCCTCTACATGCACGTGCATATCGATAAAGCCCGGCATTACCGTCATGGCCTTGAGGTCTATTACTTTATCATCACCTCTGGCCGTAGAATAGCCATCTTCCACAGCGACAATCATCTTATTCTCTACGATGATGGTTTTTTCCTTGGAAGCCTTATCACTTTCTCCGTCGATAACTGTTCCGGCATGTATCAGGGTGCGCTGAGCCGATAGGCTAAAAGTCGCTAGCGCAAATGCAAAAAGTAGTAAATTTCTTTTCATGGTCAATGATTTATTATGGTAGGAATTTATATAAAATATGGGAATAGGGGCGAGGATCAGAAGCACCATCCGTACACCGGCAACTGTAGGACATAAGATGCGAATCTATCTATGGCTGATCTTAACCTTTCTTGCTCACTGAGCATAGACGCGATCTTCAAGAGAGATGTTGAAAGTAGATCGCTGGCTATTCCCCCAATGGGGAATGGACAATATCGGATTTACAAGATTGCATTGTCCGACATTGACTGGCTGGGTCAGCACCGCTGATAACAAACCCTTAGGTCATTTTAGCCCATTGCTCCTAGTTTTGGTGTATGAAAAAATTACTCTTCCTCCTCTTTCTCGGTTTACCATTTTTTAGTCACGCCCAGGACAGCAATCTTGGAAATTGGTTGATGTACTTTGGAAACAAGAGCTTAAAATCTCGTTGGAACTGGCACCATGAGGTGCAATACCGAAACTACAACGCCATCGGCGATCTTGAGCAGCTACTCCTCCGCACAGGCGTGGGGTACAACCTATCGGAAAATAATAATAACTTCTTGCTGGGCTATGGTTACATTCTAAGCCAAAACTACCTCGACAACAGTGATGACAAGATTGATGTTAATGAGCATCGCATCTTTCAGCAGTTCATTACCAGACAAAGTTTCAGCCGATTCTCTTTGCAGCACCGTTATCGATTTGAGCAGCGCTTTATAGAGGATGACTTCAGGCTGAGGTTCAGGTATTTTCTTTCTATTAATGTGGCTTTGAGTAATCCTGAGATGGTTGACAACACCGTATACCTTTCTGCTTACAATGAGATTTTCCTAAATACTGAAGAGGGTAATGTCTTTGATCGTAACCGCCTCTACGGAGGGTTGGGATATCGTGTGAGTCCTAAGCTCAGGTTTGAGTTGGGCTATATGAATCAGTTCCTTGCCAACGGAAAACGTGACCAGCTGAATATGGTGGGTTTTTTTAGTTTTTAGAAATGAAAACATTTAGTGACATTGGGTGATGTTTCTAAAGTTTGCTGAACAAAAAACATGACGAAGAAGATAGCGCTGATAGGCTGTGGTATTTGGGGAAGAAAGATCTTACGAGATTTAATAAATCTGCAGTGCACTGTAGAGGTCTTTGACATAAACGAGGAGGCTCAGGCTGAAGCAATATCACTTGGTGCTCATTCCTTTAGTATTGGCCTTCCTAAAAGCGCATCATATGATGGTATTATAGTGGCTACTCCATCTTCAACTCATCGAAGCGTTTTGGAAAGAGTCACAACATTGGAACTTCCAATCTTTGTAGAAAAACCTTTGACTACCTCTCTCGAGGATGCATTGCACCTTAGAGAGGTTATGCACAAACGAGTTTTTGTCATGCATGTCTGGCTATACCATCCGGGGATTAGAATGCTATCTGAAATTGCAAAGTCCAAGGAGTTAGGTCAGGTATTAAGTCTGAGATCGAAGAGGTGCAATTGGACAAGTCCCAGAAAGGATACCGACAGCATATGGAACCTTGCCCCTCATGATATTACTATTTGCCAGGCAATTTTGGGTTATCTACCAACACCAGTTTTTTCAACCATTGAACGTCATAAAAATGGAGTTGCACGGGGAATGATTGGAGTACTGGGTAATAACCCCAGTTTTATTTTTGAGGTATCTAATCGATTTGAAACTAAGCTGAGAGAAGTAAGACTGCACTGCGAAAACGGTGTTGCGGTTTTGAGGGATGAACAAGTCGATTTCATAGAAATATATCACGGAGATGATGAGAGTGATTTAGGAAAAATCGAAATAGAAAATCGCCCATTCAGTAAGGATTCAGCCCTTATGGATGAGCTTCGAGAATTTATCAGTTACCTCGACGGAGGGCCCTCTCCAAGGAGTAGTTTGGAACATGGCGTGGAGGTGGTTAGAGCGATTGATTTACTGGTAAATATGGATTCTGGAATTAATGAATAAGGTCAAAGCAACAGTAATTATACCTACCACGATTGACAGAGGAATGCTTCTGCCTTACTCTGTAGGAAGTGTCCAAAATCAGACGGTAAAAGATATTGAGATCTTCATTATCGGAGATGGCGTGTATGATGAAACGAGAGAAGTCATTCACGACCTTCAGTCAAAGGATAGCCGCATAAAATTCTTTGATCATCCGAAGCATGAGAGAAGGGGCGAAATATACAGGGATAAGGCTATAAGCAATGCACGTAGCAATTTGATTTGTTATTTATGTGATAGAGATTTAATGCTGCCAAATCATCTAGAGTTGCACCTTGAAGCCAGTCAAAACTTCGACTTTCTTTCTTCAATGTACATTAGGATAAATCCAAAAGGTATACCACGGCTAGACCATTACTTCAGATATTTTGGACAAGGAAACCACCTACCTCCTGAAATTAGTCTGCGTACTGGAGGGTTGTCAATGATTTCTCATACAAAACCTTTTTACGACTCATTGCCTATGGGTTGGAGCACTACACCTGAAGGTATCGCAACTGATTCTTTCATGTGGGGGAAATTCGTCAAAAACCGAGCATGTCGTACTTTTTCTATTTCAAGTCCAACTATTCTTTATTTTAAAAGACAACAACATCCAGGCTGGTCTTCAATGAAAAGGCTCAAAGATCTCGTTCAATGGTACCCCACTCTAACTGACGAAAGAATGTTACTAGAATTAAAAGAAAGGGCCTTGTTAGAGTTATTGAATGAGTCCAACAATATTAGAAGACAAAGAGATATACTAAAGAAAAGAATTGTAGAGTTAGAAAATCAAAAACAAAGTATCAGTAGTCAATAAATCGACTCTTGTAGTGCTCGTGTTAACTTTGACTGGGTGGGAAAATCGCTCGCCCTCTCCGATAAAATAACCGATTGCATCGGCCATGGAATACCTAAATCCGGTGCATCCCAACGACAGCCCCAATTATCATCTTTACCGTAATCGATATATGATTCAGAAACTGCCTGAATATGAAGCGAAGGTTTAGTGAAATACCAACCGTGAAGCAAGCCTCTCGGGAAGACTAAAGCGGCTAAAGAATCTTCAAAGAGCTCATAAAGTGAATAAGCGCCATAAGTCGTTGAATCTTCTCTCAAGTCTTTAAGCCCTAGATAACAATGTCCCTGAGTCAAGCAAAAATATTCATCATGCCTGAGATGTAAATGCATGCCTCTAAAGACTTCTGCTTCAGATCTAACAAAGCTCCATTGTACAGGATCAAGGCAAGTATTCCAATGTTTTTGAAATACTTCTGTGAAAGAACCTCTATGATCGGACTTTTCATCTAGTAGGACAAATTGACAATCTTGAATTTCCTTTCCAGAGATTAATTTGGATTGCTTCATTAGGTTGATTTGGGTGATTGGTTCAAAAAAATCGAATTTAGTGAATTTATCTATTCCGCTCCTCGATCTTCTTCAGCTCCGAATCCAAAAAATCCCGGTTTAACCATTTGCCTTTTACCATGACACTATCAATCTGGCTCATAGCCGAGATGTCTTGCGTTGGATCAGCGCCGAGCAGGATCAGATCAGCAGACATACCCTTGGCGATTTGGCCAAAGCTATCTTCCTCCTCAAAGTATCGAGCAGGGTTGAGGGTTCCAATTTGGAGAGCTTCCAGGGGTGTTAACCCTGCTTCTACCATCGCCTGGAGCTCACGCTGAATCGAGAAACCAGGCACATTAAACACCTGTGGAGCATCCGAGCCCAGGATCAGCCCTTTGCCTGATTGGTGCAGTGCAAGGATCAACTTCCTTCTTAAGGCAAGGAATTCCTCAGCCGGAGCTCCCTCGTCAACACTTTGAAGAAAGCCGCTTCTGGTATTGTACCATTGCTTGCGGGTGGTCGGTGGCATGTATTTCATCTCGGGCCATGCCATGATGCTATCGGTCGGCAATGGTGAAAATACGCTGTTGAACAAACTCTGGGTAGGGACTATCCAGACACCTTGCTCTTTCGACATGGCGACCAATTAAGGTATACGGCTTTCTTCTGTGAGACGAGTGAAGTTCACGCCGAAGAAGCCGTTGGTATTGGGGTCAACTCCCTGGCTTTCGGGTACGAGCCCTTCAATAAACCCATCGACATGATCGATTGACAAATATTTGGCTTCCAACACTCGCCTCACCCCAACATCTACTGGGACATGACCGGCAAAGCCAATCCCTACTTCATTGGCTACCGCAACGATCGTATCAAACACCTCTCGTTGTATCCCCGGATGAATTTTCAGGAAGTCATAGCCATCTTGTTGGTACTGGGTGACCAAGGTTCTGGCAGTCTCCGGATCAGGCATAGAGTTGCCATTGAGGGATGGGCTGGATGTGTAGATTCTTGGCCCAAGCACCTCACCATTGGAGACCTGCTCACGGAGCTCAAGATGATAGGGTTGGCCTAGCATTCCACGTATGGTCGTGATGCCGTTAGATAGGTAGAGCAGCAATGTCTCTTCAACTCGATTGGGCCCCATTTGGGGTACCGGTATATGGGCATGCATCTCAGCAAGGCCGGGTGATAGGTACTTGCCTGACCCGTCGATGATATTTGCTCCTTTAGCAGCTGGTATTTTCCCGGTAGGGGAGATGTCTACGATCCGACCTGCACTGACGAATACATCCTGTCCAGAGTTGATATCACCACTCGCTACATCTATAATGTGGACATTGCTGAAAACTACATCTGCGTCAATAGTGGGCTGAGTCTGTGCCAGACAGCCCATAGCTAGTGCAATAACCAGCAGATGAGAAAGTGCGATTAGGTGTTTCATTGTATGCTTATTGGGATGATTACCTCTGTTCTGTCCCACTGCATGTGCATGTTGTAGCCGAGTCCTTCGCCCACCTCGTCAAAGAAGATGGTGAACTGCTCCACCAGATTGGGCATCACACGAGTGGGCACCTGCACATCCGCAACGTCCAGGTCATGGTTAGGCATGAAGGCTCCCCATTGATTGAGTTCGCTGTTTAGGACAACCTGCCACTGATTGACATCCGGCGTGGTGTATAGTCGATATCGACCTGCCGGTACCTGCTCTCCACCGAAGATGATGGCCTTGCTAAAGCTTACTTCCGTGGCGTCATTAGCGCCTGTGCGCCAGTACTCGCCGTGCGGCACCAATCCCCCGAATATCTTTCTGCCTTTTTTATAAGGTCGACAATAATTTACTGTAAATGTGGCGTCATGAGCGCTGAAAGCGACAGTCTCCTCAGGGCTGTGAGCCTTGGTGGTCATCACCATGTAGGCGATCCATCCGGCGAATGACAGCACGGCTACACTGATGACTACAACTACTAGTGTTCTCATTGATCTCTTAGCTCTTCATCCACTCATATACCTTATAGTGGTCCCCGTTCATACCTATACTTTGATATACGCTCTGGGCGGCTATGTTGGTATTATCAACATATAGCCGTATTCCACGGATATTCTCATCGCTGGTAGCCAGGGATTGGATATACGCATAAAGACGCTTAAAGATGCCTTGCCCACGAAAATCCTTTTCGACGTAGACCGACTGTATCCACCATACCTGCCCATTGCGCCATTCGCTCCATTCGTAGGTAATGAGGAGTGAGGCGATCACCCGTTCCTCTGTTTCTACTACATAGTAGACACCTCTATTTGAGTCTTCAAAAATAGATTGGACGCCTTGAGTTACGATCTCAGCATCCAGTGTTATGCCTTCGGTTTCCTTGGCCATTTGCCGCTGGAATCGGGAGATCGTCGCAGCATCTGCTTGCGTTGCAGGTCTTATTTTTTCAGTACCCTGAATGGTAGTGAGATTCATCTTAATGCAGCCCCAGCTTTTGCGCCCCAACCGCCGCACCTATGATACCGGCGTTGTTTAGCATCTGAGCGGGTACGATTTCGCATTTCGTATCGAGCAAATCAATGAACTCGGAAGACTTCTTACTAATACCACCTCCCAGGATGATTAAATCGGGCCAGAGTAAAAACTCAACCAAGGCCAGGTATTCGTTGAAGCGACCTGCCCATTCCTCGATAGAGAGGCCGAGTTTTTTCCTAACAGAATTAGCTGCGTACTTTTCGGCAGATGCACCATGTAGCGGTATGTGTCCAAGCTCGGTGTTTGGCACCAGCTCTCCCTCTGTGAAGAGTGCCGTGCCAATACCTGTGCCTGCCGCGATCATGAGTACAGTACCATTATTGCCTTTCCCGGCACCAAAGCTCATTTCAGCCAGGCCAGCAGCATCCACATCATTGACCAAGTGCGTCCGACATCCGGTCTTTTTCTTGATTTTCTTAGCGGCCTTTACACCGATCCAGCTTTGGTCTATATTACTGGCCGTCATTACTTTGTCATGCTTGATAGCCGCGGGGAACCCACAGCCGATGGGACCATCCCAGTCAAAATGCTCTACGATCTGTTGAACAGTTTTGATCATCTCCTTGGGTGTAGCGGGATCGGGTGTGGGTATCCTGTGTCGTTCTGTGACGAGCTCACCACGTATGGTATCTACTACGGCACCTTTCATACCTGTGCCGCCAATATCAATGCCTAATACTTGCATTTCAATTCAGTTGGTTATTCTAGAATTTTCAATTTAGCAAAAGTCAATAATAGCGTTTTTTCACCAGCCTTTTCAAATTTGACCTTTGCTTTCCGGTTAGCACCATTCAAGTCCATCTCCACGACCTCTCCAAAGCCAAACTTGGGATGCTCGACTTTTTGTCCGGTAGTAAGAGTACTCGTATCCGATGGCTCAAAGTCAGCCGAAGGGGTATGGACGATCTTATTGGTGTACTTCTTATTGCTACTACTTGAGCGGACGTTGTTGACGAAGTTTTTTGTGAAGTAGCTCTCTGATGGAGAGGCTTGACTAGTGCTGCTATACTTTTTGTTAACACGAATGAAAGCAGGATCGATATCCTCCAGGAAGCGACTTGGTTCACAGGTCTTCAATCGACCGAAGCGATATCGGTTGAGAGCATAGGATAGCCAAAGTTTTTTCTTAGATCGAGTGATTGCCACATAAAATAGCCGACGCTCTTCTTCAAGATCCGCCCTGCTACTCAGCATCATCTGAGAGGGGAAAAGATCTTCTTCCATGCCGACGATGAACACATAGGGAAACTCAAGTCCCTTGGCCATGTGGATGGTCATCATAGTGACTACATCATCTCCGCCATCTTTATTCGTATCCTGATCAGTCAGTAGCGCAATATCCTGTAGAAATGCACCGATCTGCTTATTCTCCGTTTCCGGATTGTCCACGAACTCTTTTATCGCGTTGAGCAGTTCCTGTACGTTTTCGTAGCGGTTGAGCCCTTCGATGGTCTTGTCCTCATATAGCTCTTTGAGGAGACCTGAATTCTTCGCGATCTGTGAAGCTGCCTCATAGGCATCCTTCTTCTCTACCGCTAATTTGAAGCTCTTGATCAGTGTGACAAATCCATCCACAGCATTGGCCGAACGGCCATCCAGGAAGACCTTTACATTTTGAAGCACTTCCCAGATACTGACACCATTTTCATCTGCCGCTACGATGATTTTCTCTACCGTAGAGGCACCAATACCTCTTTTGGGTAAGTTGATGATCCGCCGGAGTGCTTGTTCATCATTTTGATTGACTGTAAATCGTAGATAGCCCAGCAGATCTTTGATCTCCTTGCGTTGATAGAAAGACACGCCCCCAACGATCCTGTATTTGATGTTCTTTCTGCGCAAAGCTTCTTCCATTGCACGAGACTGGCTATTCGTACGATAGAGTATCGCAAAATCCTTATTGCCAAGATGCTGATGGTTCTTTTCTTCGAAGATGGCCGAAGCGACCAGCGAACCTTCCTCATTGTCATTGTTAGCTTTGACAAGCTCGATGAGGTCACCACCATCATTGGTTGTCCAGACGTTCTTTTGTAGCTGACCTTTATTCTTATCGATGACCGAATTGGCAGCTTTGACGATCGTTTGTGTAGAGCGATAGTTTTGCTCCAGCTTGATCACTTTTAGGTCGGGGAAGTCCTTTTCGAAGTTGAGAATGTTCTGAATATCCGCACCCCGGAAGGCATAGATACTCTGAGCGTCATCACCGACTACTGCAATGTTTTGATGAACAGCCGCTAGCTTCTTAGTGATAAGGTACTGAGAGACGTTCGTATCCTGAAACTCATCGACCAGCACATATCTAAATCGCTGCTGGTACTTGTTGAGCACATCGAGATGCTCCTTGAAGAGTACATTGGTATTGAAAAGCAGATCATCAAAGTCCATGGCATCAGCCTTGAAGCAGCGCTCAACATAGGTTTTATAGATCTTGCCCATCTCAGGCTTCATGTTGGCCGCATCGTCCGATTGATAGATGGGATTGTTGAGATATTCCCGGTAGGAGACGAGACGGTTTTTAGCGGATGAGATGCGGTTGTAAACTACATTCTGCTTGTATACCTTATCGTCAAGTCCCATCTCTTTCACGATAGCGCGGATCAGTGATTTAGAGTCGTCGGTATCGTAGATGGTGAAGTTACTTGGGTAGCCCAATTTGGAAGCCTCGGCACGGAGAATTCGCGCAAAAACAGAGTGGAAAGTACCCATCCAGAGGTTGCGGGCATCATTCCCAACGACGGACTCTATGCGCTCGCGCATCTCAGCGGCAGCCTTGTTGGTGAAGGTAAGCGCCATGATAGAGAACGGATCGACATTGTGTTCTCTGATAAGGTGAGCTATCCTAAAAGTGAGTACTCTGGTCTTTCCTGATCCTGCACCAGCGATGATCATACTGGGGCCTTCTACATTGACTACACCTTCTCTTTGTGGCGGATTGAGACTGTCGAGATAGTTGGCTTGCTCACTGGAATTCATCCCCGCAATTTACCACAACCCTCGCGATTATGTTTTCCGTACTTTTGAAAATGTCAATGCAAATCAGCAAAATCTCGATAGTTCTTTTGATAAAATAGACTCAGAAAGATTTTGGCTGGATGACTATCATTGTTAATTGCATCTTGTCTAAAAAACGCTTCAATATCTGCATAGCCAGAGAGCTGCTCAAACTCTGTAGTATCAAGGACTTTTAAGCCCATTTTCCAATCGGGGAATATGCGCTCTGAAGTAGGTCCTTCTAAGATGACAGATACTTTTTTATGTCTATCATCAGCTTCTATGATTGTGTAAAGCTCATGGACATTCTTCTCAGATCCCTCGAGCAACTGGATGAACTTGCCGTCAATGTGGAGCAGCATACCCGTAATATCAAGTCGTTGATTATTGGTGATACAGGTGGTAAGTAGCTGTTTGAGCTGCTCTTCACTGAATCTGCTCTTCGCATAGCTGACATATAGGAGATAATAAAGCATTAATAAGCTAGATTATGTGAAACTGTCATACCATGAGTCAATATGATTGATCCTCTCCCTCGACTCGGTATGATGAAAGAACTCATTCCGCTTGAAGTCGTAGACATAATCCTCTGACCATTTTTGACCTTCCAGCGTAACTTCTTTTAGCGCGTTGATGATGTAGTCTATTTCTTCGTTGGTCATGATCGGGTGGATTGACAGGCGCACCCAGCCGGGTTTTTCTGATAAGCCACCTCCGTCAATCTGATCTGTGATGGACTTTGAGGTCTCCTGATTGATATTGAGCAAGTAGTGACCATAGGTGCCGGCACATGAGCATCCACCCCGAGTCTGAATGCCGAACTTGTCATTGAGCAAACGCACCACCAGATTGAAGTGGAGGTGCTCGATGTAAAATGAGATTACCCCAAGTCTTTCCTCACAATGGTCAGCCAACAGCTTCAAACCCTCGATCGACTTCATTGCCGGAAGCAGCACACCTAGCATCTCGTGCTCACGCTCCATCATCCGCTCTACACCCATATCCTCTTTTAGCTTGACCGCCAATGCTGCCTTGATAGTTTGCAAAAACGGTGGTGTGCCTCCATCTTCCCGAGCTTCAATGTCGTCAAGATATTTATGCCCTCCCCATGGGTTGGTCCAAACTACTGTGCCCCCTCCTGGCTCGTCGGGTATTTTGTTGGTGTAGAGCTGCTTATCAAAAATGAGTATACCAGGAGCACCCGGACCTCCCAGGAACTTGTGAGGAGAGAAATAAATAGCATCAAGTCGAGCTTCTTCATCTTTGGGGTGCATGTCAATAGATACATATGGCGCAGAGCAAGCAAAATCAACGAAACACAGGCCGCCGTGTTGATGCATGATTTTAGCGATACGATGGTAGTCAGTCTCTATGCCTGTGACATTGGAGCAGGCTGTAATCGATGCGATCTTTCTTTTTCGGGTACGGTACTTGTCGAGGAGCTCCAGGATGTAATCATAATCCAGTAGGCCTTCCTCATCAGGCATTATATTTTCCACGTCAGCGATAGTTTCTAACCATGAGGTGTGGTTGGAGTGGTGCTCCATATGCGAAATGAATACCACTGGTCGTTCGGCTTCTTCGATGACGATCCTATCGGAAAATCGCTCCGGAACCCTCAGGCCAAGCATCCGCTGAAACTTGTTGACTACTCCGGTCATCCCGGACCCCTCTGCTATGAGTAGATCATCAGGACCGGCATTGACATGCCTCTTGATCACCTGCTGTGCGTCGTGATAGGCGTTGGTCATCAACGTGCCAGTGGTGGTGGTTTCTGTGTGCGTGTTGGCTACAAAAGGTCCAACTTTATTGAGTAGAATATCTTCTATGGGGCGATAAAGTCGACCACTGGCAGTCCAGTCTGCATAGATTAGTGGCTTCTGTCCATATGGGGTAGTAATGGTTTCATTCTGGCCGATCACTTTTTCCCGATAGGGTAAAAAATACTCCTCTAAGGAGACAAGGGTAGGGGGTGTAATGCTCATTTTAATGTTGCTTAAGTAAATCTACAATAATTCATTTATTGTCACTAGCTATAGCTTATGGCAATAATTGAGAGTGCAGATTGTGGTTCTGGTAAGAAAATTAACCTTACATTTGAGGCGAAATGAAGCAGTGGCGCACGCCTCGAAACCTGCATAGCAATGGAATACAATACCCAAAGAGAAGATTTGAAACTAAGAGAGTACGGAAGGAACGTCCATAGACTGGTCAAGTACATCAAGACAGTCGAAGATAAGGATAAGCGGAATGTACATGCTGAGACGATGATCGAACTGATGAAGTTCGTCAATCCTGCGATGAAAGAGTCTCCGGAATATGCGCAAAAGCTATGGGATGATCTGTACATCATGGCTGACTATGATTTGGATATCGACAGTCCATTTCCTAAGCCTGAGGCTAATCTCGATAAGCCACCACAGCGCGTAGCATACCCAAAAATGGATGTGCGATTCAAGCATTATGGTAAGAACATAGAGCTACTTGTCCAGATAGCTAAAGAGAAGACTGATCCTGAGGAGAGGAAGTCGTCGACTATCTACATAGGCAAGCTGATGAAGGCATTTTACGCAGCTGGGAATCGCGAAAACATAGATGACTCTATCATTATTAAGAACATCAAAGAGCTATCCAATAACGAGCTGGATCTCGATGTGGAAGAAGTGAGAGAAGGCAACCTTTTTGAAAGTGGCAGGATTATCAACGATCGTCCAAATGCAAGTCGGGAAAGCTATAGTAACGATCGCAACCGCAGAAATAATAAGGGCGGCAAGAAGAATTATAAAAGAAGACGCTAGTCAATGAGTTCTTTTCGTGTAAGGGGAGGTGCCCAGTTAAAGGGCGAGATCATTCCTCAAGGTGCCAAAAATGAGGCCTTACAAATAATTTCTGCAGTACTGCTCACACCGGAGACAGTACACATTCACAAAGTACCCAATATTCGTGATGTCAATAAACTCATAGAGCTATTGGCTGATTTTGGTGTTCAAATAGAGAAGACCGGAGAGGAGTCATACCGGTTTACCGCCAAGGACATCAACTTAGCCTTCATGGATAGTGATGTCTTTCGTGAAAAGGGTGGATCACTCAGAGGATCAATCATGATGCTGGGACCATTGCTGGCACGCTTTGGTAAAGGCAAAATGCCTCGGCCAGGAGGTGATAAAATTGGTCGCCGCAGACTCGATACCCACTTTGTAGGGTTTGAGAAGCTTGGGGCCAAGTTTAGCTACGATGGTAAGTCTGGCTTCTACAGTATCAGTGCTAAGAAGATGAAAGGCACGTACATGCTGCTCGATGAAGCTTCTGTAACTGGTACAGCCAATATCGTAATGGCTGCTGTGATGGCAGAGGGAACAACTACCATTTATAATGCAGCCTGTGAGCCCTACCTCCAGCAGCTTTGTCGCATGCTCAACAGTATGGGTGCCAGGATCAGTGGTATCGGCTCCAACCTTCTGACAATCGAAGGTGTGGAGTATCTGGGTGGCACAGAACATACGATGCTGCCCGACATGATTGAGATTGGTAGCTTCATCGGTATGGCGGCTATGACAGAGTCCGAGATCACCATCAAGGATGCGCGCATTGATCAACTAGGCCTTATCCCAGATACCTTTAGGAGGCTCGGTATCAAAATGGAATTCAAGGGAGATGACATCTTCATCCCCTATCAGAAGCACTATGAAATAGAATCGTTCATCGATGGATCTATTATGACCATCTCTGACTCCATCTGGCCCGGTTTCACACCCGATCTACTGTCAGTTGTTCTCACTGCTTCGATTCAAGCCAAGGGTACGGTATTGATTCATCAGAAGATGTTTGAAAGCCGTTTGTTCTTTGTGGATAAGCTGATCGATATGGGTGCCCAGATCATCCTTTGTGATCCGCATAGGGCGACAGTCATTGGCCTGGATCACAAGTACCCGCTAAAAGGTATTCAAATGACTACCCCTGACATCAGGGCTGGAATATCACTGCTGATCGCGGCGCTTTCCGCTGAAGGTACGAGCACCATCCACAATGTGGAGCAAATTGATCGCGGTTATCAAAATATCGACACCCGCTTGATTGCGCTAGGTGCCGATATTGAGCGCTTTAGTTAATTATTGAGCTTTCTAAGATCTCCTGATATTTTTCCTCGCACCTCTTCGAGTGTGAGGTCACCTGCGCCAGCCATTTTGATATTGACATCCAGCAGTACATCTCTGATATAGATATCACCTGAGCTATCATATACTTCTACATTGCCAGCCACTGTGCGTGAAATAATATCTCCGGAAGAATCGTCGAGTTTCAGGTCGCCTTCAATATTGGAGAGTCGGATTTCACCAGAGGCGTCATTTATCGAGAGACTGCCCACAAGATCCGTAATACGGATATCGCCTGAGGCATCTGTAATTGACGTTTCTCCGCGCAATTTTTCAAGTCTAATCCCTCCTGAATTGTCATAGATCGTAATCTTGTGGTTCTGCGGATTTTGTTTGTTGATATTCTTTAGGACGATATCTCCGGAGTTGTCATCTATGACTACATCTCCATCAATGTTATTGAGATAGATCAGGCCTGAGCCATCATGGATGTCTATGTCGTTCATAAGATTGGCCAAAATAAGGTCACCCGAGTTGTCATCTATATTCAAAAAGATATTCTTGGGAACACTGATTTTTAGGTTGATCTGTCGATCCGGGCTCTTGAGAAAATCAAAGGGATTCATTGTTTCGGAGTTCTCCTTTTCTTGTAGATAATCAAAGGAGCTAATGAGTATCGCCTGTCCCCCTTTTTTCTCCAGGGAGAGCTTCAAATCTCTCGACAAATAATTGTTGGCTTTTTTTGAATTCCCCGCCATGATCACCACTTCTGCTTCGACGGTGATTACCGGTAGGGTGGAGGGTGTGATCTCCACCTCGCCAGCCCCTGTGTTGATCCTGAACTCATGGATACCGTGGCTGGGAATCTCCAGGAGTACATCGCCAGTGTAGTAGTTGTAGACGGAGGAGCTTTGCTCAGTGTCCTCCACTAAGGTGATTTTGCGAATTTCGTCCTGTGCTGTGGCCACCCAGCTGATACTCGTGCAAAGAAGAGTTAGTATAAGATTTTTCATGTGCTGTTGTTTGAGTTTGATGGGTAGATGCAGCACCGGCCTCATTGGTTGCACGGGCTATCTCAAAATGTACAGCTTACCGAATTCTTTAGTGAAAGCATTGTCTGCGGCAGTAGCCCTCCGGTCAATGGCCTGACCATTTTGACGGACGATCACACGATACAGATATACGCCATTGGCCAGCTGATCGCCAAACTCATCCGTTCCGTCCCAGGCGAAATCAGAGATGTTGTTGCCAATATTAATAGTGCCAATTTCATCTTGTAGAATCTCCCTGACCACTCTGCCCGTCACCGTCATGATCTGTATTTTCAACTCATCGGGAATTACACTTCCGGTTAGCGTAAACACGAACCTGGTACTGGTCGAAAAAGGATTGGGGTAGGGATAAAAATGCGTAATGGTTGTCTCATTGACCACCTCAAAATTGATCTCATAGGGCTGCATCCCTGACAAATTATCACTCGCGTCAGTTGCCTGCACTCTCAAGCCATAAATCCCATCCTGAAGGCTGCTGGGCTGATACTCTACACTGAAGTCCTTTTCTTCAGTTGCCGGTTGCCAATTCACCTCAGGGCTGGTAAGGCTGACCCTTTCAAACCCGCAACCATCACATGGCTTCTTCAGGAAAATATTGACACCACTGGTGTCCACCTTGAGGGACAGTGGATTATCATCCCTTACCAGAATGTTGATTCGCGGGCTTGGTGATACAATATCTCCATCCATGATATAGACGCCATCGAAAGCTACATCGAGCACAGGGTTTCTTTTGTCAGTAGAGACTGTCAGGTATTCAGGTATGATATATTGATTATTGCCGGTAAAGAGCTCAAGCCCCGTTCTTGGGAGGGCTTTCACGTTGAGGTTACCCGTGCCCTGGTACCCCAATGTATTGAATGAAAAGGGAATGCTCACTGAGTCGCCGGGTGTAGGAGCAGCGACAATATGACTTTCAGATATAGTTGATTGATCAGCGATATTTTGAAGAACAATATCTACTTCCAGTGAGTCAGAATAAGGCGTATTTGAAATGTTAAAATAGCCAAATGAAGTGTTGAGTGTTTCGCCTTCCTCTAAATCAGCAGAGAGCACCGTCGGACTGAGTAAAATTCCCTCAGGGGGAGTCTGGTAGGTCAAAATCCACGATTTGAGTTGTGCTGCCTCGAAGGTTTCGTTATCCGTAGTGGATAGTTCTAAACGGACGTAAGGGTAGGTGGCTGGATCGATGAACGCCAGATTTCTCTCCTGAGCCGGCACATCACTAAGCAGCCGAATCTCCTGCCCACTTGCATTCACACCATAAATGTTGACTAACGTATTGTTGCCGAGCTCGGTGACATGACTGAAAAGTGTGCCCCAGTCCATGGCAGGGCCAATGAGGGGCGTGCGTATGGTGCCGGAGGTAAACTTACCAGTAATTAGATCCTGCATCTCGATCACCTGCTGGCTGGTCGGGGTACCTGATCCATTAGAAACAACGACCACCGCTGTACCTACAGCCGCGCCTTTACGACCTAGCGCTATGAATGGGCTGCCTGGCTCCAGGTTCTGGAATAGTGCGCTGCTGATCCCCAGCTGATTGACAGCTGCTAGTACCTGATCGTCCCAGCGTTGATAGTTGACCGAGCCTATAGAGTAGAGGAGGACAAACTCACCCGTTTTTACTTGATCCACCACCCGATTGACATAGCGGGAACCCCCATCGGCTTGATTGGGATTATAGATATTGTTGTCTGTAAAATTATAAATCATCTGAGGCGCCCGGCCACAGATCAATGGATTGAGCACGTCGAGCTGAGAGAATTCAAGCGCAGTATAAGGAGCAGTTGACTGTTCATCAAAGACCATCATGTTCAAGGTGTTGTCTCTGCAAAAGTCATCAACACCAGGAGCGGATCTCACCATGAAGTTGAGTCCGTTGACAAACAGGCGGATGTCGTCGATATCCACACCACTGGCATCACTGCCATGAGTGATGACCGATACCTGGGTAGCAATCTCCTTGAAAGACCATGTTCGCGATAGCTCATCCCTGTCCAGACCAGAAACGGTCAACTCCTGGAATTGATCATTGTGACTCACAGCCCAGCCGGGATCTGTTTCCGGTAGGTAGGTAAATGAGCTCAACACCGGGTCGTTGGACTCTCCGGGCTTGGCATTGGTAAAGCTACTCCTCCAATACACAACCGTAGAGTCAGCAAGTGAAGAAAGGTCGGTGTTGAAGGTGATGAATGCATTACCCTCGCGGTTCACGGAGCTGTAGTAGGGGCTGGAAAAAGATGCGATCGTATCAATCTCTATCGTGAACGACCTCCTGCCTTCGAGTGGATTGGACGACTGGACGAGCAAGTTGACATTGGGTGTGGCAACAATTCCAAAGTCTATAGGGAACAGGTTGGTGGTGCTACCACCACTGATAAATATTTCAACATTGACGATGTTGTTGTTCTCGTTGAGCTCGGCTATTTCGTCATTTGGATCAAGGATGATCTGAAAACTGTTGGTGCCATTGTTTACCTGGTCAGGGTCGTTGTACAGCGTTATGAAAACCTCCCCCTCACGCCTGACAGCCGGCACTCGCTGCGCCACTCCAGGTACACTTGTGCCGACGCTGAGCGTGCGGTTCACCACTACTTCGATAGGCTCGGGTTGATACTTCGCAAAGTTGACTACCGGGAGTTTAATCAAGAAGGAGTCTACGTCAGAAGTCAATTGACTGCCATCAAAAGTCTCCAAGGCTATACCTGACTCTTGCAGGGCATAGTCAGGGGAGTTAGCTCCAAAAATTGATATAGCCGGATCCCCGAGCAATATGAATTGCTCTACCTGAGAGATGGCGGCTTCAGATGTACCAAAAGAGTCAAAATACCTGCCGCTTACTTCCATGGCTGTTTCTCCGAGTGAAGTACCAAAGAAGGCATCTTCGGTGAACGAGACTTCATAAAACAGTTGGGTGTATCTGCGCAGGTTTGATGAAAATGCCTGCTTGCTATGGGCCATGAAAGCTATGGCGCCTTTATCAGCCACCGACACCCAGTCTTCACCAAAGCCAATTTGCTGGCTAAATAGATTACCTGCATTACAGCCGTTGACCAGGATCACCGGATATCGCCCCTTGTTCTCATAACCAAAGCTCGGATCGGAAGCATAGCCAATGTCAATGTCAGTAGCATCAGTACCCGAGTGCCCGAAAAATGTGATCAGGCTTTTACCCTCATTGACCTCACCCGTAATATTGAGCACCTCTACTGCCTCTGTCGTTTCCTTGGATTGTGTCACTACGCTAGCGCCAAGTAGTTCGTTAACTGCCAAATCCTCAAACTCGGCAACATATTGCCTGAACTGGATTTGCTCAGAGACATTTTGTCCACCACTGAGATGAATTAGGTCCTTACGCCACAAATCATCAAAAGGAGTAGACTCCATCTCTTTGACCTTGTTGAGGTAGTTTTCTACTTCCTGAGCACTGCGTGCATTGAGCCTTCCTATCGGTAAATCGGGATGGTTGGCCTGGGAAACTATTCCGGATACGAAAGGTAAGTCCCCTCCGGGATAGCCGTAGGTTGGGATGAAGTTGATTAGGTCAGTCTCAGCCTGATTCTGTCTGTAGTAGTCGAAGTTGACAGACAGCCCCTTACCGATTAGAAACAGGAACTTTGGATCTCCATTGGCCAGAAAAAAGGCTGCCAGATTTTTGATGGCGGCAGGTGTTGGCTGGCCATATCCAAACTGGTCAAACACCTCATCAATGTCTACTTGCAGTACGTTGAACGTACCACCTTCCGCGGATCTGCGGTAGTCTGCATAAGCTGCCACAGGGTCTGCCGTATTGGCGGATGCTTGATGTAGGGCCGGATGGGAGATGATGTAGTAGTCAAAACCACCATCAATTCTCGTGAATGCTGCCGGCTGAATGGAAGGCACTTGTTTGATTTCGGAAGTGGCGAATAGGCTCACCGGGTTGGAAGTGTTCCTGATCACACCACTAATATTCGAACTCGAAGCATTAAACCCTACGCTAATGGGATCATCGGGTTTGGTAATGTCATACAGGATCAAGCCTGAAGGTGTGTTGGAGATATTGATGAAGGACTTACCAGAATTACTGGTTCGGAGATTGAATTGCTCAGTAGGCGCTCCACCCATATCGAAGGTTTTAGGGTAAGTCACTTGTGCGTAAGAAACAGATACCCGGTCGGCATTTCCATTTACACCTCTGGCCGTAGCTCTAACTACCAATTGGCCGGCTGCCGAGATATCCGACCACTGTAGGTCACTCTCAAAGTCTATCGAATTATCCTGAACCCACTGTACTTGGTCGAGACTTCTTAAGCTTGAGTTGGATGGACCGACCGATATGTCTACCACATGCTGGTTGTTGTTTCGTCCTTGGAGTTGCATGAGCAGTCTAGGATTGCCGCCGATTGTTTGTCCACTGATCAAACCACTCAATTGCACGTCAAATGAATTGTTTCTTGTAAACGCTGAGCCGGTCCAGCCTTCGCCATAGTCATAGTCTGAGATGACTATTTGATTGGCCGGTGGGTAGCTGCGACCTTCGTGGTATTGATTCGTGTAAAGCCGCCTTACCACCGAATTGTGGTAGTTGTCGGCTGGAATATTCGTGACATTGTTTTCAATGTAGGATGCCCGTCTTTTGCCCGAGGCACTGGTTAGGCTCCATGTCAGGAAGTAGCTGCTGCTGTCAGAGAATAAGCTGTAGTAGGGGTGCGGTTGTGCGTCGGAGCTACGATAGAGGGAGGTCTCTGATGCGCCGGTGTTTCTCCTACCGTAAAACTCCAGATAATCTCCTTGATCAAAAATACCGTCTGCCTGTCCCTGAATATGTATAGCTTGTTCAATACCATAATGAAAGAGCTGAATGCGCCTTGGGTCGATGGACGAGATAGGCACACCAGCTTCTACCAGTTCTTGCCGTGAGAGTCGATAGATACCATCCTCAGCGAGCTTGATTTTGAAATAGGTCTGGTTGTAATCAATCCACTGATTGGCATCCTGTGCCATGATCAGCGCAGGAGCCAATGTCAAAAAAGAATAGACGATATAGTTTATGGCCTTATTTGTCATCACCCTTTTCAAATCCTGCTTTAATGGAAAATACATGTGAGTATAACGACTCTGCATTGTCCCCAATATCTGTGAGGGCATAATCTATGGTCACCGCGCCAAGTTTTATCCCGAGACCGAAGTTGGGCCTGAAGCTATTGTACGTAGATTGGTCGAAATCTTTGATTTGCTGGAATTGATCCACGCCACCTCTAAGAAATATCTTGTTAGAGTAGTCCAACTCTATTCCCAATCGGGGATCAATAGAAGCGAAGCTGGACTTGACCAGTGTATTACGCTTGCCGTCAAAGGTCACCTCGGCATCAAAGGAGGCCAGAAGTCCGATGGGTCCTGGAAGATCAAACTTTCTGCCCACACCCAGCACCATTCGCGGTAGCGTGATCTCCACGGAGTTTCTGGGAATCTCATTACCGGTTAGGTTATACACATCACTCAGTAGTTCCGAATTGTGACTCCATGCATTGAAAGTGCTGGTGACGTCACGTACGACTACACCAAAATTCCAGTCATTTAATTGTTTGCTTACACCCAGGTCAAACCCAAATCCCCATGCAGATGCAAAATCTCCGGCTGTACGGTGGATTATCTTGACATTGCCTCCCACGTCTATACCGCCAAGGAGTGGAAGTTCACGAGCGTAAGACAGCATAAATGCATAGTCCGCAGCTGAGAAAAATCGAATATTGCCATAGTTGATCGCCCCATTGGCATCAAAAAGGAATCGCGTATCGGGTATGCTGTCTACCGCAAATCGAATAATAGAGATACCCAGGTGGGACTGGTCGTCGATAGGGGTGGCAAAGGCCAGGTAGTCGTAGTTGGCAATACCTGCGAAGTATTCAGCATGCATGAAAGCTGCCTCATAAGTCGAGGGAGACTGCCTCAGGCCTGCAGGATTCCAGTAGCCGGCTGTCACGTCAGAGGCAATCGCCACCTGCGTATTGGCCATACCAAGTGCGCGCGCACCTACACCGATAGCCAGAAATTCATTGCTGTACTTCGGTGCTGAAGACTGAGCCAGCAACAACTGTGGAACTAATAAGAGCAGGATTACAACGCGCGGGATCATCTTCTTCTTCCAATAACTCAAATATAGGAACTGGGCCACTGGATTAAAATGATTTGGAGTGTCAAAAAATGCCAAAGTAGCCATTGGCCTGGTTGACTTCAAAAGTAAGAAAAGGAGCGATATTTATTATTATAAATATAATTTATTGTACTATTTATATAAAATCGTGGTATCAGTAACATTTCTTACTTAGTACTTGGCTTTGCAAGGTACTTTTCCGTATACATTACACACAGGTCAAAACTAACTTAAAAAATGAGCGATGAAGATTGAGAATACACAGGTGCAGATGCGGAAGGGAATTCTCGAGTTCTGCATCCTCCATATCATCTCCCGAGGGGAGGTTTACGCTTCCGATATGTTGCTGGAGTTGACCTCTGCCAAGATTATGGTTGTGGAGGGGACATTATATCCGTTGTTGACAAGATTGCGAAAAGCAGGTTTGGTAGACTACAAATGGGTCGAATCTAATTCAGGGCCACCACGTAAATACTATACTCTCACTGAGGATGGTCAGGATTTTTTGAACAGGTTGAATGCAACATGGACAGAGCTCTACGGCTCCACTAACCAGATCATCAATAACACTAACGGGAAATAATCATCATGAAAAAGAATATAAGCATCAACATAAGCGGCATCATTTTCCATGTAGAGGAGGATGGTTACGAAAGG
>CAYGOT010000063.1:14532-26993 GCA_964351595.1 uncultured Roseivirgaceae bacterium | reverse complement strand
GGTATGGGCCCCTTCCCTATTGACGGTGAGGAAGATGCTGATCTGATTAATGCCGGTAAGCAGACAGTCACCCTACTGCCAGGTGCAACACTGTTTGACTCAGCGACAAGCTTTGCGATGATCAGAGGTCAGCATGTCCAGCTGACTGTTCTTGGGGCTATGGAAGTGTCTGATCAAGGGGATATCGCCAATTGGAAGATTCCTGGTAAGATGGTAAAAGGCATGGGTGGAGCAATGGATCTGGTCGCTTCCGCTGAGAACATTATTGTAGCGATGATGCACACTAATAAAGCCGGCGAATCAAAACTATTACCAGAGTGCTCGTTACCATTGACTGGCGTCAAATGTGTTAAAAAAATTGTTACCAACCTTGCGGTGCTGGAGGTAACAGCCAATGGGTTCAAGCTGATAGAGCGTGCACCTGGTGTAAGCACACAAGAGATCGTGGCAGCTACCGCTGGGCGCTTGATCGTAGAAGGGGAAATTCCTGAAATGAGACTCTAATACTTAAGCGAGCTTTATGCCTCCCAGTTTTGGGATTTCACACCTAGATAGATCAGGTAAAAGAACATAATAAGCATCAATAATATTACCGTTTCCATTGGTTTGTCTTTGCCACATAGTTAGTATAACAACTATTCTTTTGCAATAACATCGGTCAATAGGCAGTGATGACTTTGATCAACTTCTCTCATCACCAACAAAAAGGGGCGCATTTTCCAATGCTCCCCTATTCTATTCATATCAATAACCTTCTAGTGCTTTACAATCACCTTCAGGTGAGTATACTGCTTGGTTTCATTACCAATGGACATCAAGTATAAACCACTTGGAAGCCCAGCACTCTCTACGCGGAAACCGTCCATGCCTTTGAATACCTGGCCGTTCTTCATCAGTCTACCTGTCTGATCAAACAACCTCCATTGGAAGTCTTCTTCCAGGGTTAGGTCAAATGTCACAAAGAATGCATCATTTGCAGGGTTCGGATACAAGTTTAGATCATCCACTTCGATCAGATCCCCAACTCCGAGAATAGATGTCTTGCCATTGATGTCTACTCTGGCGGCCTGATAGACCTCTCTATCACCATTGGCCTTTTGTACGAAGGCAACTACAGCCAGCTGGTCAGGGTCAAGCACTTTTCTAGCATCTATCTTCCATGTTTCGGTTAGCGTGGTAACACTTCCCTCATTCAGGTCATTCACCTCATGTCCAAGAGGACTTGGTAGGAACTTTCTAAATACGTTACGAGGATCAAATTCACCATTAGGTAGAACCTCTCCGGTTAGCACTTTCTCAACCACAGCCAGATAAACTCTGATGTCGTTTCCAACAAAATCCTTCTGTGGTGCAACCTCAACAGTCACCGATATTTCATCATTGTCTGATGAGTTCAATACAAGCTGAAGATCAAACTCAGCATCCCTGAGGGTATTCCTGTTTGACTCAGCACCTGACCATGGAGGTGAGGCTGCTTCGGTAGACAAATTGGTACCCTCTAGTACATCACCATCTAATATAGACGTAACATTATTGAGACCATAGAATAATGTACGTGCACTTGGCCCCTCCTCGTTAACCTCAAACAATGGATCGTTACCGTAGATTTCAGTGTAATAATTAACTGCTACGAGATCGTTATTATTTAACAGTGTGCTATCGAGTCTGGCATTAACTTCGTTATTGAGCGCCAGTGATGTGTACTGACCTTGAACGAATCCTCCACGATCCTGATTAGAGTTGGAGTTACTGAATTGCTCAATTAAAGAAATTCGTCCTCTTTCAACTATTGCAAAATCATCAAAAACAATGCCTGGCGCCCCATTAGCACTGGTTGCTGCAAAATGGAATCTAAACCTTACATTCTGGCGACCATTGACGGGTATCTCGTCCAGCTTATGTCGTATGGAGGATACAAACCCTTCACCTTGACCATCTATCATAGCACTTGGGAATCCCCATCCGGAAGCGTTGGCCAGGTTACCTTCAAACCTCTGGTCGCCCGGATCGGCTCGTATATCCAGGGTTCCATACCAATAAATTCCAGTTCCCTCTTCATCTCCACTGATATACCTACCTAGTATGTTCCAGCTCGCGCCATTGTCAACGCTATACTCCATGATCGCTCCATCATTCTGAGCAAATTCATAATGGCCCTTGAAGACAACCATTGGTTTCTCAAAAGCAGAAATATCGTAAGACGGAGAGAAGACCCATGAGCCGTCATCCTCTTGATATCCAGCACCACCTTCATCAGTGCTCCAGCCTTGGCTACCTGCAAACCCATTTTGAGCTATAGAACCATCAATAGGTCCATATGTCCAAGATGTCGTTTTGTCAGACACGCTACCCATTTCGGTTTCATCTACGAACCATCCAGCTTCTGACTGGGTACCCGCCTCAAAATTATTGATAATCCCTAAAGCCGGATCAACTACAATATGAGGCAATATCTTAATGACCTTGGTGACCGAATCGACACAACCATTTATAGTGCTGATCTTCAATTTCGCATCATACCATCCATTTGCCGTATATGTATGGTTTGCAAACCCAAAAGCTTCACGTATACCTTCAAAAGCTAACAGTGTGTCGATAGCTGTACCATCTCCCCAGTCCATCCAAACTTGAGACACTCCATTCAAAGGTTCGCCTTTGACGTCTTTTAAGTCCTCCAGACCAGTTTCTTTACCTTCCACCGTAGTGACTTCATTCTCGGTGATAAATTGCCATGAAAAGTCAACCTCAGGGAAATCACCTATCGGAACGAGTTGGGTATTACCGACTTCATCACGCTCCTCGTCCACGTCTGGTGTTGAACTATTGGTCGTTGATTCATCAATCGACACACAAGTTGCCAGGTTGTTGATAGGTTCATAGTTTGCAGATCTGCCACGTACAGAAACCCTATAGGTACTTGGGTCAGAAATAGTAGTCACAATGGATTGAGAACCATCAGCAAATGAAGTAGTCTCGGCAATTTGACCTGTCTGATTGTTAATCAATGTCCAGTCCCAAAACTCAATATCATGATTATTAAATGGTGCGAGAGCTCTCGCTGTAAATGTTGCAGGCTCACCTATACAACCTACGATGTTCTCAAATTCAACCATTGGGTTTTCATGCAGTACGATTTTCTTATCCTTGAAATAAGAGCAGCCAAATGCATCTGCAAACACGTACCGAATGAAAAGCGTATCCTGTGTCCTGCTGGGGTTACTCCATAGGTCAAGATCGAATTCCACACTACCGTTCGCTATCGCCAAAGTCGTATCTCTTAAAGAGTTACGAAGTATAAACTCACCGGTTCTTCTTCCCGCCGAAGCTCGAAGCGTCAATCTTGTAACTGTTGCCAAATTGTTAGGGTCTACATCCAAGCAGGCCACCCCAAGATCCTCATCTTCCACGAGTACAGGAACGTTGATTGGAGAGCTTATGCTGGCTTCAAAGTTTGGTCTTGGAAGAGCGGTCACCACAAATCCAACTTGAAAGTTATCATCACAGTCATTGGTATTGGCAAGGTTGTAATTCACCATAATCGTGTCAACGGCGAACTCTGGCATGTCTAAAGGATCAGCAATACCAAGAGCTAGCAATGGGTCAAATGTCGCACGACCATTGGTTCCCTGAACCACACCATCACCCGTAAATGTACCAAATGAACTTCCTTCACTTGATCCAATGATGGACAGTGGAGACTCATCAACACATATTTGATAAAACTCAGGCACGTCCTCCTCATTTTCGAAGGCTATGCCTGTATCGAATTTAATCTCAGGATCAGGCAGCCCGTTAATTATGACCTGCACCAACGTTGGGTTACTCTCACACCCCTGACCAGCGAGCGTGGAGGTTACATAATAGTTATATGTTCCTACTGTGTTCTCATCAAATGCCCCATTTAATGAAGGGATTAGATTATTGTTATTACTCGTTGTGTTGCCAAGAAATGAGTTGAGGTTGACGTCTCCATACCAGGCATAAGTCACTCCATTCTCAGGATTATCCACTTGCAGGTTCTGTACCGTCTCGCCAAGGCAATAAATATACTTATTGTCTTCGGCAGTAGACTCTGGTATACCGGCGTTGGGATAGACGGTTACTGTTACTATTTCGACATCACTTACAGCTCCCTGGAAGTTCGTACCACCAATCTCAACATTTGTGACTTGTCTTACATAGTAAGTGTAAGTACCATCATTGCCTTCTACTTCGGTGGGTACATAGGTGAAGTCAGCAATGCTATTGAGTGTATCTGCATTGGGGTTGACTCTTGGGTCTTCATTAAACCAATGCACTTGAGCACCAGGGGCCCTGTTAGTAATGGATAATGACCCAACAGTTTCATCCTCACAAAGTTCTACGAGAACTGATGCAGGTGTTGGTTTTGCAGGCACAGGTAGGATGTTGATGTTAACCGTTGCAGCAGGGCCATCACAATCATCAGGATTCAGCCACTGGTCTTTAAACTGTGATTGTGCTACAGTGAATGTAAAAACTTCTGTGTTGGTTGGATTATCACTACCCGTTGGGTTAGCGCTTACCGGATCTCCAGGTAGCACGTTACCCACTGTACCCAGCAAGTCTAGATCGCTAAGAGCAGCAGTACCATCAGTACTTTCATAATAGGTCGCATCATAAGTCCAACCATAAGAAATAGTAGCTTCATTTGTGAGCACCCCTGATTCATCAATGGTAGTTGTTGCTACATCATCCACTGCATTCACGTTTGCGCCAACAAAATCAAAAGCTCCCCCATTAAGTTGGTCGTCATAGAATTGAGCCGAATCATAGGTCATGTAGTAGTTGGTAACCGTTCCACTGGTAATATAATTGGTCTGTCCAGCATCTACAGTCGGCTCTATCGGTGTATCGAAAATAGCCACTTTGACAAAGGTACGATCCGCTTCTTCGGACTCACATCCATCAAAAACTCCAGCATTGATATTTTCAATTTGAGATACTTTGAAGAACCTTAGTCCGTCATCTGCTGTAAGTAGTTTAAGGTCGGATCCTTCAGTAGTACCGGTAGTACTAAATACTGGTGTGGTATTGGTCACAGTCCCGGCATCATCTGCCTGATACCAGTTAAATACGGTACCTGTATTGCCTGCTCCAGCAGTCACACCAAAGTTAATTGCACCAGTGTTCGTTTCACAAATACCTACAGTATCTCCACCCATTAATACAGGACTACCAATGTAAGACAAATCTGGACCAGCCGGGTCACGATACTCTGTGACCTGGGCACTAGCCTGCGGACTTACACATCCGACAAACTGACTACCATTAATCAATGAGTCGGTGCGCTGCGCAACATAAAACTGGTTGGGAGCGGTACCTACTGTCAATGTAATACCTCCATCTGACGGATCATCAGGATCGAATGCATTCTCCAGTTCAGATTTCAGAATGGTCGACATGTCATCCTCATACCACGTAACTAAAGCACCTGTGGCCCTGTTGGTGATGCTAAACGAGGGAGAATTTTCGTCTTCACATATAAACAACTCCGATTGACTCAGGATTGGCGTATCCGGAATCGCTCTAATATATATAGTGAATTCAATTGGCTCTCCTTCACAACCCACAAATGTAGGGCTGACAAAATTGGTCTCGGGTGATTCGCTGAAATTAGTCCGCTGGGTAGCATAAAATGTATAAGTACCTGCTGCTGGGCTTCCTGCGAGGTTAGTGACACTGGATCCATTAAAGGCCAGCTCATTGGGCACCATATTTGCAGGTGTCAATGTCGCAGAACTAGCACCTCCATTGAGTCGGTTGATACCCGCAAGCGCATCTTCTTCTGACCTGTACCAGAAGAATTCTGCATCACCAACAGATTCACCATTTTCTTCCACCACCAGGCTCTGAACTGCCTCACCAACACAATAGTAGAAGTCCGTGCTATCCTGCAGTGCTACATTCTTGACTACCGAACGCGGGGCAGCTGGAATATTGAAGATGTTTACCTTCAGACGAACTGAGTCAGATTCTCCACCGTCGTAGGTACCTGACTCAATATCTGTGGTCTGGCTTACCAAATAATATGTGGTAAGATCACTAGTTATACCTGTAAGAAATAGTTCCGAGGCAGTCGCTCGACTACCATCCGAATCTGAAATGGCTATTTCAGCTATCTTTTGACCTCCGGGATTTACGCCTACGTCAATTCCATTGGATCGATACCATGTAAACTTTTGATCATTCCCACTTGAGTATCTCGATACTACGCTGATAGAATCTAATGCAGAAAGATCCCCGGCACAGAAGTTTAACTCAAGATTCTCACCAATATCGTCGGTCAAATCACCAGCCGTGCCGTTGTTATCAAAGAACAAATTAGTCTTAGCCACATCATTCGTATCTGAAAGAATCGGCTTTTCAGCCAATGGATAAATAGTGAAATCAACCTGCGTACCAGTAGCACTTCCGCAACCCGGGAAGACCGAAGTTTGCCGATTCAACTCATTGGTGACCTGAAAAAGGTAGGCCGAACCATTGTAGGTTGATGAAACTGTATAATAACCTGTCGGATCAGCAATAGGGCTAGAAAGGTTAGAAAGCAGCTGCCCGTAAGTTAAGTCGGCATTATTAATCGTTCCGGTAGGAAAGGCAGCTAATGAATTGATGCTGTCAGTCGCACCGATCGCGTCGGTAGCTGACCAGATGTAATCCACATTGGCATTACCAGGTACATCTACCAAGGCAGTCGATAATATTCGGGTATTGATATTCAATTCACCGCTATGGGCATTGATATCCGTGTCGAAACCGGTAGGTGCTGAGGGGATCGAATACACAATAATATCAATCCGTGTGCTCTCGCCTACGCAACCATCGAAGTTGGGCGTATCTACGCTATTGATATTCTCAATCTTATTAACGTAGAAAGTATAGTTACCGACGGCCGGCGTGGTGGAGCCCAATAGCTCCGTGGCTGAAGCACTAACTCCTCCAGTCGCACTCACGGCTATAGGAGTATTTGACTCATCAAACCACTGATAGAAGGTCTTATTAGGAATGGTACTTGCAACGCTAAAATCATCAATGATCATATCCTCGTCACCAGTTCCGTCAACCGAAATCGTAATATCTGCGTTTGTCAAACTGCCAAGCACATCCGCCTCAAATAACTCATAGGTTGTGGAATTTGTCAGTGGAAGGTTGAAAGCGTAATCGCCTTCGTCACCAGATACCTCTACAAGTATATTTGCACCTGTACCTCCCGCCGCTACTGTTCTATAATAAAACGATATACGCTGGATGCTTTGGTAGTCCGCAGTAACAACTTCGGTGGTAAGCAATCCCGTATTCAATCTTATAGCATTGCTTGAGCTACCAAACGCCAATCCCATGCCTGCAGAACTTATGTTTGTTCCTGACCAACCTGTAGGAACCGATCCGCCTTCAAAATTCTCCGTAAGATTGTCCTGAACAACTGCTAAATCCTCGACGGTCTCTCCTACACAATACTCAAAAACATAATAATTTTCAGCTGAACCTGTGGACTTATCCTCACCTCGTGTGGAGGCTGTCAAATCAATAGGTGGATTGACCACTTCGGGGTATACGTTAATCTGTATTTGGGTAAAGTCGCCTTCACATCCGGCAAAGCCGGCAGGTACTCCAATGAAGTCTGTAATGTTATAGTAGAAAGTGTAAACATCAGGATCTGGAGGGAATGCCGATGCGGTTGCAAATAGCTCAGAACCTGAAATCTTTGAACCATCAGCAGTGGATGTTCCCAACACACCAAATGATTCATCATACCAAGTGACGCGCTCGTCTGCATCAACACCTAGAACTCTCAAAACCTCAAAACTACTCTCATCAACACAATAGTTAAAGGTATAGTCCACCCCTGAATTGGGATCAGCATCGAAGCTATCTATACCCTTGGTAGAGCCAGCTAGGTTCAACTGATGAGCAACTGGGGTAGCAAGAATTTCAAAATCAACCGTGGTGGAGGTGACACAGTCGTTTGTGTCATCAGTATCCTCATTTGTAAATGTAATGCGATAAGTACCCGCCTCGGCCCCAGCGCCTACAGGGTTAGCCAAGTCAATACCAGTAACAGCCGGATTAAATGGCACAGCGGCTGATGTGGTAGGAGCTAAACGTTCTATTGTATAGGTACCATTAGCAGTCTCTCCGAAACCGTCCACAAAACCACTGACGTACAAAATGCCATCACTCTCACAGTACTGACCGGACAAAGTGGTATAATCATCATCAAAATTGTCAAAGTCATCAACATCTTCAACGATAGAAAGGCCAGGCAAATCATAAATATCAAAAAGGTTAAAAGCCTGATAGCAGTAGACTCCATTTGGAACTCCTAATGGGGTCTGTTCATACATGACCAATACATAACTTCCTGATCCGGTAAAACCTTGTATCGTAGCATGTGTTTCGGGATTGTATGTAAAAGTATCATCCGAGAAGTAACTAGGTGTCCCATTATCATTAGCTGTAACAAGCCTATTGCCAACATCAAATCGACAAGCATCAGAATAGTCATAATATGCAAGGCCGGCAAATCTCGTATCAGGGTCAAGGTCAAAATAATTAACAAAGGCCGCACCAAGCGTAACTGACCTATCACCATCATTCAAGCATACCCCTGGTTCTGAACCGCTAGTCTCCGGCAATCCATCTATGGCAGCACTTCCAGTGGATGTCACGGTGAGGCTCAAGGTTGATGTTTCGACACAGCCGTTATCATCAGTGTAGATATAATCAATATCATAAAGACCTACACCTGCATCTTGAGGACTGAATTCATAATACATGTTAGTTGTGTTATAGCTTACATAAGATCCTTGTATCACTCCTTCAGTAAATGGTCTCTCCGCAGCTGGGTTAGTCAACAACTCGAATGCCGGAGTGTTTTCACCGTACACTGAATTGCCCGGTTCATCAATGATAATTGGCGCTATCTCAGGACGAACAGTGAAACTTACTTGATCACTTACTGAACAGATGCCACTTGTAACGGAAACTTCGTAGGTAATTACTTCTAAGTCTGTATTATTTGCAGGAAGGCTGGCAGCATTGATATTATTCGGAATGGTAATAACCGGGTTTGCTGAACTTGTCTGTCCGGTAAGACCATCTTCACCATTAAAATCAGTAAGATCACTAATGGCAGACCAGGCGTAAACATAAGATCCTGTACCACTCGAAGCAGTCGGAGCACCTCCAAGATCGATACTCTCACCACTACAAACTGTACCTAAAGTGGTCCCTGCATCCACCACTGGGTTGGCATTCACCACAATATTGACCACAGTGGCGGCAGATTCTATGTCAGATGTGCCCGCGTCATCAGTTACATAGTAGGTGTAAGTACCTGGTGTGCTCATATCCAGCCCAATATCGCCGGCTGCTGTTACAAGGCCATCACGCTCCAAGGTAGTGAGCGCCGCATCCGAGTACCATTTGTAATTAGCATTGTTCAAAGCGGCAATATCCCCGACTACAAACGCATCTTCATCACAGTAGGCCACATTTAAAATAGTACCGCTATTAGGTGCAGTCGGTGCTACAGTTAGGATATTAGGGAAAACTCTGCTGTCGGTGTTACCTTCACCGTCGATTACATCGATGGTGACGTCATATTCACCGATACCAAAAGTACCATCACCCGCAGCATTTAAATCTAATGTCCAGTCATTACCTGTAAGATCCCAACCTGCATTACCAAAAGCGGCTCCACTGGAAAATGCACCTGGCGTACCCTGGTCTATATTTAAAGTGATCTGTCCGGTATTGTCAGAGGATCGATCAATAGTACCAGTGAGTTCGATCGACAGTGCGCCGCTTGAATTGTCGTTGGTGGTAAAAAGATTATCGATAGATATCACAGGAGCCTCCGAATCGATATCAATATTCAATGAAGTGTCTGTATCATCATTACCGGCAGCATCCTCAGCAGTTATCGGAATATTGATTGTGCCATTATTGAAAACGGAGGCAGGGAACGGAGCGGTAGAAAATGTGTACGTGCCGTCAGTATTGTCATTAAACGGCTCAACGGCACTGTAAAAACCTAAGCCTGATAAATCACCAGTGACAGTTAATCCTGTCTCTCCGAGATCAACGTCAATGATAATCGTTTCCGAACCACCAAAGACACTATTTCCACCATCACCGGATGCGGAGATATCAACAAAAAATGGAGCCGCTTCATCAATATAAGACAGGGAAACAAATTCATCTACTACTTCAGAATTATCAGCTACACTCCTGATTTTGTCGTTGGTACCGCCTCTTTCATAGGATAGCGTCAAACCTGTGATGTTTGTAGTCCCGGTAGTTCCTTTGTCAGCTGGCGTAAATGTCAAGGTGAATGGGTTCCCGGCAGTGATCACACCCGATTGTGCCGAGCTACCCCCTATATCACCATTAATATCAAAATTGTTAAAAACATTATTATTTCCCTGGTCGACAATATTGACATCAATATCAAATCGTACTTCTACTGCATCAATGCTACCGTCACTGTTCTGATCGAGCCATGTGCTACTAACAATTTGTGGTATTGTCAATAAGTTGAGCGTCACTGTAGTGTTACCGGCCTGAGTTGCATTCGCTTCGTTAGTCTCACTATCCACCATAGGGGTAGCTGGGCCATTATCATCATCAGGCTCTATCGTCAAAGTCTCTCCATTAGCAGCTCCTGTATATGAAAACCAAACACGTATTTCACTATCTCCAGCCGCAACAGTGGTTGCATTTGCTGCGTCATCATTATCGTCCCTTTGGGTAATATCTGTAATTATGGGTGAGGCTGCTGTACCTGTACCTCCACTTAAGCTGATATTGAAATTTGAAGCAACTACAGGATTTGTAGCATCACTGGTATAAATGCCTTCACTAAGGTCAATATCAACATACGTATTGTTAGTAGCCAGACTTATATCAATGAACGCTGGGCCGGCCCCATCCTCCGTGCCCGTAAAGGTCTGTATGGCGCCAACAGCATTATCAAAACCATCCTCTACGGCACCTACCGGCAATATAATGTTCGGTGTTGCATCAGTATCGTAGTTAGGCGATGATTGAGGAGTAAATGTAATGGTCACCTCATCATCATCGTCATTGTCACTATCAGGTGACTCGCCACTATATCCATCGACATTTATAAGATCAAGATCACTGCCTGCAGCATCATCATCTATAGGCTCACTAAAAGTCAATACAACCGTCTCTATGAAACCATCACCATTGGTATCGTCCGTTGCAGCCTCCACGATTACCGGAGGTGCATCATCACTAGGAGTAATATTATCCCCATTAAGAGCCAATATCGCGGGTGAAGCTACGTCTGTAATAGTCGGACTGTTTAAAGTGATCAACGGTGTGGCATCCGTATCGGGTGACGTAAGCTCATCTAAGAGGATATATACGTCAGCATCATCTGTGCCAGTATCAGTATCAGCCGCGGTGGGATTATATCCCGCTACTGTAAAGTCATCTCCATTAGATTGGACAGTAGACTGATCTATAGTTTCAGAAAAGGTGACCAACAATGAGTCTATTTGACCATTGGCATCCTGATCATATGTGCTAGCAGAGATCATCACAGGTTCGGCTGCATCGTCAATAGCTTCCTGCTCCATGTCATCCATTTCCTGAGCGGTAGCATCGGAAATAATCGACGAAGTAAAGGCATCATCATAGATCAGATCTGCAACAGGACCTGCTGTACCCGTGATCGGAGTAGCCAGCGTAAAAGTTAGGTTAGATATAGCAGAACTAGTAGTGTAGTCTGTGTCATCAAAAGTATAGCCACCTGCTGAAAAGCTAAAGGCATCAAAGCCTGCTGTAGCACCGTTACCATCCACGATATCTACATCTTCACTAAACTCCACATATACTCCCGTGATATTACCATTGCCATCTCCTACCCAAGCAGCGCTATCCAGCGTTGGGCCCGCAGGTGGACTTACTGTCACCGTCATATTATTGCTAACGGAAGTAGAATTACCAGCGCCACTGCCATCATCTACCGTGATTTGCACGGTACGGGCTCCTGTAGTAGGTGTAAGCTCATCGACGTTCTCATAAGTGATCGACCTGATCAAAGTTTGAATACGAGCTATAGTAGCATCCGAATTGAAGTCGACAGCCAGCGTATTGCCTGTATCGATATCGCCATCCAAAGTACCAATGATCTGGCCACCTACCGTAACGTTTGAACCGTCAGTAGTTCCTGCCAATGTGACATTGCCCGGATCAAATGATAAAGAATCTTCAGTAGCATCAACCGTCGGAGTAATTGCAATCTGAATATTACCAAGGTTAAAATTGGCATTATCAGGATCAGTCAAAGCTGCATCAGCGCCCTGGTCAATCAATAATGGCCCAGATCCGGCAGTATATGCTAAAGCATCACCTGCCAGATTAGTAATAACCGGGCGGTCATTGACACCCGTGATGTCGAAATTGGCAGG
>CAYGOT010000063.1:10147-14432 GCA_964351595.1 uncultured Roseivirgaceae bacterium | reverse complement strand
TGATGTCGAAATTGGCAGGACCAAAATCAACATCTGTCGTGGCATCATCAACATTTACGGTCAATGTTGCCTCGTCTGTGCCAAAATCATTTAGCGCACTCGTATATTCTATCTTAGTGGCAACATCCAGATAAGTATTCAGATTAGCTACAGTACCCGTCAGCGTCATGGCGGCTGTTCCGCTGTTTGCTACTGTCACGCCACTGAACGGGCCATTACCATCTGTGGAGGCTATTGTTCCTTCAGAAACTGTTAGTGTAATCGTAAGAGGATCTCCATCGGCATCACCGACTGTGGTCGCAGAAAGATTGACTGCAGTAGCCACATCTTCCGTCACGCTGTAGTCTGAAGCCAGGCCTGTGAATGTTGGGTCGTTGTTAGGAAGTACAGCAGGACCAAAAACAAAAGAATCGAACGACTCAAAAAAACCAATGGAACTAGAAGTAATAACTATTCTGTCTACATTATCAAAGATTGAATTGTCCAACGTAACTGTTACACCTGCATTAGAACTTGTACCCAATCCAGTAGTTTGGGTACCTATAGGTGTAACATCATCATCTCGGAAGCCTTCTACTTTCGCAATAGCCTCAAAATCCAAAAACCAAAAGGTTTGGAAATCCAATTCAGTATTATCAACAGTTTCAACAATAATGGTTTCGACTGAAACAGAACCATTAACGGCACCTATTGCCTGTGAACCAGATTCACCTGCTGTGGTGTATTCCCACCAATTCCCTGCACTATAGATCATTTGAATATTACCCGATGTGTAGGTATCAGAACCGAAATCCGTGTTATCTACAAATGGCTCTGCATCAAAGTTAATAGTCTGGCCTAAAGCGCTTAAGTAACAAACAAACGCAAGACAAGTGAGTAAAATTCTTTTCATAGACTCTTTGGTTATTAAACCACAAGTAAAAGTCAAAATATTATTTAACTATTTCAAGAATTATTTTACCTAAGCCAATAATTCTTGATTAAATACAATAAATATCAATTGCTGATCAAGCGCCCGGTGGCGTTGGTCTTCATCAGCGTGATCATGGTATTACCATTCTCAAAGTCGGTGGTACCGAGTATCACCAGATTGCTCGACGGCAGCTGCACGATTCCGTTAGAGATATCATTTTCTTCGCCTCCATAATTATACACCCGGTTGGCATTGACAGTGAAGTTCTGATTGACGTTCATGACCAGCATGTCCGTGCCTCTGTCTACTGAGGTGACCTCATCCGCCAGCGTATTGACGCTACCCGTGATGATGTAATCTCCTCTGAAAGTCCTAATGAGCGATGTACTAATTGAAGGCTGGATCAAATTCAGGTTACTAAATGCAATCAACTCACCTGTAGAGGTCAGCCTGATCATAATCGCATTGGATACATCATCATTGGCCATAGCCGCAAACCCCAGCCCGTCTTGCACCATGGTGACAGGAGCGTCACTCACATTGACATTGCCCTCTCCGCTAGTCGATCCATAGATTTTGTTTTGCTTCAGCTGGCCCTCACTATCAATAATGTTGAACAGTATATTATTGCCGCCAAGCTGGGAATCATCACTACCAAAGGCTGAGCGGTTGGTCACGCCCATCACCGCAAATGTGTTATTCCCGGTAGGGATAATGCTCTGGCCCTGATCCGTACCCGAATACCCATAATGCTTGGAGAGTACCGGATTGCCGCTAGCATCAAGCAATACCACACATACATCAGACAAATCGGTCGTGGGATTAAAGTTGACCTTGTTTGTTTCCACATCGTTGCTGGAACCAACGATAGCCAGCCCATTCTCATGAACCGCAAGATCAAAAAGTCGGTGATTAGGGATTCTCTGCTGACCCGCTACCGTGATCACAGTATCACCATAGCTCCTGAATCCAGTTCCGGCATCATTACCCCAACTTGGATCAGGTTGCAGGTCATCCCCCACCTTCAAGGTAAACATATAAGATTCAAGTTCATCTAGATTGGTTCGCGTACCTCCTATGATGAATCCGCCATTAACCGGGTCTATTACTATCTTACGCGCGGTGTACAGCACACGATCACCCTGACCTATTTCATTTTCCAACACCCTGTTGCCAGCACTATCGATCCTGAGTAGCACAAGGCTATTGCTAGCACTACCAATGGCATTGCGCTGACCTAACACAATGAGGTGGCCGGAGATAGGATCGTATTTAATATCAACACCTACATCCAAGGCATTGCGGCCGTAGTACTTTACAAACTGACGTGAGGGCGCTATGGCATCATCCTGCTCCGGAGTACAGCAAGTTAGTCCAAGCAAAATGACTGTTATCAGTGGTAGATATCGTAATTGTCGCAGCTTCATTTTATCGATATGCGCTTAGCTTTTTTGGACTATGGATGGATTTGACAAAACCGATAGACACCATCATTGAATTGACACCAAAATTGTCATCCACAACGCCTGTCTTAAAAAGTCTGTCTTGTCTTTGGTTATTGATAGTAGTGTTATTCGGGACGTCCGATTCGAATGTGTCAGGAATTGGATAGCGATTTTTTGAATCTACTATATCCGTCAGCCCATTGATGTACCGGAATTCTAAGGTCAGAAAATCGACACCTATTCGGTATTTCAGTCCTAAACCTCCGAAGGCAGAATAATTAAGTTGATTTCTATTTCCAGTCTCTACCAGATCCACATTAGCGCCGGTACTTACGGCACCTCGCTCTGCGACTTCATTGTTGCTGAGCAGGTAGTTAAATCCAATACCACCAAAGACATACGGGTAAAAGTTGTTGAACCTGTAGAAGGCACGTATAGCCAAATTACCATCCAACCAATTTTGGTTTTCCTGCACCAGGCTAGCACCATCACTGGGTTGCGCTTCATTCTGAGTACCTTCGTTGGTACCAAAAGGACTTTGTGACCAACTAAATGATCTGCGGTGATATCCTATTGAGCCCACACCTTCAAAATACTTGAAGAATTCCCGTTCGACAGAAATCTCACCTCCAAATCCAAGCTCCTGAGCATATGTCTTGGGGTCTGAAGCCAAATTATTCGAGTTATACGAGGCTATGACATTGGTTTCAGAAAGATTGGCTCCAAACTTAACACCCACACGAAAGATCGGCTGAATTCTGAACTTATTGTAGAGGGAAATAAACTCTGCCGGGTCAAGAATACGATCATACTCATGCTCCGGATCTGCCTTTAGCAGATTGACCATGTTCTCTTCTGCCAGTGGCTCATTATCATTGAATATTGCCACCAAGGTCAGCAGCTTGTAAGCTCTGATCTCTTCTGCTTTAGAGTAGTTGCCACCGGCTAAACAGCCATTGAGCAGGTTGCCTATTCCTTGAAGGTTACCAGCAGCATACCTGTCCTCTGCCTGATTCAGGTTTTGAATACATGCAGCCGAAGCTTTGTCAAGATCATCTCTTCTTTGCGCTTCCGCACTAAATAATATGAAGCCGATTAATACTACCGCAATGGGTAAAATTCTTATCATAGATATGGCTTATTGTTCTGATGGTTTTTCGTATTCGTCACAAGTAATCACATAATCAATTTCACCTGCATACTGTGCCCACTCTGTCTCCTTCATATTGCGACTTACCTTGTCATGTCCGCATAGTCTGGCAGCATACTCATCTGCCTTTGTAGGCCATAAGCGCACATTTCCATCGCGACCAGCTGTGACCAGGTGCTCATTGTCAGGATTAAAACTTACGCCCCACACCCAGTCATTGTGACCCGTAAGTATCGTCGGTAAGTCGTTGAGGTTCTCCATGTTCCAGATATCCGCTGTACCGTCAGTACTAGCTGTTGCCAATAGCTGGTTGTTGTGACTAAACTCAATATCAGTGACTCTAAATTCATGGTTTGTCAACGTACGAATCTCAGTCTCTTCGATCATATCGTAGAGTACAACGTCACCTTGCTCATCACCAAAAGCAAGAATGCTTCCATCACGATTAAATTCGACTGCACTTACCGGATTGTCGACGTTTCTTGCATTATCTCGTCTCACATAGATAGTTCTCGGCTCCTGATCTACACTATTCAAATCCCATAGTAGCACATTTCCTTCTTCATTACCGCCAGCCAGTGTATTGCCGTCGGGGGAAACTGCGAGTGACTTCATGCGCTGCTGGAAAGTACCTATAGTAGTAGTGTTCGTAAAATCACTCTTCTTGATCGTACCGTCTGCACCTGTGGAGACAAACCCTTTACCATCCGGTAAAAAGACCAAATCAAACACTTCTCCACCATGTCCTGCTACCGTAATGGGGGCCTCTGATGGGTT
>CAYGOT010000063.1:0-10047 GCA_964351595.1 uncultured Roseivirgaceae bacterium | reverse complement strand
TGTCCAACCCACAAGTTGACTGAGTCACCCTCCAAGCCTTTCAGCGCTGAGAATACACCCGCATAGATATCACCATTGTAATCCTTGCCTTCGTCTTTGTATTCCTGATAGAAATCGTATCCTTGTTTCGCTACAAGCGCTTTCAGCTCCGTATCTCTTACGCCCACCGACTTAATCGCCATGGACTGGGCAATGGCCTGATATCTAAGTCTATCTGCAGCAGCTCTGGCTTCTTCTGCCTGAGCCTGAGCCAATACGGCCGCTTCCCTTTGTTCTTCAGCAGCAGCTCTTTGTGCCTCAGCATCTTTTTGTGCCAGTACTGCCTCTCGCTGAGCCGCTTGAGCATTTTGCTTCTCTCTTTCTGCTAAGTCTGCATTTTGCTGTGCTATTAATGCTTGCTCCTCTGCTATAACACGTTGTGCTTCGGCTTCCTTGGCAGCCTGTTCAGCTCGAGCAGCATTTTCTGAAGCTTCAGCCGCACTTCGTACAGCTTGTTCTTGCAACCTTTCTGCTCTTGCTGCAGCATCTACAGCTATTTGAGTTTGCTTCTCCGCTTCATTCGCCTTGATGAATGAGAAGATCACAAGTCCTAAACCTATGATCGCCGCTGCTGCAGATATGAAAGCGATTCTCCTCGACCTTCTGAGCTGACGCTTTTGAAGTAATTCTTTGTTTAACTGCTCGGTATCGTAGGCTTTCTTTGATGTTTCAAGGAATACCAGCGTACGCTCAAATGCAGGGTCGTACCTCTGTCCCCAAACGAGTGTGGGTTTATTTTCTTCCTGCCAGTTCAGCGCTAGCTGGAGATCGGGCATCTTCCACAATCCGGCCTTGCCTTCCTGATATCTTTCAGCTGCTTCGGCCAGTTTCAAATACATCTCAGAAGATCTGGATTCTTCATCCAACCAAGCCTTGAGTCGGGTCCATATCCTCATCAAACTCTCGTGAGAGATATCCACGACCGTCTCGGATTCTAACCTTATTCCGAATGGCGGCATGAGCAATGATCTGCCGGGTTCACGGAATTTATTCACTACACGTACTACTTCATCCTCACTTACCCCCGAGATGGCTGCAATGGTACCTACTGGCGTTGGACGCCTGATACCACTATTGTCCCTTCTTTCCGTGAGTGCCTTAAACATCACCTCACAAATCTCTTTCTCACGTTTGTTCAGCGAGTCATATGCCTCGTTGGCATGCTGAGATAAGGCTTCCTTAAGGGTACCAATCGCCGTATAGTGATTGACGTCCATCGGCTCGTCATCTTTTCGATGATCCACCCAATATTGCCATGTACGCATCAGCGCATGCTGAAGAATAGGCAGTTGGTCAGGGCTGTCACCCACATCGTTGAGCAATTGTTGTATGAGCCTTGGAGCAATCTTTCCTCCCCCAACAGCTACAGGTCCTTCGATAGCTATTCGTTTTTGATCTCTCGTCATTTGAGGTATCAAATAGTGACTATCGTTAATCATTTGTGTCAGATCCGGATATTGGGCACAATCTCCAATAAAGTCCGAACGCATGGTCAATGCCACGTAAATCGGCTGATCGAACTGGTGAACAGCCTCAAGAAGAAGGTTGATAAATGCCGATGACTCGTCCATGTCACTGACATTGGCCTCCATTTTCTTGAACCTGAAAAGTTCCTCAAACTGGTCAATTAGGATTAGGACATTTTCATTTTCAGATTCTCGAATTTGCTTTACGGCCTCTACCAAACCTAGTGAACTACTGCGCAAAACAGTAGCCATGATAGTTTTTCGAATTAGCCGCTCTTCTTCATCTAACTCATTGTATATCTTATCCTTAGCCAGAAGTGCCTCAGCCAGGTTGTCGACGGGACCACCACCAGGACGCGCCACAACAACGCGCCAGGTTGAACCAGCCTGCGTCATAAATCCTCCGTGCAAGGTGGGTATCAACCCGCAATACATTAGCGAAGACTTACCACTACCGGAAGCTCCTAGTACACCAACAAATTTGTTCTCGGCGAGCTTAATCAGTAGCTCATCACTCTGACCTTCACGTCCAAAAAATAAGTGCGCTTCTTCTACACCAAATGGGCGCAATCCGGGAAACGGATTGACAAATTCGCTGATATCAGCGCCACTTTGGCCTTTTCGAGATTGAGTAATTTTTTCGCTCATAATCAGTTAACCAATTTAGCCAGGAACGGATCAACATACTCGGGCTTAAAGCCTCCATTGTCACCCAATACCATGGCATTGTTTCGTTCAAATTGCTGGAGGTTAAGTTCCTCCTTATTGCCGTCGATGTAGACAGCTTTCACTTTGAAAGGTTTGCTTCTTCCAAAGCCTGGTGCCTTCAACAAATCCTGAAGTTTCGTTTTTATCCACTCTTCGCTAGCCGTACCGTAGTAAATAATACTCGCGTCGCAGCGTCTTAGATTCTCCTGATGTATATACCTCACATCCACCAAATCACCTTCGTAAACCGGTGACACCACTCCATAGCCTTTTTCTTCCAGATAGGCCAATAATGGCTTAGACTTTTCTAAGTCCAGCTTGTCGCAAATAAGATAGATGAGATTTTCATCATCCTTAATTTCATAATCATGATGCTCGGTCTTACTCTTAAACCGTCCACCAGTGACAAGTTCTTCCCGGATAATAGATTTGAATTCTTGTAGTGTAATTTGGAGTACTTCAGCCTCATCAAGGCTTGCCGCATCACTCTTCAAATCTTCAACGAATATTTTCTGACGCTCGCTGACATTCTTCAGATCCGGTGAAAGCCAAATCAGTCGACTAAAAAGCTCTTTGTCCCGGCTTTTCTCATTCTTTTCGATCACTTCTAAGGTATGGTCGCCTGCCATCCTATTTTGAATGTCAACGATTGACAAATCCGATCCTTTTGGCTTGTAACCATAGTCTTCCCCTACAAGGTGGATGCTCAGACGACATTTAGCCAAATCTTCCCGAACCATTAGTTCCAGCAACTTCACCTCCTTGGGAAGGGAGTGTTCTGGTAGGACTCTATATCCGTGACGAAGCAATTCTCTCTTGATGATATCTCGTTGGATCACCATGTCAACACCCGTGCTGGCGAGATAGACAGTTTTGTCTTTTTCGATTTGAGGCTTGCCGTCGAGTATTCCTTTTCCCTTTGTCGACTCCAATACATGAATCACATCGTAGGCCAAATCGACCATTTTAAGCCAGTAGCCACGCTCTGCATCAGTACCGAAAAATCGCTTGAACTCTTGCGGCTCACCTGTCAGCGGGTCTATTTGGTAGAAATCATATGGGATTATGTTCTCTAATTCAGGTATTTTACTGTCTATGTCAGCGGGGAATTTAACGATCTTAAATATTCTGGCTAAGCCCTCGACGAAAAGTATATTTTTGTTGATAGACGATTCTACAAAGTCCTTCACATCTTGAGTTAATGCTTTGTTTTTCAGACTATTGGGAGAAACTACCATCAAAACAACGGCTGCCTTCTCCATTGAATCAACAGACAAATCACTATGCTTGATGCGACTGATTTGCAACTCATCCTTGCTAATCTGTGATGAGAGTGTGCGTAGAAAACGCTCAAAATTGGTCACCCAACCTTTCTCACCACCTTCTATAAGGACATCATCGTTTTCGTCGTAGGTCAGCAGTATATCGTATTCGAAATTCATTTTGGTTGATGCGACTCTGATTTACATTAATTTCCAATATATTAAAAAAATACTACTGAAGGCAATAGCAATTACACAAACACTGATTCTATTAATTCCTCCGACACTTCCGATGAACGCTCTTGCGACTTGTTGATAACAGAAATCATTTCCTGAACTAATTCGATATGCTTGCTCATTAGAGTAAAGAGTTCATCCTTATATATAAGTAATAAGACCGTTTCTTCATTGGTCACTACCTTGAAATCACATTTATCGTCCTCTGCAACGAGTTTATCTCCAATGATAGACTTTTCTGGCAAATTGATTCCATCAAATTCCCCACCAACAATAGTAGCTGATCCACTCACCACAATATACATGGGTGAAGAACCATCACTATCTTCATTAAACAGTTCATACCCCTTTGGAACCTTTACTTCATCAAAGGATTGAGCGAAATCTGTAATGACAGTTCCGGGGATTTCTCTAAACTCATGTAAAGACTTTAAGAAAATGGCCTTTTCGATCGCCAGCATTTTTTGATGGTAATCATCATCATCACCTGTATATATAGGAGGTAAGATCGCTCTGTCCAAATCCTTCTTTACACCAGGCTTCAATCTACCTGTATGATGATGATATGCCGACTTATCCAGTCTGTAAATAACAGCCGCTGCGGTCTGTAATAGAAATGGATCCGGATTGAACAGATTGGCGATCAGATCGAAATCGACCTCTCCTTCCATATCACCCACTTTCCAGAGGGCCAAAGCTTTAGACCATCTATTGATGTGATTATAATCACGGTTGACTATTTGCAGAAGTAAATCACGGTACGACTCAAAGTTTTCAGGAGGGAAATGATTATTCAGCTTAGCGATACGCTGATCATCCTCCAAGTCATCCAGAATAGGGACAATTTTATGCTTTAAATCTTCATCAATAAACAAATCAAGCATTTCCACACCGAAGGTAATACTCTCAGTAGTTCCAAGGTCAATATTCTCCTTGACCAGCATAATACTTTGAGAGTCATAGACCATGGCCAGCAGCATGAAAATATCACTGTAATTTTGGGTATTCTCTTCCTTTATTCCGTCGTAAATAAGTCGCTCGATATCATCCTCTCTCTCCAGCTCACTGAGCACCTTCAAATTCCAAGCAATGTCTCCAATGTCACTCTCAATAGCTATTTTGATCCTGGCGGCTTGCGAATCCTTAGCTTCAAAACCAATGTAAGACAATGAGAGCAGCAATTCCGTAATGATCTTTCTATCCGGAAAATCAATTTTCTTCCAGAGTAACTCTGTCGCATTCTTTCCTCCTACCCTGCCCAAGATTTGGATGACACGTAGCATAGTATCAAAGTGCTGTCCCGTTTTGTAAAAGGCAGTATCGATAGTATGAAATACCGAATCACCATTAGCAGTTAGGGCGGATGATGCGGCATTAGAATACTTCGGTAGGTGTAGGTTCTCGACGAGAATCGACCACAACTCCGGCATCCTGGTTTTGCCTGCGGAAATCATCGCGGCAAGCCGCACACTAGGGTTAATATCACGAAGAAGTTCTTTCAGAAAAGGAATTATTTTCTCATCACTTGTGGCGGAAAGTAGACGTGCCGCATAAATTCGCTCTTCAGCCTTTAGCGATCTCACCAGTGGACGAATGTTATTAAACGTTAGTTCAAAACTGTTGGCTTCCCTGAGTTTCTCTAAACATTTTTTAGCCGAAGGTACTACAGTATCATGCGTTTCTGTCTTTGCTACTCTCTCAACTATGCTCAAAGCGTTGAATACAAGTCTACTTTCGAGGCGCTCGTAGCTGTACTTCCTTACTTCAGGAAACGGTGACTTTATCTGGTCGAGAAGTGTGAATTCAAGTTGGATTGGATCCATCCTTTCCATCAATTTCATCGCATTGATGATTCTCAATGGGTCCCGCTCCTTCAATTCACTCACAAGAGCATTAATCGTGTTGTTCTCGTTCTTATTTGCTACTCCCTGTTGCTTAAGTTGGTCCTTTTGAAACTCCAATGTTGATTTGAGAGATTTCTTGTATTCATCGAAAACCTTACCAGCAAAAACAATAACCAGAACAGCCAGTCCAACTATAAAATAAGAATAGTGGATAAGCTCAAAGAATGTCAAAAGGCCCAGGCCAATTTGAACAGCTCCCGCTGCTAAGACCGCAAACTCGTTGACTACACCTTCAATCATATTCTGCGCACTGAACCTAATTTTTACCGGTAATGGCAAGAAGAATAGCTTAAAGGCAGGGTTTTCCAGAGAATCTTTAATCGATGAGGTGAATAGCTTGGCCATCACATTGAAGATGAAGAAGAATAGGTACTCATCGGTTTTTATTTCATACCCATATACATGGCCACTAAAAATAACTCCTACGATAAAAAAGAGTAGAATGAGTGGCATCACTCGCAGGGAGAATTTCAATCCATAGTCCTCGATAATCTTGTCATTGAAGAAACTCTGGAAAATGAATACAAAAATCATCGTAAGTGCTTCAAAGAATGACAAGAAACTCGCCAATTCTTTCTCGTCGGGATACATCACTTCAGCAGCTGTGTAAAAAGTATAGTCAACAAATACACTTGCTCCCATCGATACAAACAGGAATAGTGACATCCATTTGAAATATTGATTTTTCCACAGGTCACTATATTTAATATCCTCCTCTTTTGCGTCCACTTCATCAGTGCTGAGCGTAGCTTTTTTAGTTACAGCATCAACATTGAAACTTCGAATAATCCAAAATGTGAAGACAAATATCCCAAAGGAGGCAATTGCAGCCACGAATAGAAGGTCATAAGTCTCATCTATCACGTAATTGACCAATAATGGTATGGAAAAGAAGGCAAGTATGGTTGCCGTTAACTGACCTGTATCTATACCACCTACGATTCTCTTAGACTGTCTTAAATTAAATATACGCCCAAAGAGGCCCCAGAAAGTCAAGTATTGAATGGCCGCTATTGGTCCTATCATTACAAAGAGGACAAATGGCAAAAACTCATAATACGGTACTACTGCGGGATCGAGGCTAAACGCATACCTCAGAACACCCATAAAAAGAAATGTGAGGAAGACGTTTGTTAGCGAAAGGGTTGAAAAGTTGATTCTTTTCTGAACATTAGTAAAAAGGACGGTCGATAATATTCCAACTACACCAGCAGTAAAGAATGCTAGTGACAGTGAGCCCTCCCCCATTGTACTTATAAAGAGGGCCTTGGCTCCCACTTCATACGAAGCGGTATATATTCCCATAAAAAAACCCATTCCCAGAAGTAGCATTATGGCTTTTTCTTCGCCTTTATGTCCACCTAGGAATTTTACAAATGCATCTACCACAGTATCATCGTTAGCCTAGTGTTCTTCAAATTCTAAAATATCTAAAATATTTAAATATGTTCGTCGAAAGCGAAACAAATAAAGCCTTAAACTTTTAAATCTCTGCTCTTAATTGATATGGTGGGCAGAGTTTAAAATGGTAAACAATGGTTCCATCAATAAATAAAGGCAGGCGCAATTCTGTAGCACGCCAGCAGAGGAAATGCTCAACTCCGACTTAGCTCTGTGTTAGAATAATACAATTTAATCTTAATGTGAAAGTACGAATACATGGACCAATGTCAATTTAGACATTTGATGCCTTATTCTTCCTCATCCCCCATTACTCGGTAGTTATAGTTCATACGATAGCCTTCACCGAGCGTGTGACTAGCGTTTGGACCAGGCTCATGATCTTCCGGCATATTTGGCTTTGCTAAGAAAATAGCAAGCGTCAAACCGATCAACAGACCAAACAGATGTGATTCCCATGAGATTCCTGGGCTGTTTGGAAAAACTCCGTAAAAAACTCCACCATATAGCATAAAAACTGCCAACCCAATCACCGCTAATGAACGCTTCTTAGCCAACAATCCACCACTAAGTACAAAACCAAACAATCCATACACGACACCACTGGCTCCAATATGATGCGCCTCACGAGCTAATAGCCACACCAGCAACCCAGATAGTAAATAGATTAAAACAAACACTTTGTTGGCAACTTTTTCATAGCCATAGTATAATGCTGCGCCAAGAAGAACTAAAGGAATTGAATTGGAAATCAAATGAGCAATATCACCATGAATCATTGGTCCAAATAGAATACCTGAAGAACCAAGCAAAGTCCGCGGATATATACCAAAGTCAATAACATCAATGTCAATTATCCACTTACTCAAATGAACAAACCACATCACCGAAACCATGAGTGCAGGCACCCTTGCCAATGTTAAAAAATGTAATACCAACTTCATAATACAACGCGCTCAAAAGTACACCTCTTTAGCTACTCTGAAAGTGTTGGCATGAGCCTCAATGATATCCTGAATTCTCGTTGAATAGCCCCCGCCCATAGATACAACAATAGGAGTTTGGCTATTAAATGCTTTTTGAAATACAATCTCATCCCTACGCCTGCAACCCTCAATGGTTAATGCCAATCTTCCCAACTTATCACTTCCTAATACATCCACTCCGCTTTGATAAAATATAAAATCGGGTTTTATAGAATTAAAGAGTTCCTCCAAATTGACGTGAAGTAACTCAAGGTATTCCCTATCAGTGGTTCCATCAGCCAATGGCACATCCCGGTAAGACTGCTCCTTATGAAGAGGATAGTTCCTTGCTCCGTGCATCGAAAATGTGAACACATTTCGACTCGAAGCAAATATTTCAGCAGTACCGTTACCCTGATGTACATCTAAATCAATAATCAAAACCCTGCTACAATAGCCATTATCTACAAGGTGCTGAGCAGCTATAGCCTGATCATTGAGGATACAGAAACCTTCGCCTCTGTCGGAGTAGGCATGATGTGTCCCTCCAGCTATGTTCATTGCTATCCCAAATTCCATTGCGAAATGAGCACAGTCAATAGTCCCCTGATTTATGACCCTTTCTCGCATGAGGAGTTCGTCAGAAAACAGAAAACCAATCTTACGTGCTTCAGATTTCTTCAAGTTCCCATCTTGCAGTTTCGTTAGATAAGCTTTGGTGTGCACACGTAGAATATCATGTTCTCCAAGGATACCAGGCTGAAATAGGTTGTCATTGTCAATTACACCTTCATAGAGTAACTGCTCAGGGAGCAACTCATACTTCTCCATGGGAAACCTATGACCAATTGGTAGGGGGTGTTTGTATATAGGGTGCCAGGCTATCTTCAACATATCGCAGTGTCGATAACCTGTTTTTAGAGAAGGTGTTACCTTTTCTTGGTTTTTCTTTTCTGAGTACTCTTACCCTTTCGAGCATAGACAGGATCATACCCAAAAACATAGCCAAGACTAAACATTAGCGAGTGCTGTCTGAACTCATAATTTTCTCCGTACTCAGACAATACAAGGTCTGTTCCTTCATTAAAGCCGTAGTTCGAGTGCATCCAGGTCAATCTCACATCGGCGATGATACGTTGGTATTCCTTGATGTCGAACATTGTACCGATGCTCACAATAAGTCCGTATTGAAAGCGATTCGGTTTCTCAACAAACAGCGTTCGGTCAGGTAGGTCACTATCGCCACCTGCGGACCTTGGCTTGATTTTATAACTAATCATATCTGAGTCGCCAAACTCCACAAGTTCGTCGGAAGTAATATCGACATTACCTCCTAGCCAATATCCCAACCTGGGTCCACCCGAGGCAAAAACCTTCCACCTTGGATCAATAGACAACTTGTATTGCATCAATACGGGTATTACAAGATGGTTGTAGGTAGCCTCGCTAATGATAGGCAAAATATCAGCATCTGGATCTTCGGTAAGCTTGCGGTGGGTCTGTTGAAAGTATAATTCTGTATGAACTCCATATTTAGGAGAGCCGGAATACCCAAATATAATACCGGCATTGAAGCTTGGATCAGACGTGAAGTTGTATGTATCCTTATAAGTCTTGGACTGGTAATCATTCAAAAGAAAGCCTGCGCCAACTTTTGCTCCAAACCAAAATGCCTGCCCAACGGTCAGGGTCGGTACGCTACTAATTCTGGGCTGATCTTTCCTCTGGCCCAATGTCACCGAGCTTGCCCCAATCATTATAATAGCACACAGAATAAAGAAACGCCTCATAGCTATCAAAGATAATAGGGTCAACCAGAAATAAAAACTTCTTTAAAGTACAATTCCATATAGGAATAATTATGAGAAGAAAGAAAGTCCTTATTCTTCGATAAATATCAAAATAAACTCCTTCTCGTCGAAAATAAATGGAGTATTCTAAAAATTTTCATATCTTTCTGGTCAACAATTGTACTCAGACCTTGAACTTAAATTGCACGCCACCGCAAAATAAATTAGGCATTTCAGGTAATTGTTGGTATGAAAAAAATTCTCATTGCAGTTCT
>CAYGOT010000062.1:13424-27205 GCA_964351595.1 uncultured Roseivirgaceae bacterium | reverse complement strand
AGGACGCCAGGTTTTCATCCTGGTAACAGGGGTTCGATTCCCCTACGGACTACAAAAAAAGCCGAGAGAAATCTCGGCTTTTTTTGTTTGCATTAGATTCTGAGGGCCACATTTGCAATATCACGTCTGGAACAACTGAGAAAAATATGTCAATCTGGCGTGAAAGTATTATTATATTCGTATTTGTGCTTGAAAAAGTGATATTGATATCACTGTAACCTTACCCATGAAAACGCTTTTTTCAGGATTATTCGTATTGTTTTTTGTATCAAATGCTACTTTGGCTCAAACAGAGGTTAGTTGTTTGACCGCAGTTGATACTTCCGCTTATAAGGATCGATTAAGATCAAGCAGAAATTCTAAGTCTAGTCTTCAGTCAAGTCGGAGTAGAGCTTTAGACGTAATAGGTCTGACTCAAAAGCTTGCTATAACCGTTCATATAGTCAGGAATAGCAACGGCACGGGCGGGATTTCCGAAAGTTTTATTTATAACGAGATAGATAAGATTAATGGTTATTACGTTGAGTCAGGTTTGCAATTTTACATTGATGCGATTAAATACATAAATAATACAGGTCTTTATAATTTTCAGACCTCTATGGAATCTTCGCTTGCTGACTCAAGAGATGTGACTAATACAATCAACATGTATTTCGTTAAACAAATTGGTTTTTTTGGAGGGTCGGCATGTGGATACGCTTATCTACCCGAGCAAGAGTTAGATAGAATATTGATTTCTGAGGAATGCGGACTTGATGGTAATACCATAGCGCATGAAATAGGTCATTATTTTGATTTGCTTCATACACACGGATCAGTTAATTCTTACACGGCCAGCGAAGAACTTGTGGATGGTTCCAATTGTAGCAGTACTGGTGATTTACTATGTGATACTCCAGCCGATCCAATGCTATCTAATAATGTCAATTCAAGCTGCGTATATACTGGCTCGTTTCGCGACGCGAATGGCCAAATATATCAGCCAGATACGCACAATATGCTTTCATACAGTAGAGGTTCATGTCGTGATTCGTTTAGTTCAGGACAACATTCGCGTATGGCCAATGCTTATGTCGAATTCCGAAATTACCTTAAGACCAAGCCGGTACTTGCCGCTTTTGAGGCCGATAAAGTCCAGTTGTGTCAGGGTGATCAAATTGCATTCACGGATAATTCTCAACAAGCCTCTTCTTGGAATTGGACCTTTGAAGGCGGTACTCCTCAAACGTCGGGATTACAAAACCCTGTTGTGACCTACAATTCTCCGGGAAGTTTCGCTGTGACACTTGAAGTTTCCGGAGAAGGGTTAGACGACCTAGTTGTTATAGAGAATTATATTAAAGTGATGCCTGCCCCCGTTTTAGCAGCTGTTCAGGTTGAAAACTTTGAGTCCTATCAGAATAGCGGAGAATTGGAGACAAGCGAGAGTGCCAATTTTGCATTTGAATTAAATACTAGTTTTAGTTCCCAAGGCCATAAAAGCATTTGGGTGAACGCTTTCACCAACGAATTTGAGCCTGAATCGAAGAGTAGATTTTATTCCAATCCGATCACAGAAAATCTAGCAAGTCAATTCTTGCTTCAGTTTGATCTGGCATACAAGTATCGGCCGGGGTTCTCGGAAGGTTTGGAGATTTTCACTGAAGGCTATTGCGATGGGACTTCTACCAGAATTTTCGAACAAAGTGAGAGCGACTTATCTGGGCACTCAGAAAGTGCTTCCGAGTTCTTTCCAGAATCGTCAGAGTGGCGAACGGAAGGATTGTTTTTTACAGTTCAGGACAGTGATGAACCATTTAACTTGATCTTTGAATACAGCTCGCAGGGTGGGAACAATATTTTTATTGATAATATAAGAATTAGACCCTTTAAGGCTACAGACACTGACTCGCTTGTTCTTCTTTCAATTTATGAATCGTTTCAAGGTCAGTTGCCCTGGGATATTAGTGCAAACCTCAACAGCTGGGATGGCGTGACAATTTCTGCTGAAGGCAGGGTTGTTGGTATTGATTTTTCTGATTTTGGACTTGATGGTGCTCTTCCTACTACCTTCGAAAATCTTGATCATCTAATCAGCCTGGTCATAGACAACAATGCGTTTACGTCAATAGATAATATCACTCTGCTTACCAGTCTCGAAAGCTTCAGCGCTACTGGGAATAAACTTGCAGAGTTGCCTAGTAATTGGACTCCACTACATAGTCTGAGCTCTGTAGACTTGAGCAACAATGACCTAACCGATATACCACCTTTACTTCTTAATTCATCCTCACTTCAATATCTCAACTTAAGGAATAATCAGTTGTCAATCCCAGATCAGGCCGAGTTGTCAGTTTCTGAAAGTATAGAAAGACTAAATTTATCGGCTAATAGCCTAATTAATTCTCCTTCCTTTGTTAGTACATCTGATGATGTTCTTTTTGAACTAAGTCAAAATAATTTGTCTTTTGAAACTATTGCAAATAGCTATACTTCTTTGGCTAACTATTCTCCACAGCTATTGATTGGTGAAGAAGAGTATAGAGCAGTCGAAACTACGATAAGCCTTATATGTCCCATTCCTTCAAATTCGTCAAACACACTAATTAACTGGTACAGAAATAATGAGCTTATTCAACAAAACTCAGCTAATCTCTCGATTTCTGATGTAGCGCCGGCATATTACACGTGTAGAGCAACCGACAATAGGGTGCCCGAGGTGATTTTGAATTCAAAGCCGGTTTTAATAAACACCTTTAAATCGATTTGTGACCAAAACCTAGCAGGAACATATCAAGCTGTCACGCTGTATACTGATGAGAATAATCAAGAGATTGAAATTAATGAATCAGTAGAATTAAGTGCCGCTGGAACGCGTGTTTACTTTCTTTCGGACATGTCATTTGGAGTAGAAAATCAGATATATAATTCGAACTCAGTACCAGCTACCATAGATTATGATTGTGGTCATTTATACGCCCCAATTTCTAAAAACTATCCATACATTATTCTGAGTACTAATTTGTCTGTAAATAATGGTCAATTAGTTATTAATTGGATTAATGAGCGAGGTGGTAAAGGAACCTCTATCCTCTTATTGAGTGAGGCGGGTTTATCTAATGAGACAGACATATTGAGTTTTGAGTTTTCATCTCAGTCATCTCCTGCATTGATAAATGCTTTTGAGAAGACCGTGGAAATAAGTGTTGGGTGTCGATCTTTCTCAAATATCCCGACATTTGAATTGAGTGACGGTGCACAAGCGTACGTTGCGGATGAGCTTCAGACCTCTGGCTCCTCTGCTCAAGATTTTACGGAACCTTTGAATTATATGATTGTTTCCGAGGATGGTGTATCCTCAGCAGAATGGACTATTTCACTGATAGAAGATCCTAGTATCATTACCGCATCCTACACTGTGATAGACCAAAGTTTTTGTGATCCAACCAATGGAAGAGTTAGTATTGATGCAATTTTGGTAGATGGTTTAGATATGACTACTGAGCTCGAAAACTTTGAGATATTGTGGTCAGACACACCCCTTTTTCAGAATGTCATTGGCAATGAACTTAGTATTGAAAACCTTGAAGCTGGAGAGTATTATTTACGAATTGTAGAAAAATCTTCAGGTTGTGGGATCGAATTTGCCGACATAACCATTGATGACGCCACACCCATTCCAAATCTAACAATAGCCCAGGTTGAGCCAGATAGGAGTTGTGGAGGAGAAAATACAGGAAGAATAGAGACAAACATATCTGGATTATCTAATGACCTAGGGATTAAATGGAGATATAAACAGAATGGTTCGTGGACTACTCTTGCTCAGCTTGATGGTTTACTCATTATCGATGATGTAAAATCGGGTTCATACAGACAAGTTATTACTGACAATCTCACTGGTTGCACATATCGCCAAGAGGTTGAGGTTGAATCTGCTCCGTCGGTCATAACTGCAACTGCCAGCGTATTACCCAATAGCGATTGTGATATACCGAATGGGAATATTTCCATAACCACGATCGACATTAATGGTGTAAATCTTGTATTTCCTGCTCAAGGGTACTCTGTGGCTTGGTACGACAATTCAAGTTTGCAAAATGCTATTGCGACATCTTTCAATTTATCTGGAGTTTCTGCAGGGACTTATTTTCTGAAGATTAAAGATGATGCACTTTTTTGCACATCTCAGATATATTCTTTCTTCATACCCTCGGAGGCACTGTCCATTCCTCTAGACTTGACCAAGTCTAATAATACCACGTGCTCACCAGGAGAGGCCAATGGTGTTATAGGTATAAATTTAGGAGAGCAAGGATTCGGGTATACGTTTGAGTGGTTTGCCGGAAATCAGATTGGGAGCTACGTTTTATCAAGATCACCGATTATTTCTGGGATAACAGGAGGCACTTATACCGTAAAAGTGACTAGTACCGAAGGTGATGAGTCTGGCTGCTTCTCTACACTCACCTCCACAATTTTTAATGATTTAGAGAAGTTGAATATTTCCGTTTCGGGTAACTCAGTAACAAGATGTGATGAGTCCAATGGCATGGTGGAAGTTTCAGAGTTTTTGGTAGATGGATTGTCGACTAACCTTACTAATCCTTATGAAGTTGAGTGGTCTCAGAGTCGTAACTTCAATAACGTTTTATCTAATAAACAAGAGATTACAGAGCTCCCTGTAGGTACATACTATTGCAGGGTTACTAATGCTTCAACTGGATGTAATAGTAATGTTGCTACAGCAACAATTGATCTAATTCTTCCATCGATCTCCCCAAAATTTGACTTAAGTTCCAATACCAATTGCGTAGGCCCGTTCAATGGTCAGATTGATTTAAGCGGTCTTAATTCAATCGAGGATTATAGAATATCCTGGTATAATCAACCTCCTGGCGAACAAGCCGCACAGAAAGTCGGTGGTTTGAATCTTACCAATCTCAAAGCCGGTAAATACTATACTACCGTTGAACATATTGCTAGTGGGTGTATAAATGAATATGAGCATATAATCAGTGATAACATACTCTTTCCAGAAGTCAATGTGGAGGTGTCTAACAATATAAATTGCTCGCAATCCAATGGTAGGTTGACTTTGACCTCCGTCAACGAAGGAGGTTTGTCAAAACCCATCGATGATTATGAAATATTGTGGTCGTCATCACCAAGTTTCGAAGATGTTTTAGGCACTGGAGTTACTCTCTCAAGTCTAGAAGAAGGGTTATACTATTTAAAGCTTAAAAACGCTATGACAGGTTGTGATTCTCGATCATATAGCTTCGAAATTAATGATGAATTTGAGTATCCAACTATATCATTGCTAGCAATGGAACCTGAGAGTCCTGCTTTGGGAGAATCCGGCAATTTGACCATTGATGTTGAGCATGAAGGGGCCTACGAAATAAATTGGTATGCTTCAGGTGATCTTGGAGGTTTGGTCCTAGGTACCACTCATGATATCAACGATCTGAAAGCGGGAGCATACGTTGCTATGGTCATCACGGAAAATGCCTGTTCTGTCATTGAAGAATTTGTTGTAGAGGTCGATAATCGCCAGCTACAGACGATTGAAACCACACTCCCAACGGAAGTATTTATTGATTTTGGAGATATAGAGCTCATTGGAGAGTCGAGTAGTGGCCTTCCCGTAACCTTTGAAGTTATTAGTGGCCCAGGTAACATAAGTTCGAATATGTTGAGATTAAGCGATCCAGGGGAAATAATACTAAGAGCGTCTGTGGAAGGTAGTATCGATTATTATTATTACGAAGATGAGTTCATTATCAATGTGAAGCCATTGATTACATTAGCAGGTACGGTTGATGGAGCCCTCACCGGCATAGTTAGACTCTATGATGCCCAATGGCAGCTTATAAAACAACAGCCGTTTAATAGTAGTAGCTACCTTTTAAGTGGTCTACAGCCAGGGGAATATTATCTTCAGCTGGAGCAAACAGGTGTTTTCGCTAATACTATTGCTACATATTATCCTTCCACTTATAATTGGGCTAATGCGCAGTTGATTGACTTGACAAGTGATCTCAACCTTGATTTGACGCTAATCTCTTTACCAGAATTGGAAGTAGGTTCAATCATTGAAGGTTTACTTACAAGAAAATCTGGGAACTCGCTTCTGACGTTTGGAGAATTGAAAATTGGGGGTGAGCCTATTGATAATGGCAGATTACTTCTCATTGAGTTAAGCTCCAATGAACCATTTGCAAAAGCAACTTCAGAGTTTAATGGTGAGTTGTCCCTAGGCCCTGTTCCTAGTGGAAATTACTTTTTGTACATTGATCACATTGGCAATTCGATTGATTTATCCTCTGTGGTCTTCTCAGTAGATGGTATGGCCAATGAACAACTGACCCTTGAATTGGGCGATAATGATGAGGTAGAATTGGTGGTCGTGTCAGGTATAAATGACTGGAGTAGTGGTGAGATTAACTTATTCCCAAACCCAGTCACCAACGAGTTAAATGTTGGGCTAGAGCGAGGATTGTCATATCCGGTTGACTTGAGAGTATTCAATCTCGCAGGAGCCATGTTGGTATCTGAGATGATTGCTCCTGGTTCGGCTAGCTTTCAGCTACCGCTAACCAGCTTACCAAGCGGGACCTACCTGGTGCAGCTATCTGACCCTAAGGGCAGCATAACCAAAAAGATTATCAAGCGCTAAAAACCTTACTAAAGGAGGTGTTCTTTTGAGAATAGCTAATATTTTTAGCTAAATATTCTATATTACTTGCTCTTTAAAATTGAATTACTAATATTAGTATCATAATTACTAATATATGTGGCAGGAATCAGAGTCAATAGATCAAGAACTTTTACAAGTCAAAATGCTTCGAGAGCGAATGACATCTGTTTCGGAGGCATGCTATAATCTGAAGCTATCCAGTAAGAGATTGAAGTCGGGAAAATGTCAGGTAAAGTTTTCTGCACTACTCAACAGAAGAAAGCAACTTTACGGCTACATGTTGGTAAATGCCGACGATACCTTGAAAGAAGTAGTAACGTCCATCAAGAGCAGACTGGATTTGGTAAAGGACCGAGACACCATTCATCATATCAATCTGTATTCAGTGGGTAAGAGAAGTAGCCTAACAGATAATTTTATTGTATTCGACGCATAGATAGAGTATTCTTCATCAAGAAATAGCACCATAGAAATGATCAAGGTTAACGAGAATATTAAGTTTCTTCGAAAGAAACAAGGTTATACCCAAGAGCAGTTTGCTGAATTGATTGGTATCAAACGTTCACTTGTGGGAGCTTACGAAGAGGGGAGAGCTGATCCCAGGCTGAATAATCTGGTGAAGATGGCAGAGGTATTCCAGGTTTCTCTGGATGCTTTGATCAATAAGGAGATTAGCTCTGAAGCATCCTTCAAAAAAAATGCTCACGCCGGTGCTTCAGGTGCCAGAGTCTTAGCAATTACGGTAGACAGAGATGACAATGAGAATATAGAGTTTGTCCAACAAAAAGCTTCTGCGGGCTATCTTAATGGATTCGCTGACCCGGAATATGTAGAAGAGCTACCTAAATTCAACCTCCCGAATTTACCAAAGAATGCTACTTATCGGGCTTTTGAGATTAGCGGCGATAGCATGTTACCCCTACAGTCAGGTACTGTGATAATCGGACAATACCTGGAAAACCTGTCAGACATCCGCAACGGTAAGACCTATGTGCTGGTGACTAGTAGAGAAGGGGTGGTTTACAAAAGAGTGTTTAACTATCTCGAAGAGAAAGGATGCCTTTTTCTGGTTTCTGATAACAAGTCATATTCTGCTTATGAAGTAGCACCCGAAGATGTACTGGAAATATGGGAATCCAGAGCATATGTGAGTATGCAATTTCCTGATGACCAGGATTCAAGTGATATGAGCTTTGATAAGTTGACCGGAATAGTGCTTAATCTTCAGTCTGAGGTCATTAAAATCAAAGATAGGTTGCACCCCTAATCACTAAGGTAGACGATTCTGAAACCGTACTTCTATGGTTGGGCGTCCGTGTTTTAATGATTTACCCTCAACTCAGTTTGTTGGGTTTGCTCATGATTATAGCGACTTAGACTTCTTAGTAGGCAGCCATATATTCTACTCTTAATATTCATTGAGACTTTATGGGCTTTTTGTGAATCTACTTCTGCGCGTTTGCGTTGTAGTAGCTGTTTTGGTAGCAACCTATTCGCAATAATTCCATCATTGATTCGTACTCATCACATACCCTGTGAAATTACTCGCCACTCTTTTATTACTTTTTATTACGCCATTTCTCTGGGCTCAGAAGACAGTTATTACAGGTAAGGTGACTGAGGCGTCTACGGGAGTGGCTGTTCCTTTCGCTAATGTAGTGATTCAGGGGACACAGGCTGGGACTACTACAGATTTTGATGGTTTCTATTCCATTGAGACGATCATAGCAGCTGACAGCCTTGTGGTTTCCTATATAGGGTTCGTTCCTCGTGCTAAACCTTTTAGCAGGGGGCAAGAGCAGATTATCAATTTCCAATTAGATGAAGATGTGGTCAATCTGGAAGATGTAGTCATCTATGCCGGTGAAAACCCCGCATTTGAGATACTTAGGAATATAATCAAGAACAAAAAGCTCAATGATAAACGAAATATAGAGGCCTATCAATTCGAAAACTATACCAAGATTGAGATAGGAGTAGACAATATTTCTGATAAGTTTCGTCAAAAGAAGGTCGTCCAGAAAATCACCTCAGTTCTTGACAGCATTCAGGTTATTGCCGGTGAAGACGGTAAGCCTATACTTCCCATTTTCATCTCCGAAGCTTTATCTACTGTCTACTATAGGAGCAATCCGGAAATGAAATATGAAAACATCAATAAGACCAAGCTAACGGGTATTGGAATAACCGACGGTACGTTGACTTCTCAGGTTATTGGAGGCTCTTTTCAAGAGTACAATTTTTATCAAAATTGGATGAATATCGTAAGTAAGGAATTTGTCTCTCCTATCGCGGACGGCTGGAAACTTTACTATGACTATGAGTTGGTCGATAGCCTGTATTTGGAGGATCACTACTGTTACAGACTGGACTTTTGGCCAAAAAGAGACCAGGACTTGGCCTTCACTGGCACGATGTGGATTACCAAGGAAGAATATGCTATACGCAGAATAGATGTCTCGGTCAATAAATCCGCTAACCTCAACTTTATTGAGAAGATCAAGATCCAGCAAGACCTGAAACCAACAGAGGCCGGGCCTTGGCTGCCTGAGAAGTACAGGGTAGTGGTGGATATTAGTCAGATCACCAATGAAACAGCTGGTTTGATTGCAAAATTTTATGTTTCTACCAAGGACATAGAGTTGACCGAGCCAAAGAACTTTAAATTTTATGAAGCACCAATCACCATGGAAGAGGATGTGCGAATGGATGATGAAGCCTTTTGGCAGGAATACCGACATGATTCTTTGACCAGTACGGAGCAAAATCTTTTTCAGATGATTGACACGCTCAAGAGCATACCCGTGATCAAGACTTACACCGATATTTTTAAGACCATTGGTTCATTTTACTATAAGATGAAATATATTGATTTGGGGCCTTACACAGCTATTTATGGTAATAATGACATAGAAGGATTAAGGTTGGGCTTTGGTGCAAGGACCAATATTGACTTTAGTAATAAGTGGGTGCTACAGTATAGGTTCGGATATGGGTTTGATGATGAAAAATGGAAGCACAGGGCCAACCTGAAATATATCATATCGCGTAAGCCATGGACCACTGTCGAGTACGAGTATAAAAATGATATTGAGGCCATTTGGGCACTTAACAATGGTATCGAGAATAGCGCACTATTATATGCCTTGAGTCGGTTTGGTAACCTTCAGGAGCCTTTTCAATTACGGAGAAATGCTTTTGCATTCAACACTCAAATATCAAAAGGTTGGTCACAAAAGGTTGAATTTTCTAACCAGTATCATGATCCCCTCTATGACTTTCAGTATTACGTCAATCCTGGACAGTCTGATTCTCCCGTGGGTACCAGTTTCACAACTACAGAGTTGAGCCTTGAGACGCGATTTGCCAGGGATGAAGTCTTTGTTATCAATGATAATGATCGATTGAGCCTGGGTACAATCAAATGGCCAGCCATCAATGTGCGCTATACATTGGGTCTGAAGAATACCTTAGGCGGTGATTTTGAATATCACAAGTTGGAGGGGCGAATTGCGAAAAAGCAAAAAATGGGATTTCTAGGAGTATCTGACCTGGAGCTGGCCGGTGGCTATATATTCAGTCAATTGCCATATCCATTGCTCAAAAATCATATTGGTAACCCAACGAACTTTTATAGTGATAATGTCTACAACATGATGGAGTTTTTTGAGTTCACCAGTGATCATCATATGTCCATGAGGGTTAGGCATCATTTTGAAGGGCTATTGCTCAATAAAATCCCAGTTATTCGAAAGCTAAAGTGGCGAATGACCACTACCGCAAATGTCTTATTTGGTGGCGTCAGACCTGAGAATTTTGAGACAATTCCCGATAGGACGGATCAGGCAGGTGAATTGATTCCACCTTTTAAGGCCCTGGACTTTTCACGCCCATATGTCGAACTGGGATATGGTATTGAGAATATCTTCAAAGTGTTTCGTGTGGACGCGTTTCACAGAATCACCTATTTGGAGAACACCACAGCAAATAAATTTGGAGTCAAGTTTAGTCTCCAGCTTATCCTCTAGTGCTTTAGCTTAACTTTGTAGACACAACCTGGGGCATGAGATACGTTCACTTATTTTTAACACTTTTTTTGCTTTCCTGCGATCGCAGCATACCTGGTGAAAAACTACCTGCTAGCGCATTTGATCATGAAAAGTTTTTGAGCCGCACCATTGACAATCTCACAGCGCGACTAGACCAGAAATCCTCTGAAAATGATCTTATAAGATTGGGTAACTATCTAAATCAAAAGGACTGGCCAGTAGAGGCCGACAAATGGTCTGAGGTTGCGATTGGGCCACATCTGGAGAGTGCAGAGTTAAGCACCCAGCTTGGCCGATATTATTTTTCAATTGGAGCATATCAGCGAGCAGAAGAGTACATCGCTAACGCAAATCGGCTTGGTGCCAAGTCAGTAGAGTTTTATCAACTTCAGGCAGAGTTGTCAACTTACAATGAAGAGTATGCACAGGCATTAGATTATGTTAATCGGGCTATTCTAATCAATCAAAGTGATTATTACCTGTATCAAACGAAGGCAGATATTTATTTGACGATAGGAGATACAGTCAGCGGAATAGAATTTCTAAAGCGAGGGTTAGAACTTCAGCCCAGACTAGAAGATATGGGCGCACGATTAACACAGCTTTATTTAGAACGAGGAGAGAATGAGGAGGCGTTAAACCTGATCCGTCAGATGCAGCAGTATAATCCAGATAATGAAACCTTGTACTGGCAAGAGGCACAATATTACCTCGCCTATGACGCTACAGAACAGGCAAAAACCATCCTGATCCAGGCTATTAATCAAGACAGTACAAGGTACCTGCTCACAGAAAAGCTGGCAGATCTGTACACACAAGAGGGTAAGCTAGATTCTGCCCTGGTAATGTCGCAAAAGTTACTGGCCCACGATAGTACGCTCATTCAGGAGCATATTAGAGTGGGTGATATTTACGACAGTAAGAATTTTCTTAGCAGATCACTGAGCGCTTACAGAATGGCACTGGCCATAGATTCAACGTCAGATATTGCCGCTCAGGGCGAGATCAAAGTATTGAGAAAATTGACATATTTGCGGGAATTACGGGAGGCCAAGGAGCAACTACCCACATTCGAAATTTTGACACCAAAGAAGAACTAGTACGATCAATGAGTGATTCTATAATCAAAGCAACTTTTCCAGATGGCGCAGTGCGTGAATTTCCTAGCGGAACTACGGGAATGGATATTGCGAAAAGTATCAGTGAGGGACTGGCCAGGAACGTATTAGCGGCTAAGGTCAACGGAGAAGTCTGGGATGCATCACGTCCGATAGAGGTAGATCATACGATTGAGTTCCTTACCTGGAATGACAAGGAAGGCAAGTCTACATACTGGCATTCTTCAGCACACATCATGGCCGAGGCGCTTGAGTCTCTTTACCCCGGAATCAAGTTTGGAATAGGTCCACCGATCGAGCAGGGATTCTACTACGATGTTGATTTTGGAGATATCGAATTTAAGGGGGATGAGCTAGACAAGATTGAGGCTAAAATGCTTGAATTGGCTCGTCAAAAAAATGTATTTATCAGAGAGGACATCTCTAAGCAAGATGCAATAGCCTACTACGAAGAAAAAGGTGACGAGTACAAGCTGGACCTGCTAAAAGATCTCGCTGATGGTACGATCACTTTTTATAAGCAAGGCGAATTTACTGACCTGTGTCGTGGGCCACACATTCCCAACACCGGTTTTATCAAGGCCGCCAAAATCCTAAATATAGCTGGCGCATACTGGCGCGGAGATGAGAGTAGGAAGCAGTTGACGCGACTTTACGGTATCACTTTTCCAAAGCAGAAGGAGTTGACAGAGTATCTCCATATGCTTGAGGAGGCGAAAAAAAGAGATCATAGGAAACTAGGCAAAGAGCTTGAGCTTTTCACATTCTCAGAAAAGGTAGGGCAGGGCTTGCCTCTATGGCTACCAAAAGGTACAATGCTACGAGAAAGGCTGGAGTCCTTTATGAGAAAGGCTCAGCTCAAATCGGGGTATGAGCCCGTCGTTACTCCACACATTGGCAGCAAGCAACTCTATGTGACCTCTGGTCACTATGACAAGTACGGTGCGGACAGCTTTCAGCCGATTAAGACGCCTAATGAGGATGAGGAGTTCTTTCTCAAGCCGATGAATTGCCCTCACCACTGTGAGATTTATAAGACACGACCCAGGTCATATCGTGAATTGCCATTGCGCCTGGCGGAATTTGGGACGGTTTACAGGTATGAGCAAAGTGGAGAGCTACATGGCCTAACCAGAGTGAGGGGCTTTACACAAGATGATGCGCATATCTTCTGTACCCAGGAGCAAGTAAAAGAAGAATTTAAGAAGGTTATTGACCTGGTGCTCCATGTATTTAAGGCGTTGGGTTTTGAGAACTATACAGCTCAAATTTCACTGCGTGATCCTGAGAATAAAGCCAAGTACATTGGCTTAGACGAGAATTGGGAGATGGCCGAGCGGCAGATACAGGAAGCCGCAGAAGAGAAAGGACTGAATACCGTTGTAGAACTTGGAGAAGCTGCTTTTTACGGACCCAAGCTTGACTTCATGGTCAAAGATGCCCTCAATCGAAGCTGGCAGTTGGGTACTATCCAGGTAGATTATACCCTACCGGAAAGGTTTGAATTGGAGTACATAGGAGCGGACAACCAAAAGCACCGACCAGTGATGATTCACCGAGCACCGTTTGGTTCTCTCGAGCGATTCATAGCTGTATTAACCGAGCATTGTGCTGGAAATTTCCCGTTGTGGCTTTCTCCTGAGCAAATCGCCGTATTGCCCATATCTGAAAAATATGCCGATTATGCCCAGGAAGTCTTTAAGCATTTGCAGGCCAATGACATCAGAGGGTTTGTCGATCATAGAGATGAAAAGATTGGCAGGAAAATACGGGATGCCGAGGTGAAGAAAGTGCCTTATATGCTTATCGTTGGTGAAAAAGAGCAGGAGAATAATCAAGTTTCCGTTAGGGAACATGGAGAAGGAGATCTCGGACAAATGAGCCTGAGCGATTTTGAGGAATTATTTCAGAATAAAATAGCTGACGCTATAT
>CAYGOT010000062.1:0-13414 GCA_964351595.1 uncultured Roseivirgaceae bacterium | reverse complement strand
TTTTTTATTTAGGTAAAATCTTTCGATATTTGCGTCCTTAAAAAATCTAGAACTAAAAAAGGAGGTTAACAATCAGTAAACAAAGGTACCAGGGGTTTAAACGAAGAGGCAGAGTAGAAGAGCCTTATCGCGTAAATGAAAGAATTACAGCCCCGAAAGTGAGAGTCGTTGGTGATCTTGTAAAAGTGGATGTATATCCGGTAGAGCAAGCCATCAAACTAGCAAAGGAGCAGAGTCTCGATTTAGTAGAGATTTCTCCAAAAGCGGACCCTCCTGTTTGTAAGATTATCGATTATTCGAAGTTCAAGTACGAGCAGAAAAAGAAGCAAAAGGAAATCAAGGCTAAGGCTCAGAAGACAGTCGTCAAAGAGATTAGGTTTGGTCCTAATACTGATGATCATGATTTCAATTTCAAATTGAATCATGCACAGAAGTTCTTGCAAGAAGGTGCCAAGGTGAAGGCTTACGTACATTTCGTAGGACGAACTATTGTTTTCAAGGAGAGAGGAGAAATACTTTTGTTGAAGTTTGCCCAAGCATTGGAAGAACTAGCAAAAGTAGAGCAACTGCCGAGGCTGGAAGGAAAACGAATGATACTGATGCTGGCTCCAAAGCCATCAACCAAGAAATAACAAGTAAAATCAATTATAGAAATGCCAAAAGTAAAAACTAAGTCTGGAGCGAAAAAGAGGTTTAAGCTTACCGGAACAGGCAAGATCAAGCGTAAGCACGCTTTTAAAAGCCACATTCTGACTAAGAAAGAGACCAAGCAAAAGCGCAACTTGACGAACATGGGACTTGTTCACAAGTCTGATGAGAACAATGTGAAGGATATGCTTCGCATCTAATTCAGGTTTAATGTTTAACCAGATTATTGGCTTTGACAAGTATGCCGAGCAATCAGCATCGCCAATATTCAAAAAATCAAAAAAATGCCAAGATCAGTAAATCATGTAGCGGCTAAAGCCCGCAAAAAGAAAGTCTTAAAGCAAGCCAAAGGCTACTTCGGAAGACGAAAGAACGTATGGACTGTAGCCAAGAATGCAGTCGAAAAAGGTCTCGTATATGCCTACAGAGATCGCAAAGCAAAGAAGAGAGAATTCAGAGCGCTTTGGATACAAAGAATCAACGCCGGTGCTCGAGAGCACGGAATGTCTTACTCGGAATTGATGGGTAAGATCAAAACCGCAAATATTGACCTGAACCGAAAGGTGCTAGCTGATTTAGCTATGAATCACCCTGAGGCGTTTAAGGCAGTAGTAGATAGTCTGAAATAAGAATATCTCAAGTAAGATTTAGAAACCTCGGCTTGCGTCGAGGTTTTTTTTGTTATTGGCCATTTTAAGAAAGATTTTTGGGGGCTATGCATAGACGAGGTTTTATTTCTACAGCGGCATTGGCAGGAGGGGCTTTATTAGCACCTAACCCATCATTTTCCGAACCTGTTCAATCGGCTGGTTTAATTAAGCCTAAGGCACTAGCCAAAGGCGATACAATAGGCTTAATTACACCGGCAAGTGCCATTTCGCGGACGGCATTTGAGTCCTCTTTGTCCAATCTTGAGTCCTTAGGTTTTAAGGTCAGGCACTCACCCAACATGCGAGTAAAAAAGGGATTCCTGGCTGGCACTGATGACCAGCGGATAGATGACTTGCACAGTATGTTTGAGGATGATGCGGTGGCCGGGATAGTATGTGCTCGAGGTGGGTACGGTTCCGGTAGGCTCGTGACGAAATTAGATTACGAGCTGATCAGGCGAAACCCCAAAGTCTTCGTTGGTTACAGCGACATTACCGCACTGCACTATGCGATCCACAAGATGACAGGGCTCGTAACCTTTCACGGTCCGGTTGCTGCTTCTTCATTTCCTAAGTCGACGGAGAGGTATTTCACAGACGTTATTATCAAGGGTAAGGATAAGGTCAAACTGTCTTCAGTAGAAGCTGATGGTTCGGACAAGGCCTTCGATCATTTCACAATCAATCCCGGTGAGGCTGTAGGTGCGCTGGTCGGGGGCAACCTATCACTGATGGTGGCTATGCTGGGTACACCCTATGATCTTGATTTCAAAGGTAAAATCGTATTCATTGAAGAGATTGGAGAGTCACCTTATAGAATAGATAGGATGCTTACCCAATTGCTGAATAGTGGGAAGCTTAAGGACGCAGCAGGCCTGGCACTAGGTGTTTTCAAAGGCTGTGAGACCCGACCTGATGATCCTGATTTTGGGGATAGCCTATCGCTAAAAGAGGTACTTCTGGATAGGCTCCAGGGGATTGGTATTCCAGTCGCTTATGGTTTCCCGATAGGGCATATAGATGAAAATGCAACACTACCCATGGGTATTAATGCCGAGCTTGATACCTCAAAATTCACTTTGACTATACTAGAAGAAGCTGTTAGCTAAAGCCATGTTTACATCGGAATTAATTGAGCGCTTCAGGACGCTGGAGACTCCCTTTTTTTACTATGATCTATCGCTCCTGGAGCGTACACTGCAAGTAGTGAGAACATCAGCTATTGATCGTGGTTTTCATGTGCACTATGCGATGAAGGCCAACTGCAATCAGGAGATCCTAAATGCGATGAAGCAGGCAGGACTTGGTATTGATGCTGTCAGTGGCAATGAAGTGAAACTCGCTATCGAGAATGGTTTTGAGTCCGGGCAAATTGTATTTGCCGGAGTGGGCAAGTCGGATCGAGAAATTAACTACGCTTTGGAGCAAGGTATCTCCTGCTTCAACTGCGAGTCGGGTCAGGAGATTGCTGTGATCAATGAATTAGCTGCCGCTAAGAATGTGAAGGCCAGAATAGCTTTGCGCATCAACCCTAACGTGGATCCTAAAACACATAAGTTTATTACCACAGGATTAGAAGAAAACAAGTTTGGAATAAACCCCTGGGAGTTAGAAGAGGTGATGAAGGTGATTAACGCCTCCGAACAATTAGATCTGGTAGGTCTCCACTTTCATATAGGCTCTCAGGTGATGGACACGAGCCGGTATCAGCTCCTTTGTGAGAAGGTCAATGAAATCCAGAATTGGTTTGAAGAGCGCTCAATTGATATCAAGATCGTGAATGTCGGGGGTGGTTTAGGTATAGACTACAACAGGCCTGATGAGCATGCGATTCCTGAGCTGAGCACTTATTTTGGCATATTTTCCAGACATCTTCACTTGCGGGAAGGCCAGGAGTTACATTTTGAGTTAGGTAGGTCTATTGTTGGCCAGTGCGGTAATATCATATCCAGAGTGCTTTATACCAAGCCCGCCAAGAAAACCACATTCGCTATTATAGATGCGGGGATGACTGAGCTGATTCGTCCGGCATTGTATCAGGCCTATCATCAGATTGATAACTTGACAGGGGAGGGTGAAGAGCAGACTTACGATATAGTAGGTCCAATCTGCGAAACTTCTGATGCATTCCTAAGAGGGATTCAGATGAGAAATCTGGAACGTGGTGATCTGGTAGCAATCCGATCTTCAGGAGCCTATGCTGAGGTGATGACGAGCGCTTACAATCTTAGAGACAAGGCCAGGGCTTACTATAGTAATGCGCACCCATTTGCCTAACCGCTTATTCTAACCTCCCATATTCCTTGAGCAGCTTAAGCACCTCTTCTTTTGGGAGTGCTTCTACAGTGCGGCCATTTCCGGTCATGGTTTCTGCGGCGAAAAGTGAGTTGAGTATGGCTTCTTCGGTCGCTTCGATAGCTGCCAGAAAGAGGGAGCTCATCGCATCGTTGTGAAGCGTGGGATAGTTGATCACACGCTCCTCCATCTCATAGGCAATCCTCATTTGTTCATTGGTAGAAGCCGCAATCACATAGTCACCACTGCCGTTAGAGGCAATGCCGCCTGTCCTGGCTAGCCCCATGGATGCCCGTTTGGCTAGGCGTTCGAGGTTTCGAGCATCGAGCGGCGCATCGGTCAACACCACGATCATGCAGGAGCCATCGGATTTTTCCAGCGCATTTTTGAACGGATAGTTATCCATCAGTTTCCCGATAGGGACTCCCGCGATCTCCAGCACCCCACCAAAATTTGTTTGTACCAGCACACCGATCGTATATCCGCCCAGGCTGCTCGGTAGCTTTCTGGATGAGGTGCCAATGCCTCCTTTGTAGCCAAAACACCGTGTGCCCGTGCCTGCTCCGATATTACCTTCCTCTACATTCGTGATGTTGGCTCCTTCGATAGCGGCCATCACATGGCTTTCTTTTACATGTCTACCGCGAATATCATTGAGGCTGCCATCGTTGGTTTCGCCGACCACAGCATTGACCGAACGTACGTTCTCGTTTACCGGTAGGGCGAGTGTGTAGCTGATCACGGTGTTCATGGCGGTGGGTACGCTTAAAGTGTTGGTGAGAATTATTGGCGTTTCCAGATTGCCAAGCTCCATCACCTGACTGATGCCGGCGAGCTTCCCAAAGCCATTGTGAATGTAAATGGCTGCAGGTACTTTTTGCTGGAAAATATTCCCTTGATGGGGGAGGATGGCAGTCACGCCGGTTCTGACATTTTCGCCTTCAATCAATGTTGTGTGTCCAACCGATACGCCCGGGACATCTACAATTGCATTTAATTTTCCGGTAGGGAGGATGCCTATCTCAACACCATAGTCTCGCAACCGCTGTGCCTGCGACTGACTACATGCAAAAAAGGCGATGATCAGCAGCCACCTCATAGCGCAAACCCCAGGATGACATAGAGGATACAAGTGACGCCCCCGGCCAGGAGGGCGTAGGGGAGCTGCGTCTTGACATGATCGATATGGTCACTCGCGGATGCCATGGATGAAATGATGGTCGTATCCGAAATAGGGGAGCAGTGGTCGCCGAACACCCCACCACCTAATGCAGCCGCTATAGCCAGAGATACATTTGTATCAAATGACTGAGCCATGGGCACTGCGATAGAGATCATGATCGCAAAGGTGCCCCACGAAGTACCCGTCGAAAAGGCGATGAAGCAGCTGACCAAAAATACGATGAGGGGTACAAGACCAGGAGAGAGCCAGGCTTTCGAAACTTCAGCCACATACAGTCCAGTACCCAGCGTCTTGCACAGGCTACCGATGGCAAATGCCAAGACCATCAGCAAGGCAAGAGAGATCATCCCCGACATTCCCTTTAGTGTGAGGTCGATCAGCTCCTTTCCAGTCATAATCTTCTGTACCATATACATGATGGCACTGATCATCAATGCTGTAATCACAGAGTAGAGTACGGAGGCTGATCCTGAGCCCTGACCGATAGCTTCGAAGATTCTGCTAAGGCCAGTGCTGGTGCTGTCAGGCTGCCAGCCGGTGTAGACCAGCATCAACGGCATCATCAAGACCATCGTGGCTATGGGCACGATCATGTTTCGTGCTCTTGCCGGTGCGTTTTCTATGGCGTCCAATACGGTTACCTCTTCGGAGACCATGGGTATGGCATTATCATTAATGACTTTACCCTCTTCACGCGCTCTGGTCTCAGCCTTTTTCATAGGGCCAAAGTCCTTTCCAGATACGATGATGTAAAAGAGAAGGATCACTGCCAGGAAAGGGTAGAAATTGTAGGGTAGCGCTCCCATCAGAGTCTGGAATGGGTTGTCAAAGTTTTGGATGACGAGCAATCCCATGATGTAGGCACCCCACGCATTGAAAGGTATCAATATGCTAGAGTTGGCGGAGGTAGAGTCGGCTAGGTAGGCTAGTTTCTCTCGCGGTATTTTCAGCTTATCAGTTATAGGGCGATAGAGCGTGCCCACGGTCAGCACAGAGATGTTGGATTCCACAAAGATGATCAGCCCCGTTAAAGCGGCCATCAACTGTACAATGACCCGGTTGTTACCCCAGTTCTTACCTTCGAGGCGATGAAGCAACCGCTCGAGCTTCACAATAAAGCCGTTGACTCCTCCACTCCTTTGGATATAGGCGATCAATGCACCGACCAACAATGTAAAGATGATAGTACGTGTATTGCCATCATCCTTGAATACATCTACCATAGCTTGTATGGTAGCCAATGAGCCATCGAGCACATTGCCCCCGGAGATGATGACCCACCCTAGCCATATTCCGATCACTAAGGCAATAAACACCTGCTTTGTACGGATAGCCAGCGCTATCGCAATGACTGGAGGGATCACAGACCAAAAACCGTAGTTGTCCATAGGATTAAATTCTGCCGCCAAACTACTAAATCACATGTCAAATGTGATGCTTGGAGCCTCAAAAGAAAATTAGTTCGTATTTTCGAGGCATGCGAAAATGGTCTATTATTCTCCTGGTATTCATCGTGGTATTGTCATGTCAAGAGCGGGCAGACGACAGTCAAGCTAGCGAACTCGGTGAAGTGGTGGACATCATTTCTAACACGAAATCGGTGTTTGCTCCGGACGGCAGGGTGGCAATCTTTAAGATAGAAGCTGAGTCCAGAGGAAGCCACATGGTTCTGACAGGAAAGACTGACCTACCGGATGCGAAAGAAGTATTACTCGACTCATTATCTGGTAGGGGAGTAGATGTCGTCGATAGTATTGAAGTTTTACCGTCGGTCAAACTTGAAGGAAAAATACAAGGCGTTGTTAACAACTCAGTTGCCAACATTAGATCCGCGCCCAGGCACTCCGGAGAGTTGGCTACACAAGCCCTCCTTGGGATGCCGCTGAGAGTGCTTGATCAGGAGGGAGAGTGGTATCTGGTGCAAACACCCGATGACTATATCAGCTGGATAGATCATGGTGGATTGGTCATCATGGATGATCAAGCTTTTTCAGAATGGCAGGCGCTTCCCAAACTAATCTATCGAAAGACTGTAGGCTATGCTTACAAGAATACCGATGAGAAAGGCGTTGTAAGTGATCTGGTCCTTGGGGACGTGCTGGCAATACAGAGTGATCAAGGAGCATATTATAAGGTGACCTATCCTGATGACCGCAGTGCATTCATAAGGAAAACTGAAGCAACTCCCTTTGCTTCCTGGATTACCTCTAACGAGAATACTGCTGATAACCTAATTAGTAATGCGCAGGCAATGATGGGTAGTCCCTACCTGTGGGGTGGTACATCGACCAAGGGAATGGACTGTAGTGGATTTACCAAGACCTTGTACCTGATGAATGGCCTGGTCATTCCCCGCGATGCGTCGCAGCAAGTGCATGCAGGTAGCTTAGTGGATGACCAGAAAGACTGGAGCACCTTAGCGCCTGGCGATCTGCTCTTCTTCGGTACCCCAAAAACACAAGACAAGAGAGAACGAGTAGTGCATGTGGGTATGTGGATAGGAGACAACTCGTTTATTCATGCTTCACGGCAGGTGCGGGTAAGCTCCGTAGATCCGGCTGCTCCCAATTTTGATGAATTTAATGTGAACCGCTACTTAAGGACTAAAAGGTACATTAATAATGTTCAGGGAAATATTATTGACCTGCGCGATGAGGATATATACGGCAGATAGTCCGCGCATATTGCGGTAGCTAAACCAACTAACCCGCTGACTCCCGAGCCAGAGGCACATCACTACCTGCTGTATAGCGGTACGAATCGAAGATCTTGATAACAGCCTCTTGTATGAGGTTGTCTGTTTTTTTCGACTTGCGCGAATACCTCAGGTCCAGACTTCCTTGCCATACGACTTTATTGGTGCTGACGTCCGTGAGCTCCAGCAGTAAGATGGATTCTGTGAAGTTGCGCTCGTTGAGATTGTAGTAGTAGCCGTACGGATTGTATATAGACTGTCGATAAGAGTAGGTGTCCATATCATATTCGGTTCGTTGATTGGAGATGATCTCGTACCTCAGCCTAAGATCAGGCCTGTTGCCTGAGCGCTGATATTTTCTTTCTGCCATCTGCTGATGTATGGCGTCTTCCAGTCGCAATACGACCTCTGGCTTTTTCTGCTCTGCATTACCTGCTTTGGTCTTCAAATGAGCTATTTCATAACTGAAATAGGAATTGAACCGACTATTACTGTTAGTAAAGGTGACCACCTTGTAAGAAGTGCAGCTTGATAGCAATACACATAGCAATACCACAATGGCATAGCTATGTGTTAGCACAATTCCTGATTTCCTATCTATACACATAGTTACGCTAACGTTGGGCAGACATCATAGTTAACCTGAATTCGATTGAATAATGAGATCCATGCGGGCATTAATTTTTAGTTGACGGATCTAACCTCCTGCAAGGTCACTTCAGTTCCTTCATTGCCCCAGCTATTCAGGATATAGTTCATGACATCCATCACTTGTTGGTCATCAAGACCCAATGAATACATGATGTTATTATAGGTCACGCCGTTGACCGTCACTTCTCCTTCCATCCCGTATTTCACGGCCCGGATAGCACCCTTCCGGTTATCGACCAGATAGTCTGCCCCAGCCAGCGGAGGGAAGGTGCCGGGTATACCTTCACCGTTGGCGAGATGACAGGTAGTGCAGTGACTGGCGAAGAGTTGCTCCCCACGTACCTTACTGGCCTCAAGTGTACTCTGTGAGGTCAACGCCTGCATCCACAGTCCGGTGAAGGCAAAAGCTGATAGGATGTATATTGATTTTGTTCTATTCACTATCGTAATGTGGCTTAAAGGAATGGGGAAGTTATTGAACATCTCGTATTGTATCAAGAACAGGTGGAGTGCTTAATTCTAGATTGTTTTCCTACCGGTGAATGATGAACATTTTGGTAAGCTTATTGACCACATCCGATTGTCAAAGATGTTATGGGTATATATGCTGTATTCACTTATATTTGAGAGAGCCATATATATAAGGTGTAGCCGAATGCCGAAGTATCTCATATTTGCCCTATTCATATTTCTGACCATGTACAGTTTCCAACTCTTAGAGGAAACCGGAAAAGAACAGATAGAAATTGATATGTCCAAAGAGACATTGTACAATCTGCTGGAGTCAGCCAAGGAAGATATAAGTAAGCAATACCTTCAGGTCAGTGAAGAGCATTTAGATTTGGCGATAGCCTATCTTGAGAATATTGAGCAATCCTTAGACAATGAGACCAATAGCGTGATCGATGAAGCCATTGCTGGTCTACGAGTCGTCGAGCAGGACATCCGTAGTAAGATTATTTATGAAGATGACCTCAATGTGGCTTTTGCAAAAGCCATGAACGCGTTGGCTTTTGCCCATCTGGTGGTTTGTGAAGAGGAGCTGAATGAAGGAGAGCTGAGAGAAGCGCTACAATCTTTGAAGGCGGCCATCAACCATTTGGAGCATTCCATGAAGTATTCCTCTGGGGAGCTATTGGAGACGGAAGAGGCATTAGTCAAAGAACTGGCCGATTTATCGAGCAGTGGAGACATTACGGTAGAGACCGTTCATAAAGATGTAGAAAAGGTTAAGTCCATTATTCTGTCCAAGGAGTAGCTGAGTAGTGCACCTTTGATTGTTCATCAGATTGATTTTTCAACTGGTAGTATACCCATGAAACAACTGTGCAAATGCCTGCTAAATCGGAAAAATTAAGGAATTCGGGACTTTAGCTTGATTGATAGTGCGGCATTGTGGATATTACAGGTAATTTTAAAAGAAAGAATAGTTTTTTTAAGAGAATGATAATATTTTCGCACGCAGCTATCATAGCATATGATGAATTGACATTCCTCAATGGAAAAATGTGAAACAAATCATTTTGATTATTCAAAATACCCATTAATATTACGAGCAGTTTATGAAAATGCTTACTTTTGACGGTATTGTGATAAACCAAGGAAATTCTAGAAATAGATTTTTCGACTTAACGAGCAATAATTAATACAACAAATAATTTGGTAAACTTTAATCTAATTTAATCACGAAAATTTAAGAACAATGAGTAAACTTAAACGATTACTGGGGGCGCTATCTCTTGTAGCCCTTATTACCTTTTCGTCTTGTGTGGACGATTCGGTAGCTCCAGAAGTTGCAGCTTTGCGTCAGGCGCAGGTTGACCTTCTGAATCAAGATGTAGCTTTTAGAGCTGCACAAACTGCATTACAGCAGGCTGAAGCTGATTATCAGGTTCTGGTTAATTCTTTCAAATCGGCTAACGACGCGATTACACTTCAAATGAATCAAGCTACTTTAGATGATCAGCTTGCCAGATTGTCGGTTACGTTGGCTGATCAAGAAGCTGAATTGGTCAAAAAGCAGTTGGCACTAGAAGAAGCACAAGCTGCTTTGGCTCAGTATTTGGCTACAGCTGGTCTCCAGGAAGCTTCTTATTACCTAGAGCAGTGGACTATTGCTTACAACGGTGGTACGTTTAGTGCTCCTGAAGCTGACGGTGTGACTACTGCTGGTATTAATGCTTTAAGCAGAGAAATCACAATGTTGGAGAACACCCTTGCTAAGGATAAACTTCTTCTTACTGCTAATGATTCGGTAAGACAAGCGTATGTTGATGCTACTTTGGCTATTGCCTTAGCTAAGACAGAAGCTTTACAAGCCTCAAGAACTGCTTCTCTACCTACTAAAGAGGCTGCTCTAGCCGCTCTACTAGCTAATGACGGATATGCAGCGATTGATGCGTTGGAGGACGATCTTCTTAACCTAGCTGCTGATAGTATTGCTGCGAAAGCTGCGTTGGTCGCTGCTCAAGCTGCTTACGATGCTGCTGTAGAGGGTGGATTGAGTGATGCTGATGCTACAATCAAGGAGTTTACAGAAGAGATTGATACTCTTGGTAATCCTAATTTTGATGGTATTGGTGGAAGAACTACCTGGAGACAGGCACGTATTGATGAATTAGTATATACTGACTCATTGGCTGGGGCTGCTTCAGATACTGTAGAGTGGTTGGCTTATGCTGATGATCTGCAGGAAATCTACGATGAGTTCTATGAGCCTTACATTAGTGAATATGAAACATTGTTGGCAGCTGCTGAGCAAGATTCTATAGACGCACAGGAGGCACTTGACGCTGTTGGTGGTGACCAGTCACTTGAAGATGATGTAGAAGATGCATATAACCTATATATCATTGAGTATAACTTGATGCAATCACAAGCCGCTGTTGGTGCTACACCAGGAGTGGGACAAGTTTCTGCATGGAATGCCAATGATACAGCTAATTTGGTGGATCTTCGTACTGCATTTGATGGTTTGAATTCTGCCCAGATGTTTAGAGCTGATGGTTCGTGGAGATTGCCAGAGTATGGTAACATGACAAATGCTGATTCTCTATGGACTTGGAGAGACCCAAGTCATTATTGGGAAGGTGCTAGAGCTGCGTCGGCTGGTGCTCCTGGTTCATCTGCTGGTCCTGGAAACGGACCTGGTGTTGGTGGAGCTACTGCTGCATACTTCACAGGTAATGCTAATAATGACGAGCAGGGTGATCTTAATGAGGCTACAACTATCCTTCAAACTACTAGAGCACAAATAGGTGCGCTCGTAGAAGGTTTTAGACAATTAGAAGCTAAGATCAATGCTATTAATGCCGGTACTGATAAGGATGGAGTATTTGAGTTCGACCTTCCTGATGCAGTGTTAGATATGGCGAATGGTACTGACTTTGAGCCTTACGTGATGATGATTGATGCAATTATCGAGGCAAACGAAGATTTTGCGGCTGAGTTGACTGCAGATGATGATTATGATAGCTTCTGTCCTACATATTTAGCTACATTCGGAAGAGATGCTGATTTTATTACGATTTGTGAGCAGCCGAAAGATGTAGAATTGCCTGATGCGACGAACCCAAGTATTTTTGAGGCTAAGGCATTGGCAACAAGAAGTGTTGCAGGATTAGATAGTGCTACGGCTAATAAGACTTATGCCGCATCGATCGTCGGTCAGGATGCTATAGATGCTTATTTGGCAGCCGTTGAGGTAACGATGGCTACTAGCCAGGCTGTTAAAGATGCATATGGTCTCTCTTTAGTTGAGCCAAGATTGGCATTGGACGCTGCTATCGCAGCTGATGCTGCTGTTGCAACTGCTCAGGGAGGTATTAGATCAATGATTGCAAGCATCACTGCAACTCAGCTCGGTGAGTACGAGGTTAAAGGTGAGGACGGTAGTCAAGTAACGGTGTTCGTTCCTTTCCAAGAAGAAATTGACAAGTTGGAAGAGGATATCGAGGTACTGGAATTAACAAATAGATCTGACAGTAGATATGCAGGATCTATTCAGTGGACTGCCGATGAGATCGAAAGAATAAATGTTGATATTCTTCTTGCTGAGCAGGGTGTGATTAATGTCGCTGACATGATTGCTGACTCTGAGGCTGAATTAGAAGTGAAGCGTACTGAATTGACAGTGCTACAGGCATTAGCCGATGCATTCCAAGAGCTAGTTCTTGCTTCATTGGGTGGATAATATCTCTTTAGGAATTAGGTCGGGGGATGTTCCCCCGACCATATCTTAACAAATTGAAAGTTTAATCCTAAAGACAGAACAATATGAAAAAATATATATTACTTACTATGTTACTGTCGTTCGGTCTGCTAGTTCAGGCTCAGGATGATGGTGAGGTAGATGAGGGATACGGCCCAAAGAAGGGTGATATTACTGTCGAGATGCAATTTGGACGTTCGAACATCATTAATGGTGGATTGACCGTTCCTAGTGCACCAGGCAATAATTCCAGCTGGCGGGTACTAGCGAATAGTCCTTACGCGAATAATATTAGCCTTACTGACAATCAAAACACTTTTGTGAATATGATTGGAGTAAAGGGTGGTTATTATTTGTCGGATAAGATTTCGTTAATTTTGGCAGGAGCGGTGCGTATGGACTACACGCCCGGACAACCAAACGTCCCAGGCTTTATCGATTCTGGACAACCGAATGCGGCTTGGATACCAGCTTATGCTGCTATTCCTGAGCAGAATTCGACGTTGTTAAATGCAGTCATCGGAGGTGAGTATACTTTTGCTACGAAGATGGAGCGGGTTTTCCCTTACCTGGGTTTGCACGTACCTTTCTATTATGCAAGGGAGTCTCAGTATGATCCGACCATTAATGATAATACGGGGGGATCTAATAATCAAAATAACACTATAGTTGACCTGGGTACTCGTACCGGAGAAATCTTTGGTTGGGGCGTTCAAATTGCTGCTGGTGTTGATTATTATTTAATGGAAGGTTTCTATTTCGGATTTGAAATACGACCTGCTTCTTACATCTATGCGTACTCGGCTAGTAAGCCTGGTCCTGGTTTAGAATTGCAGGAGTCTAATACAAATACGTATTCCTTCTTTACACAACCATTTATGAAATTAGGGTTCAAATTTTGAGACCTTAACCAATATAGAGAGCTGATGGACGTCTGTCAGCTCTTTTTTTAAATTGATAATTGCATTGAAATAAGACCATTGAATTACAGTACATCGATGTATAATATGTGATTTGATTAAGATTAAAGTGAATAAGATATTATAGTGTTCACTGTAATCCCTGGTTTTATTAGATAATAC
>CAYGOT010000061.1:0-27965 GCA_964351595.1 uncultured Roseivirgaceae bacterium | reverse complement strand
AACCCGCGACCCCGACCTTGGCAAGGTCGTGCTCTACCAGCTGAGCTACTCTCGCATTCCTCTTTCGTTCAAAAGGATTGCAAATTTAATTGAAGCTTAGAACTTTCCAACATGCTAGGGCAAATATTTACCCTCAAATACCCACTGAAATAGTGCTTTCTCATACAGCTTCATTATTAAGTTCGTTAACCCTCAAGAATACACAGTACTATCATCCATATATCTGGCCTTGTCCATTTTAGTGGTTCTGGATTAAAAGTCAGAACAGAAATAAAAGCTGTTTGAGAAAAAGAGCAATCGCACATTGAACAAGCCTCACTGAACACCTCTAAGGATGAAAGTTCCGCCATTTACCCCTGGTACAATGAACGCTCTTTGCCGAGTTTTTTTATTTCCTGATTTTTAATCAAGAATCGCGTCAAAAATGGACACAGCCTTGAGTTTTTTGCTTCTTTTTGACTCAAGTCAAAAATGAAGAGAAATTTCAGCCAAAATAAATGAACAGCCATGTCACTACCCAACCTTCACCAGCACATATTCTTAACCTCTCTACTGACATGCCTAGCCCTGACTTTTGCAAGCTGTGACAAAGTAGATCAAAGAGACTTTGAGGTAGCACTGGATAGCGCATTATTTCAAGTCGGCAGACCGCTTGCTGAAGTGACCGACCCCAGACTAGAGGAGGTCAGTGGCATGGTCGTAAGCCGCAAAAACCCCGGCCATCTCTGGGTGCATAATGATAGCGGTGACGAGCCAAACCTATACCTCATCGACCTTGAGGCTCAGATTAAAATGACGGTCACCTTAGAGGGCATTGAAGCCATCGATTGGGAGGACATGACCTACCGTACTCATAACGGCAGCCATCAACTCATCATTGGTGATATTGGGGACAACAAGGCGCGAAGAGACAGGATCAGCCTGCACATCCTTGATGAACCTATCTTCCAGGGGGAGGACATGCAGTCAATTCCTAACTCAGAGATCACTAATGTGAATCTAAGGTATAAGGAAGGGGCCAGAGATGCTGAGTCTCTTGCTTACGACCCAGCCAGCAGACAGATGATCATAGTGACAAAGCGGGAGGAAAGCGCCCTGGTCTATCAATTCAGGCTGGAAGGCCAGCACGAGCAGGTAATATCCGCCAGCGGAACAATAGACTGGAAGGACTTCACCGCAACGGATATCAACATAAAGGGACAAGTCCTCATCAAGAACTATAACACCATCTTTTACTGGACTGCTCATTCTAACTCAGTGGCTGAAACTATCCTATATGAAGCACCCTTAAGGATTCCGTACATAATAGAGCCACAGGGTGAAGCCATCGCTTGGGACAGCCTGGGTGGGTTCTACACCTTGAGCGAGCACAACACCAATGAAAAGCAGCTCCTGTACTACTACGCATCACAGAACTAACCTTTCAGTATCGTCTTGATCTCATTGAGTTTGAGTAGCGCCTCCACAGGAGACATACGGTTGATGTCTATTTCGTTGAGGATTTTTCTCACTTCCTCAAATTTGGGGTCTGCCTCAAAAAGACTCATCTGAAAATTGCTCTTGGGTAGCTCCAGCAGCTTATCATGATCTTTTTCCTTGAGTTTATCTTTTTCAAGATGTTGCATGATCTCGTTAGCACGAATGACCACTTCATTGGGCATACCCGCCATCTGTGCTACATGGATACCGAAGCTATGCTCACTACCCCCTTCGACCAGCTTACGCATGAAGATCACCTTGTTGCCCATCTCCCGAACGGATACATTGAAATTCTTAATCCTGGGGAAATCATTGGTCAGTTGGTTCAGCTCATGATAGTGGGTGGCAAAGAGCGTCTTGGCCTTAAACTTTGGATGCTTATGCAAGTACTCGACGATAGACCAGGCTATTGAGATCCCATCATAGGTACTCGTCCCTCGCCCAATCTCATCCATGAGTATTAGACTCCTTGACGATAGGTTGTTGAGTATAGAGGCCGTCTCGGTCATCTCTACCATGAAGGTAGACTCTCCCTTCGAGAGGTTATCCGAAGCTCCGACTCTGGTAAATACCTTATCTACCAAGCCAATGCGAGCATAAGTAGCCGGTACATGACAGCCCATCTGCGCCATCAATACGATCAATGCGGTCTGTCGCAGCAACGCTGACTTACCCGCCATATTAGGCCCGGTAATCATCATCAGCTGCTGAGAGGCATCATCGAGAAAGACGTCATTGGGCACGTAGGACTCCCCTGGTGGCAGGTGCTGCTCGATGACAGGATGTCGACCCTCCTTGATATCGATCTCCATCTCCTCAGTAATGTTGGGCTTACCATAGTGATTCTTTCGCGATAGCAAGGCAAAACTGATCAGGCAATCCAGCGTCGCAATCACATTTCCATCCTGCTGAACCTGTGGCACAAACTCCAGTGCATCCTGGATCAACTGCAAATAAATCCGAGATTCTATCGCTACCATTTTATCCTCGGCAGTAATGATTTTCTCCTCGTAAATCTTGAGCTCCTCGGTGATATAGCGCTCGGCATTAACCAGCGTCTGCTTCCTGATCCACTCTTCCGGCACCTTGTCCTTATGCGCATTGCTCACCTCGAGGTAGTAGCCAAACACCTTGTTGTAGGCGATTTTGAGCGAGGTGATACCTGTGCTCTCCTTCTCTCTGGTCTGGATTTCCATCAGATAGTCCTTACCAGAATAGGCAATCTTGCGGAGCTCATCCAACTGATCATCGATACCATCTTTGATGAGATTGCCTTGGTTGGTGACTATAGGTACCTCCTCCTTGAGCAGATTGTCAATCTTAGTGTGAAGGAAATCACAGGGATCAATCTGACTCGCTATTTGCTTTAATGCATCATCACCTTCCGATAGGAGCAGTTCCTTAATTGGCCCCAGGAGGCCCAATGCTTTCTTGAGCTGATTAAACTCGCGTGGGTTGATTCGACCGACGGCTACTTTTGAGATCAGCCGCTCCAAATCAGCCATTGGCTTGAGCAGGTCTACCAGCTGCGCCACCAGGTCATCATTTTCCGATAGGGCATTGACGATACCCAGCCGCCGGTCGATGGCCTCCTTGGTTTTTAACGGTAGGATCACCCACTTCTTAAGGAGTCGGGAGCCCATGGCCGTATGGGTATGATCGAGTACAGCGATCAGCGGAATCCCGTCGGACTGCTGCGAGGTGAGTAGCTCAAGGTTGCGGATGGTAAACTTGTCCAGCCACACGTACTTTTCCTCTTCGATCCTGGAGATAGACCGGATATGTCGGATATCCTTGTGCTCTGTATCCTCCAAATAATAGAGGATCGCCCCGGCAGCAACTACCGCCTGGTTCATTCCCTCAATGCCAAATCCTTTCAGGTTGGCAGTGCCGAACTGAGCGGTCAGCTTTTCGTAACCATACTCTTCACCATAAACCCAATCCTCCAGCCCGTAGGTATTGTAGGTGTCCCCAAAATGCTGCTCAATATCTGCACGGTTCCCTTTGTTGAAGATGAGCTCTGAGGGTAGGAAGCTCTGGATCAACTTCTCTATATAGGGCCAGGTGCCCATCGACACCATGAATTCTCCTGTGGATAGATCCAGAAAAGCAATGCCAATGGATTCGCCATTGACACTCAAAGACGCCAGATAATTATTGGTCTTTTTGTCCAGCACATTGTCGTGCATGGAGAGGCCGGGTGTCACAAGCTCGGTGACACCTCGCTTGACAATCCCCTTCACTGACTTGGGGTCTTCCAGCTGATCGCAGATCGCCACCCGGTGGCCCGCACGCACCAGTTTTGGTAAGTAGGTGTCTAATGAATGGTGTGGAAATCCTGCCAGTTCGATGTGGCTTGCGGCTCCATTGGCCCGCTTGGTCAGCACGATATCCAGGGTGCTGCTCGCTCTGACCGCATCCTCTCCAAAAGTCTCGTAAAAATCCCCTACCCTGAAGAGTAAAAGTGCTCCCGGATAGCGCTTCTTGATAGCATTGTATTGCTTCATCAAGGGCGTTTCGGATGCTGACTTAGACTTGCTTTTGGCCATGTCAAAAGTAGGAAAAGGAATTGTTTAGTTTTGCTTGAGGTGTCTCAGAGACACTCTTGCAATGATAATAAATCGCCCTCCGAATTATGCGGAAATTGAAAAATGAAGAGCTCGACAGGCTGTCTCCTGAAGCTTTTCGTGAGAGTAAAAAATTACCTATCAGAATTCTCCTTGACAATGTCAGGAGCTTGAATAATGTGGGTTCAGCTTTCAGAACAGGTGATGCCTTCAGAGTGGATCAAATCATCCTGACCGGAATTACTGGTCAGCCCCCACACCGCGAGATACAAAAGACCGCCCTTGGAGCTACGGATAATGTAGACTGGTGCTATGAAAAAACCACTGGTGAGGCTATCGCCAATCTGAAAGCGGATGGCTGGAAAATCATCAGCATAGAGCAAGTGGATCAAAGCATAAGCCTGGATGAATTCTCTCCCGAGGCTAGTGAAAAATACTGCTTCATCTTCGGCAATGAAGTCTTTGGAGTGGGAGATGAAGCTGTAGAAGCCTCAGACCTCTGCATCGAGATCCCACAGTTTGGTACGAAGCATTCGCTTAATATCTCGGTCTCATTGGGAATCGTACTTTGGGATATAGCGGTTAAGTTAAAGTTTGGGAGTATGAGCTAAAGTGGCTCACAAAGTGAAGGAATCACTGCCTTGAAAGCTTTATGAATCACGTCGAATACCTCTCGCTTATCCCTAATGGCACGACCATCTATTTCCACCACCGGGGTGAGCTCTCCCATCGTACCGGTAGCAAACACACAGTCGGCATTGTAAAATTCTGTGATGGAGAGGTTGCGCTCCTCCATGGTCAAGCCTAACTCTCGCACAATATCCATAGTCGTACCTCTGGTGATTCCCGGTAGGCAGGCATCCGCAAAGGGTGTGAAGACCTTGCTCTCTTTGATCATGAATAGGTTGACATCATTGAGCTCGGCTACAAAGCCATTTTGATCAAACATGACCGCCGCATCTTTACCGGCAACATTAGCCTGGATCTTGGCAAGGATATTATTCAGTAGGTTATTGTGATGGATTTTGGAGTCGAGGTACTGAGGCCCATTGCGTCGGATCGCTGAGGAGATCACCTTGATACCCGTGGCATTATCATAAACCAGCGGCTTCCATTCTGCTAAGACAATCAGGCAACTGCCGCTAGTATTGACCCTAGGGTCCATGCCTGAAGTCACTTTTTCGCCGCGCGTGAGCGTCAGGCGGATATGCGTGTCCCTATCCATACCATTCGCTTCCAAAGTGGCCTTTATGGCAGCTTTCACTTGCCCATGGGTCGGAATATCGACAAATGCAAGGGCGTGCGCCGACTCCTGGAGCCTGTTGAGGTGCTCGGTAAGGCAAACGATACCCTCTGGATACACACGCAAGCCCTCCCATACCGCATCGCCACCCTGTACGACGCTATCGAAGACGGATACTTTGGCTTCTGCTCTGGGGTAAAGCTTCCCTCCGATGTGAATGATGATATCTTTATTCCTGGGGTTGTATTGTTGTAGCATGCTTTAGAGTTTGATGGCAAATTCAGATAATTTTTGATAGTAAGGTAGTGCCTCTTCGTAAAGCGGCTGACATTGATCAGGCAACTCCCTGGTACTGGATTCCCTTCTTGCAAATCCGGTTGAATTGTGCACGCCCTTGTACCAGTACTTGGCCCAGACGCCATCCTCTGGTCGTGCTCCGGCTGGCCAGGAAGCCATGGACATATCAGTAGGCAAGTCAAGTGCCGCACATAGCTTGCGCAACATCAGCTCAGGATCGGCCAACAGATCCCCAGAGTCGAGTACAACTGGCGGTTTCCCATCGGCCTGACTTATTTGCTTGAAGAGTGCCCACTCCTGAGCGAGCCCTATGTCCTGCATGGTAGGTGTAGGGATGACTTGAGCGAACGAGGCGATGAGTTGATGAGGATCTCTTATCAGAAATAGGTTAGTCACACGATCCAAAAAGCTCAAATCCATGTCGATCAAGTGGTGCGCCATGTCCTTCAAAAACAAGACGGGTGTTTTGTCGAATTCAAAAAATGACTTCTGAATGGCGACAGTATCCGCAGACATGGATCGGATCGTTTCTGCTCCCCCGGGGTGATCCACGCCGGTCGACACTAAATAATGAGCATAAAAAGGCTCATCTACTACCGTAGTATCTGCACGTTGAGCGAAGGAGTACATCAAGGCCGTGGACAGGTTTCTGGGTCCGGAAATAAGATGTATGATTTTTTGGGTCATGCCGCTGCGTGAAAGTTGATGCTATTGCAATCAAAGAAAGAAATTTCTCGTGACAATAGTTGAGAGATTCGCAGGACAGGCGTGCATTCTGTTGAACGTAAATTGCCACTTTAACAATCGAGCTACCTGATTAGCTGAGTGAGTACTTATGTGGGTTGATCATTGAGACTACCGGAAATGTAAAGGCGAATCATTCTCTTTCAGGTATTGGGCGTTTCTGGTTAAATTCACCGCTAGGAAATAAGCACTCACAAAGTCTCCTGGACCGCATGTGGCTTTATTTTCCGATAGGAATAGAATAACAATCGTAAAACTTAAGTGATGAGCATAAGGATCGAAAAAGACACCATGGGGCCTGTAGAGGTGCCTGCGGATAAATATTGGGGCGCACAGACGCAACGTTCCAGAGACAATTTTAAGATTGGGGGTGACAATATGCACATGCCCATGGAAATTATTAGGGCCTTTGCCATTCTTAAGAAATCTGCTGCGGAAACGAATCATGCGCTAGGTGTGCTGCCTAAAGAAAAATCAGACCTCATAGGTAAGGTGTGTGATGAAATCTTAGCAAGAAAATTGGATGATCAGTTTCCGCTGGTCATATGGCAAACAGGCAGTGGTACTCAATCCAATATGAACGTCAACGAGGTGGTTGCCAACCGAGCACATGTCATCCATGGTGGCGACTTGGCTGATGAGAAGAAGTTTATCCATCCCAACGATGATGTAAATAAGTCTCAGTCTTCCAATGACACTTTCCCAACTGCCATGCACATTGCGGGCTATAAGATGATTGTGGAACACACCATTCCCAAGGTGCAACTCTTACGAGACACGCTTGACAGCAAAGCCAAGAAGTTTAAGGACGTGGTTAAAATCGGTCGGACGCATTTTATGGATGCTACTCCGCTTACCCTCGGCATGGAGTTTAGTGGGTATGTTGCGCAACTGGATCATGGTCTCAAGGCACTACGCAACACGCTTGATCACTTATCAGAACTAGCCCTGGGAGGTACTGCCGTAGGTACCGGTCTTAATAGCCCCGAAGGCTATGCTGAGTTGGTAGCTGAGAAGATCGCAGGTCATGCCGGTCATCCATTCGTCACGGCTCCCAACAAATTTGAGTCGTTGGCGGCTCATGATGCGGTGGTAGAAAGCTCCGGAGCGCTCAAGCAGCTGGCAGTCAGCTTGATGAAAATAGGAAATGACGTGCGTATGTTGGCTTCAGGGCCCAGGTGCGGTATTGGTGAAATCCTCATACCTGAGAATGAGCCCGGCTCGTCTATCATGCCCGGAAAGGTTAACCCTACACAGTGTGAAGCTTTGACGATGGTATGTGCTCAGGTCGTTGGAAACGATGTGGCTGTCAGCCTTGGTGGAATGAATGGCCACTTTGAGCTGAATGTATTCAAGCCTGTGATGATTTATAATCTGCTCACTTCTGCCAGGTTGATCGGTGACGCCTGTCAGTCCTTCAATGACAACTGTGCTGTCGGAATCGAGCCCAACTCGCCCGTAATCAAAGAAAAGCTTGAAAAATCATTGATGCTCGTTACAGCGCTCAATACCCATATTGGTTATGAGAACGCAGCTAAGATTGCCAAGAAAGCACACAAGGAAGGCACTACACTTAGGGAGGCGGCTATTGCGCTAGACCTTCTTACTAATGAACAATTTGACGAGTGGGTAGTACCAGAAAAAATGATTGGTAGCTTAAAATAGTGCAATTGTCTTTGAGTTCGAGATTTGATTTAAATCAAGTTCTTTTATAGCTTTAGCCAGATTATATTCTTAAAAACTCTTACCATGAAACGAATAGCCATTGTTCTTACCGCTGCAATCTGCCTGATCGGCGTAGTAGAAGTCAACGCGCAGATGTCGAAAGCTGAAATGAAGGAATGGAAAAAGCGCATCAAGCAGCTTCAACCAGAGCAATACAAAAACCTTCTTGACGAGAACAAAGCAATGAAGGCCGAAGCTGCTGAGCTGGAAGATAGAGCTGAGAGCGCTGAAGCTGAGCTGGATGAGCAAGAGGCTCGTGTAAAGGAGCTCCAAACGCAGGTTCAAAATATGCGAAGTGAGGTAGCTGCTGCCAAAGAGCAATCTCAAAAAGCCGCTGCACAAGGCAATGTGGTTGGAACCGATGGGGTAGTTTTCAAAGTGCAAATTGGTGCATTTAAGAATAAAGAGGAGTTGACTAAATTTTCTGCCAACAACCCAAATTTTGATGCGGAGAGCAACAATGAGGTTCAAAAATTCACGATTGGTGCATTCCGCGACTATTGGGAAGCAGACACCTTTAAGAAATACCTAAGACAAATGGGGGTAAAGGATGCCTGGATCGTAAGCTTCAAGGATGGCAACAGAGTCCCTATCAAGGACGTACTTGAGGGTATAATCTAAAAGAAATTGATTCCTAAAAGAGACCCCTGCCCTTCAAGGCCGGGGTTTTTTATTTTATGAACATCATTAAAGACCTTTTTACTAATTTTGCCCCCTTTGTCAGGAAGCATATGATACAGTACAAGAGTAGAGAAGAGATTGAAATAATGCGGGAAAGCGCTCAGCTCGCATCGAAGTGCCTGGGCGTATTGGCTCCTTTGGTCAGACCGGGAGTCACGCCGCTTGATCTTGACAAGGTTGCTGAAGAGTATATCAGGGATCATGGTGCGGTTCCTGGTTTTCTTGGCCTTTATGACTTCCCCAATTCTCTCTGTATTTCAGTAAATGAGCAGGTCGTTCATGGTATCCCGACCAATAAACCCTTAGAGGAAGGAGACATTATCTCCGTCGACTGTGGTACACTCAAAAATGGCTTTTACGGAGATCAGGCCTATACATTTGCGGTAGGCGAGGTGAGCCCTGAAATCGAAGAACTACTGCGTGTAACGAAAGAAAGCCTGATGCTCGGTATCAAGCAGGCCAAAACTGGCAATAGAATAGGTGATGTGAGCTATGCAATACAGCAGCATGCAGAAAAGCACGGCTTTGGAGTCGTCAGGGAGCTCGTAGGCCATGGGCTTGGCCGTAAGATGCATGAGTCCCCGGAAGTGCCTAACTATGGCAAAAGAGGAAGAGGCCCTATGATCAAAAATGGTCTCGTCATGGCCATTGAACCAATGATCAACCTCGGCACTAAGCGGATCAATCAGCTCAATGATGGCTGGACGATCATCACAGCAGATCGCAAGCCCTCAGCACACTACGAACATGACGTGGCTATCGTCGAAGGTAAAGCGGATGTGCTCACCACTTTTGAGTATGTCGAAGAAGCCTTACAGGCTATCGCTCACTAGTCCCACATTCCGGTAGGTACGATCTCCAGTACGTGACCATCCGGGTCATAAAAATAGACTGACTCGTATTTTGCTCCCCAAGGCTCAGTGTGGATAAGTTCTATTCCAGCATCCAGCAGTTCTTGCTTCGACTGATCATAGCTGCGACTCGATACTTCCAGCGCGATATGCTGTCGCCCAATGGCATAATGCGGCGGCAGCTTTTTCTCCATGATGGTGGCCTTGTTGAGAAAGCATAGCAATACTGATCCGCCACAACGGAAAAAAATATGTCGCGCATCCACCTTGGAAATGATCGGCAGCTTGAGCAAGCCGTGATAAAACTGCTCGGACTGCTCAAGATCCTCTACGTACAGACAAGTTTCCTTAATCTGTGTGAACTTCATTTTGACGAAATATGGTACGACTGAGTGATGTGCTTCAATTAGGCCATCACATTTTCTTTTCGCGGCTTCTTATCAGAATCGCCGTTTGCATTGTCGCTAATTAGGTCAAAATATTTGAAAAAAGTACCCTTATCAATCAATTTGGTCGAATGACCACTTCCCCATTTCGGAGAAACCTCAAAAAATCCATTGAATGCTCTTCCGGTATACTCCTTCTCTTCAGTATAACCATCCAGTCCCGAACTCCCGTTTGGAGACTTCAAACACTTATATTTTATTTTATACTTGTCCATTACTAGAAAAATTCAGCGCGCAAATATAGACCTAATGTCAATCGCATCAAGCAATTGGCTGTGAATCTCTCCTCGTTCTTTTCGTACCCGAAATCTGCCATATCGGCCTATTTCGATAGATTAATTGCTGAAATCGTGGTTTAGATGCCGCGCAAACGTTAGCAGATCGAACGAGTGATACGGATACTTATTCTTTATCTATCAAAAAGAATTTTGTGAAGCAGATTGCAGGTATAGATTCTTACATTTGCCCTCATGCAGAAGAGTAGCCTGCTATTGAAGTTCCTTACCTGGAGGCTGAAGCACATCAGCGAAGACAATTTTATACTGGTCGTCAGTAGTCTTGTAGGTATCATAGCAGGCTTTGCAGCTGTTACCTTGAAGACGACCGTCCACTTCATCCAGGCCGTGCTCGCCACGAATCTGGACATTACAGGAGTCAACTACTTATATCTTGGCTATCCCCTGGTGGGTATTCTCCTTACCGTTATTGTTGCCAAATATGTCCTCAAGGAAAATCTGGGGCACGGGATCACAAGTATCTTGTACAGTATATCGAAGCGCTCGGGTATTATCGCGAGAAGCAAGATGTACTCCCGGATGCTTACCAGTGCCATTACGGTAGGCTTTGGTGGTTCTGTGGGACTAGAGGCTCCAATCGTCGTGACTGGGTCTGCTATCGGCTCTAATCTCGGGCGACTTGTGCACCTCAACTACAAGCGAAGAACACTGCTCATCGCCTGTGGCTCGGCAGGTGCCATCTCAGCAATATTTAACTCGCCTATCGCAGGTGTGATCTTCGCGGTAGAAGTAATTCTGACTGACATCACGGTCTCTCAATTCATTCCCATCTTAATTGCTTCGGTCTCGGGATCAATCGTATCGCTAACGCTTCTTGGTGATGAGAGCCTTTTCTCTTTCCAACTTATAGATAGTTTTGAGGCCATTCACGTACCCTACTATCTATTGCTCGGCTTGATGTGTGGGTTGGTTTCTCTCTATTTCACTCGCCTGACGATTCTCATTGAAGACAAACTCCTGGCAATCAAGAACGATATAAAGAGAGCATTGATAGGTGGGGTTTTGCTCGCAGTGATCATCTTGTCCTTTCCCCCGATCTACGGTGAAGGGTACGACACCATTAAGGCCTTGATCAATGGAAATGAAGAAAGTATTTTCAGAACTTCATTCTTCTATCAATATAGTGGTCAGGTTGGAGTGGTGATCATCTTTATTTTGGCCATTGTGCTAATCAAGCCTGTGGCCTCAGCTATCACCATTGGTGCTGGGGGTAGCGGGGGGATATTTGCTCCCTCTTTGTTTCTTGGAGCCGTGACCGGCTACCTGTTTTCCAGGGTTACCAATCTCATTTTTCCTGATGCCATCAGTACGAGCAACTTTACGCTTGTCGGGATGTGCGGAGTAATGAGCGGGGTACTCCATGCCCCACTAACGGCTATCTTTTTGATTGCAGAAATCACCCATGGATATACGCTGTTTCTGCCTTTAATGCTGGTCAGCGCCATCTCCTTTACGACTATCTCCTACTTCGAGAAATACTCGCTCTACACCAAGCATCTCATAGAGCGTGGCGACCTGATCCAACATGATAAGGATCGGCAAGTGCTCAGTCTTATTAACCTACCGAAAATCGTAGAAAAAGATTTGCTGACGATCGACCCTGAAGCCACACTCGGCGACTTGGTAAAGCTCGTACAGAAATCGAAGAGAAATATATTCCCTGTTGTAAATGAACAAAGAGAGCTTAGGGGGATCGTAACACTCGATGATATAAGAGAGGTAATGTTTGATGAAGAGGCCAGGCAAACAACGATTGTTCGCTCAATTATGACCATTCCGCCCTCGAGTGTATCCTCCAATGAAAAAATGCAATCTGTCATGAATAAATTTGAGGTAACACAAGCCTGGAACCTGCCTGTTATCGATGATGGTAAATACGTAGGTTTTGTATCCAAATCAAGGATATTCAATGCCTACCGTACCAACCTAAAGCGACAAGCCATTTCTTAAGTCAAATCCTCAAGTCGCTGATTTTCAGTGCGATTACTGCTTTCAATTAAAGTTATCCACAGGGTCTTGAAATGACTCTCCTCTCATAAGTATTTGATTTTCAGAACTTTGTAGTTACGCCTCTAAAATCTGTGGATAAGTACGATCTAATGTGGAAAAAGCATGATTTTCATAGATCATTGAATTTATGATCATTCATTTGGCATATAATGGTTTGAATAAATTTAAGTGTATAGGGTATCCTGTAGTAACCAGTCAGATTAAAACGTGTATTATCAAAATGTTAAACCACAGACGGCCATATAGGTATTTTTCCTATATCCAACTTGGATAAATACAATTAGTTATGTCTTTATAGATTTGGGTTTACCCGTAACAACAACTTGAATTGAACCTGACTTATGTTTAGGCGATTCTCTAGTTCTGATTAGTTTGCACTGGTAATAAGAGCAAAATCCAGTCCCTATTGAAACGCCATCCAGCATTGATTCCTATTTCCAGAGAGCACCATCAACTGCTACTGCTCGCTCAGCTATTGAAAGAAGGTGCTCCTGCCTACAAAGGCATGCCAACTGACTTGGCGGGTAAAGTCGATTACGCCAAAAACACCTGGGACAGCCTGATCAAACAGCATGTTGAACGGGAAGAAAAAGTACTCTACCCGACTCTTTTAATCTACGTCCCGTCGCTCTCTAACCTCATCAATGAACTCCGAAAGGAACACGATGAGATTAGGGGCCTGTTCAATAATCTAATCCTTGATATTGAATCCCTGGATAGGCTGGGAAACCTCATTGAACAACATGTCCGAAAAGAAGAGAGAATGCTTTTTCAAAAAGCACAAGAACTACTAACTGAAGAGCAGCTTGATCAGCTTAAGACATTACTTTCAGCAGACTAAGGATATCATCCAAATACTCCCGATTATTCGCTAATCTGGGAACCTTATTTTGGCCACCAAGTTTGCCGCGTTTCTTCATCCAATGGTGAAAAGTTCCCTCGTCAACAAAGTGGATCAAAGGCTCCTCCAGGGCAATATTGCGGTAGCGCTTAGCATCATAGTCGGAGTTCACCTCCTTTAGCTTAGTGTCCAGTATCTCACAAAACCGCTCTCTGCTATCAGGCTGCTGTGCAAACTCTATAACCCATTCATGGCTCCCCTTTTGCTTATTGCCCAGATATCTCGGTGCTGCTGTAAAGTTGGTCATCATCGCCTTGGTCTCATGACAAGCCTCGCCTATGGCATATTCAGCATTTTCGACGATCAGCTCTTCACCGAATGCATTAATAAAATGCTTGGTACGTCCTGTAATCTTTATCCGATAGGGGCTAATCGAAGTAAACTTGATGGTATCACCAATCATGTATCGCCAAAGGCCAGCATTAGTGGTAATCACCAAGGCGTAGTTTTTTCCAACCTCGACCTGATCCAGTGTCAAGACAATGGGGTCTTCGGCATCCATCTGCTCAAAGGGTATAAACTCATAGTAAATGCCATAATCAAGCATTAGCAATAGCTCATTCGAGCCTGGCTGATCCTGTATGGCAAAGAACCCTTCTGACGCATTGTAGGTCTCCATGTAGTGCATGTCATCCGAAGGAATCAGTGAATGGAAGAGGTCTCGATATGGCCCGAAAGCCACCGCGCCGTGTACGAATAGCTCTATGTTCGGCCAAACCTCGAGGATACTCTTCTTACCAGTGATCTCCAGTATGCGCTGCAGCAACACAAATGTCCATGTTGGCACACCGGACATGCTAGTGACATCTTCATTGAGCGTCACTTGCGCCATTTTTTCGATCTTCTCTTCCCACTCGTCCATGAGTGCTATATCAAGGCTCGGTGTTCGCACCAGCTGCGCCCAGAGTGGAAGGTTTTTAAGAATCACCGCTGACACATCCCCATAGAAGGATTCAGCGTTTTTGTCAAATTGATTGATCTGGTGACTGCCGCCCACGACCAGTCCCTTACCAGAAAACATCTGTGTTTCCGGATAATTGTTGATGTAGAGCGAGAGCAAATCCTTCCCTCCCGCATAATGACAATCTTCTAACGCTTCCTCGGAGACCGGAATGAATTTGCTTCTTGCATTGGTAGTGCCGGATGATTTGGCAAACCAGGTGATCTTGGTTGGCCAGAGCAGGTTTTGCTCTCCTGCCATGGTGCGCTCCACATAGGGGAAAAGGTCTTCGTAAGATACTATGGGGGTAGTGCGCTGAAAGCTCAGTGGATCGCCTACATCGCTGAACCCATATTTACGTCCATACTCGGTGTTCCTGCCTTCCTTAATAAGATTCATTAACAGATCCTCCTGGACACCCAGTGGGTTGACCATGAACTGCTCAATCTGGCTGATCCGCTTTTTCAGGGCCCAAGTCAATATGGAATTAAGTATTCGCACGCTAAATCTTCCGCTTCAATTCAAAGTGTTTGCCAAGATACACTCTTCTCACTTGTTCGTCAGCTGCCAATTCTTCCGCCGTACCCGCCTTGAGCAGTTTTCCCTCAAACATGAGGTAAGCCCGATCGGTGATTGAAAGTGTCTCGTTCACGTTATGATCCGTGATAAGTATTCCAATATTCTTGTTCTTCAGCTTAGCCACTATGGACTGAATCTCCTCAACCGCAATAGGATCGACACCAGCAAATGGCTCATCCAGCAAGACAAAACTCGGGTCTACTGCCAGTGCTCTCGCAATCTCGGTTCTACGGCGCTCCCCCCCGGACAATACCATGCCCAGGTTTTTTCTGACATGGGTAAGACTAAACTCTTCGAGTAACTCCTCAGCTTTTTCCTTTTGGGCTGCCTTGGAAAGCTTCGTCATCTCCAGCACAGCCATGAGATTTTCTTCTACTGACAATTTGCGAAACACAGAGGCCTCTTGCGCCAGATACCCGATCCCAAGCTTTGCACGCTTGTACATGGGAAGAGAAGTTATGTTTTTATCATCGAGATAAATTTCGCCGCTATTTGGCTTAATCAAGCCTACAATCATGTAAAACGAGGTAGTCTTACCAGCACCATTGGGTCCTAGCATACCCACGATCTCACCTTGACCAACCTCCACAGATATCTGATTGACTACAGTCCTCTTCTTATACTTTTTGATTAACTCTTCTGCTCGTAGGATCATATGGGCAAATAACTCGCTTAGTCGAACTTAATGTCCTTTACATTGAGCTGCAAAGATACCCGATCCATGTAATTGTTTTCTTCGATTGTGTAGGCAACACTGAAGCTCATACCAGCGGCTATCATATCATAGTAAGCCGCCAGCCCAAAGCCAATAGCCTCCACTACTTTGTTGGAGTTTTGCTGCTTCAAAAACAGCTTCAAGTGCTCACCTTTGAGCACTCTCGTTTCTGCGGTGGCAATTACCTTATGCGTAGCAAAGACAGGCTGCATATTCTGAGGACCAAAGGGTGACATCTGCTTCAGTATGTTGAAGAACTTCTGGTTGATCATGTCAAAGTCGATTGACTGATTGATCTCTATTTGGGGTATCAACTGATCGTCTGTTATGCGCTCACTGACGATCCGCTCAAATTTTTCCTGAAAAGCAGCAATGTTTTTGATATCCATGGTCAGGCCGGCCGCATACTGATGTCCTCCAAACTGATCAAGCAATTCTGCGCATTCGGCGATAGCTTCGTAAACATTAAAGCCCAATACCGATCTGGCCGATCCGGTAGCTTTGTCATTTGACTCGGTGAGAATGATCGTTGGGCGATAGTACTTTTCAATGCATCGTGAGGCCACTATCCCAATTACACCTTTGTGCCAATCCTTATTGTAGAGGACGGTAGACCTGGCCATATCATTGCCTTGATTATTCTCAATCATCTCCAGGGCCTCCTTCGTGATCGAAGCGTCATAGTTTCTGCGTTCTACATTCTTACCCTCGACCTTCAAAGCAAATCCTTTGGCCTCCTCTTCTGTTTGGCTAAGCAAGAGATGAATGGAGCCGCGCGCATGGGATATACGGCCCATGGCATTGATCCTGGGGCCAATGCCAAATACAACCGCAGAAATATCGAGCTCACCGCGATAACCACTATTGTCCATGATCGCCTTGAGACCCGGCAGAGGCTGATCATTCAGTTTTTTCAGGCCATAGTAAGCCATGATCCTGTTTTCTCCTACAATCGGCACGATATCAGAGGCAATGCTCACTGCAAGCAAGTCCAGAAAACCAAACAACTCAACGTGATCAATGGTCTGCTGCTGACAAAAACCCTGCATGAGTTTGAAGCCAACCCCACAACCACTCAACTCCTTGAATGGATAGTCACAATCGGCGCGCTTGGGATCAAGCACCGCGTAGGCGGATGGCAGATTCTCTCCGGGAAGGTGGTGGTCGCAAATGATCACATCCACGCCTAGCTCATTCGCCTGGTTCATCCGATCGATCGCCTTGATGCCACAGTCCAGGGCGATGACTAGTGAGAAGCCATTGTCATGCGCCCAGCGAATGCCCGTCTCAGATATGCCGTACCCCTCCTTGTACCTATCGGGAATGTAGAAATCCAATCGATCATAATATCTCCGAAGAAATCCATAAACCAGAGAGACGGCCGTCGTACCATCCACATCATAGTCTCCATAAATCAGAATCTTTTCTTCGTTTGCGATAGCATCAGTCAATCGGTCTACAGCCCGATCCATGTCCTTCATCAAAAAAGGATCGTGGAGATCGTCCAATGAAGGTCGGAAGAAGTATTTGGCCTCATCAAAGCTATGAATGCCTCGTTGTACCAGGATGCCTGCAAGAGCGCGATTGATATTGAGAGAAGCACTCAGCTCCGCCACTATATCGTCATCACCACCTTTGGCATACACCCATCGCTTCTCCATATGCTCAAAACTAGCAAGAAAGGCATTGATAAAGAGTGAAAATCCTGGGGCTCAGTACTTAAGTTGTACGCTGGTACCTGATTCTAGATGGCGATGTTGTAACTAGGCTCCAGATAATTGTCGAACCAATAGTTGTAATCTTTGTAGTCGACACAATCAATTATCTTCAACCCATCCACATCAAGTTTGATCAATTCCTCCTGAGGGATCCATGATGCCAGTTGCTCAGATTGATCGTAGGGAAGATCAGAAATTCTTACAAACTTGAATCCATCAAAATATTGAGGGCTGGACTTGTGCATAGACTATAAAATAGATACACAAGATTAATTATTCAGCTGTCCAAGCGCGTTAGGCGGTAGTTAACGATTTGTTATTAATGCTTAATCTCCTAAGCTTCGGATCCACTCCTCGATGAGGGCGACTCCTTCTTCGTGCACAAGCTTCCTACCCATCTCCGGCATCATGACACCCGGATCCAGAGACTTCATTCTGTGGAGTAGTATTGACTCTTCTGGATGGCCGGGGAACACATCGTACTTCAATCCACCTGACCCCCTGCCAGCGGCCACTGGAGCTTTGCCGATACCCAGTGCAGCATCATTCTGTTCATGATAATGCAGAAAGAGTCCCGAGGTATTGCCAGAGCCTTCAGGTCGATGACAAGATCCGCAGTTTACATCCAGATAGGCTCGTGCACGATCTTCAATGGATTGATCAGCGGGTGACTCCCAGCTCGCCAGTTGCGGCCACTGACTTTGGTCAGGGCTGCCAGAGAAGTAGCCCTGATTTGCCATATATACCAACTGGTTCTGACTTTGATCATCAAAACGATTATCGCGATTAAGCTGACGGACAGTCGGGCCAATGGGCCTAATTTCATTGTTGAAAGCGTGGCAGTTTTTGCATTGATTGAGATTGGGGATCGAGTAAGCCACATTCCTGATAAGGCCATCAGTATGGCGCCAGGATATATCTACCGTGCCTCCTGTCACCTCCAGATATGCCTCGGTCTGTTCATCATTCCAGATATAGCTCAGCGCTTGCCAGTCATCAGTCTCCCTGAGCAAGAGTCGGGTTTCAATGATTTTTCGTGCTCCCTCCGGCTTGCGGAAATCCTCCGGATAGTAGAAGTTTTTGATAAGCACGGTACCCTCAGGAAAGTCCAGCACTTCTTTCTCATTATAGGTGGCAGATGCGCCTACCGGAAATTTGATAAATCGTGCCTTGTGTGCATAATCGCTGAACAGTGGTGTGTTCAACTCGTAGGAGACCACATTTCCTGCTGGAACAAGATCCTTCATGGGCGCATCAAAAAAGCCATATTCTGAAAGTTTGTCAAGCCCAATGCCCAAGTCGGTTCGCTCTGTCCTGATATTATCATTCGAGGATAGAGTTGCCCGAGGTTGCTTAACCTCCTGAGAAGTGCTATCTCCCTGACTACATGAGGTCAGCAGTAGACTAATCAAGATGAATCCCCAAATCAGACTCTTACTCACCGGCCAAAAGCATTTCTTGTAGCCTTACTTTTGGAAGTGGCTCCATGGTACAATCATGTGGAGAAGCATCCTCGCTTACATTCTCAAATTCATTGAACGCATCCAGGTTGGCGAAACCAGCCTCTCCATTATTCCTAATGCATAGTAGGGTCTTGAGATCAGGCGACTCCCCAAAAGCCGGATCAATAATCCCATCGTAAAGGATCTCCGGTTTGTCCCACCAAAAAGAGAGGAAGAGGAGATAGCCAATGTCATTTTCAAAAGTGGGGAGCGTGTATTTGTTGGTGATCTCATTGTCGTGAATGAAGATACCTGATGGATAGGGGTCATAGTCTTGATCAGCTTTGTAAGCAGCTATGTTTCCCGCCATTGACAAGTCCCGGGACTCATCAGCCTCCACCGGCTCACTTGTCGCTTCCACGAATAAGTAAGAGATCAATGCCACACTACCGGTCTTGTTATCCTCGATCTTGTTATTGAAAATCTCCACGTCTTTGGAGGCCAATATCATCATACCCGTACCGGGAGGGACAGACGCCACAATATTTCCCTCAGGGGCAAAGTTTGTATAGTTATTACGATAGACCCTGTTGTCGAATACGCGTGTACCGCTCCCAAGCTGACTTAGCCCCGGAAGGTCAAAGACCAGAATGCCTCCGGTATTGTCATGCGACTCATTGTTGTATACATCGGCATTGACTGTGTTTTCAATTTCTATGCCCGCCACATTATTGTAAGCCTCAGAGTTTCGCACGATTACGTTGGTCGACTGGCCTACATAGATACCCGCATCACTTGCTCCAATAGCCACACAGCCGTCGATCAATACATTTTGACACATGACTGGATACAATGCATATGCTCCATTTTTCTCATCCGGTAGGCCTGTCCACTCAGACTTTACATTAATAAAGCTGATGCCATTGATGTCGTTGGTCTTGATGTTGTCTCCTTTTGCATCCTGCACAGTGAAGTCCGCCATTGTGATATTAGAACCATTGGATACTCTTATCCCTTCCGCACCTTCTTCCTGGTTTTGAAAAGTCAGGATAGTTTGATCCATGCCAGCTCCTCTTATCAGAATGTTAGATTTGCCTTCCAGCAAGATGCTCTTCGTGAAACCAAATACCCCGGCAGGTAGATTGATCGTATCACCATCATTAGCCAGAATCAATTGGCTTTGCAGTTGCTTTTCTATATCCTGAATCTCACCCTGGGGTGCCTGGGCCGTGCTTACCACATAGTCTTCACCACAGCTGGATAATGTGCAGATCAAGATTGCTATAGCTAAAAAGTTGGTCAACGCTTTCATAATAGGGCTTATCTAAAAAAAGCAGAAGTTAGCAAATCTAATATTCATTTCATCTTCTGCTATGGGGCCAACCTGATTTTGATATTGGCTTTGGCCTGGGTAAATTCATTCATCCTCTGCTAAATATCCCATGTCAAAAAGCCTGCCTGACCTGTCTACTTTACGAATGCGAATGAACGAAAAAGTGGTCTTCACAGATGAAGAATGGGATGCGTTCATTGATCTGGTAGAGGTACGCAAACTTGAAAAAGGGGAGCACTTAATACGTGCCGGCGAAATGGAAAACCACCTCTACTGGATGATTGAAGGCGTTGTGAGGGGATATTACATCAAAGATGGCGAGGAGTTGGTCGCTGGTTTTGGATTTGACTACTCGCTCTCTGGAGCGTATGACAGTTTTATTTCAAGGTTACCCACTAATGTATTTGTGCAGGCCATCTCCGATGTAACCATGGTGAGTCTGCACCGAGATCATCTTGAGTCGCTGTATGAAAGATTCAAAAGCTTTGAGCGGTACATGCGGCTAACATTGGAGGGAATGCTACTCAAGAAAGTTCATCATGAGATTGCTGTGCTCGGCTACTCGGCAGAAGAAAGGCTCCAGAGACTCACGAGGGACACACCTCAAATATTTCAACTAGTGCCCTTAAAACACCTGGCCTCTTATCTAGGTATGAAGCCGGAAACACTAAGCAGGTTAAGGTCAAAAAACCGAAATTGACCTAGATCAAGTTCTACCGCGGTTGGGGTACCTAGCTTTGAAACAAATTCAGAATAATGAACGCAACACAACTAATCGCTGATGAAGGCAAGCGTACTGAGGACATCATCAATACGCTCTCCCATCAACTAAAAGAACTATCCGAAAACCAGCTCAACTGGAAACCGAGCCCTAAAAAATGGAGCATCCTTGAGTGCGTAGAGCATATAAACACTGCCTGCCGCCACTATATCCCTGAAATCCGAAAGCAAATCAGTAATGCGCCAAAAGGTATGTCGACCGATAATTTCAAGCCTGGCTTTCTGGGTAACTATCTCACCAAAATGATGCAGCCTCAGGCCAATGGTGTAATCAAAGGGAAGATGAAGACCCTATCAAAGTTCGAACCCAGCTCATCTACTTCTGCTCTTAATAGTTCGGATGTCTTTGATGAGTGTATTCAGCATCACAAGGAGCTACTCGGATTTATTCGCACGTCGGCTAACCTAAATTTGAACAAGGTTAGAGTTCCCTCTGCTATTGGTCCAATCATTCGCTTCAAGCTTGGGGACTGCTATAGGTTCAACACCGCCCACCATCAACGACACTTGTTGCAGGCACAAAACGTCATGAAAGCCCAAGGATTTCCCGAGCAATAGCCTGTTGTTGTTTTTCATTCCTGTGAAATGAATTAATTTGGCAGAAGATGAAACTGCCATTAACGGAAATATGGGAATTCCTTGACCTGCTTGACGCTAAGCGTGGCGCCTGGCATTTTGATCTTATTGCCGGGCATGTCAAATATGAGAAATTGACGGTAGATGACCTGATTAGCCTTAACGAGGAAGACGACTATGACACGGAGTTGCTTCCCTCCATTTTCACCTATCGGGAAATATTATGGCAGCCCAACGTATATGCAGAACCTCAAAACTGTCTGCCCAGTCTGAATTTGTTAAATGCTTACTGCAAGGAGTTTATCTCAGAGCATCAAAGTAAGGAGGCTCGACATAAGCTCTACAACCATATGCTTGGTGAACTTTCAGCGCTAGCCGAACAAGCTGTGGAGGCCATCAGTGGACAGGAAAGGCCAGATCTTGCCAGGATACTCGGAGATTTTAGAAACAAGTCGTTCCCCATTGTTAAATTCTTCATCTGGCATCCTCGCAATAGAAAAGAGCATGTACAGGATGCCTTGAAACGCCTCAACTATACCGTCAAAATACTACTGACTCAGTATCACAACGACTATGGTCAGCTTAGTGATCCTTATTGGTGTATTACTAAGTCAAGCCTGAGCTCCAGGAAGGAACTTGGCGAAGAAAAAGAGGAAGTCGAGGCGACTCCAAAATCTAACGGTCATGCTGTCGAAGAGGACCTGGCATCCGTGGCTGTCACATCAGAACCCACCGAAATCACACCATCTGTCACTACCTGAGCAGTGATTCCTCCATGTCCGCGCATAGTATTCCAGCCACCTGGTCCGAGGTTCTGCTCCATTCGGGAGCAGGGGTGACAAAGCCCGGTATACTTCAACACCGCGCTACCAATATTGAAAGTCTTGTCTTTGAGAGCCAACAGATTAATACCTGAGACGACAATATTTCTGCGGAGCAGGCCAGGGTCTACCTTCTTGCCAAGAATAGAAGAAACCGCATCAATATGCTCGGACTGAATAAGCGTCACCTGGCGCTTTTTGCTAAACTGGCCATTGAAACGATCCCCTTCCAGTGCATCTTTTTGAGAAGCGGATACCTGATCTACCGACATGAGTGGTTGTCTAGATGCCGGGCGCAACCCAATCCAGGTCACCGTCCCCTTTTGCGGTAGCGTATCTTGCAAGTTTTTAATAATGGGTTCTGACTTCATGCTTACATTTGTGCGTTACCTGAAATATACAAAAGACAGGATTATGAATAGAATACTCGCAGTTTTGCTGCTTATGTTTAGTCTCAATGCCTCCGCTCAGGAGGAGTTCCAGGTGTTGGATCAGTACAAATATATCATTGTCAACACCTCCATGTATGAGGGTGCTCGTGACCCTTACAATGCTTCGACTTATCTACGCCAGAAGCTTTTCGGGTTGAAGTACCGTGTAATAGCCGAAAATGAACTCTCATGGCCTAAAGAGCTTGTTCAGAATAAATGTCTAGCGCTGTGGGTCAATGTAGTTACAATCCCGAAGGCCTTTGGTGACTATGAGGTCGCTCTGGACTTATACAACTGTCAAAACATTACCGTGCTCAACCTACAGGGAAAGGGTGATGGCGCTAGTAGTTCAGAGGCTTTTCATCGGGCCATAGACCGATCTTTGAGAAACTTTAAATCGTACCCCTATGAGTTCAAGCCAGAGCTTGCTTTGCTACCGCTAAAAGGTAGATCCGTCGAAGTGGACTCTTTAATACTCCACCTGCAGGGTGATGGCTTGGAGCCCATGGAGGGGCTTTATGAGTTCAATTCAGGTATGTACAACTATCAAATCGGTATCAAAAAACAGGACAAAGAGTACGTAGGGTACGTGATCAGCTCGGATATGTCGAGCTGGAAAGGTGGTGAAGTCAAAGGGAGGTTCAATAAGTCCAACCGGCCCGACCTTTTTTCTGTCAAATGGTTTCTGGATGATAGGACTGAGTATGACACTTTCGGCTACATCAATGAGGATGAAAGCCTCACCATAGAGTTTAAAAAACCAGGTGATGAGTATCAGCCGCTGACCATCAAAAAGATACAGTAGGCCACACTCGAACAGTCTATAAAAGCGGTCTAAACCAGGTCTTTCGGAATTGTAATCACAAATTCGGCACCTTTATTTGGGCTGCTATTCACCTCAATTTTGCCTTGGTGTTTTTGTATAATCCCAAATGAGATAGATAGTCCCAGCCCAGTCCCTTTACCCAATCCTTTGGTGGTAAAGAACGGCTCGAAAATCTTAGACTTTATCTCCGGGGGAATTCCTCGTCCATCATCAGCTATGCTGATCGTCACAAAGTCATCGTAGTTTCTGGTGCGTATTACGATAGTGCCTTCATCAGGAATGGCTTCAATAGCATTGCTCAGCAGGTTCATGAACACCTGATTGAGCTGACCCGGATAGCAATTGATTTCGGGCATAATGTCATCATAGTATTTGATGAGCTTCACCTGCCCATCCTTGATCTTTGGAGAGAGTAGCACCAGGGTATTTTCGATTCCGACATGAATATTGGCCAGCTTAAGGTCTCCCTCGTCAAGTCGGCTGAAGTTGCGCAGGCCGTCAACTATTTCCGATGTACGCATTGCGCCCTCCTTGATCGCCTCGACCACCTCAAATACGCCCTTCTTAGTTTCATCAAAATAGAGCTCATGTTTTAGCTGACGGATATCTGCCAGCAAGGCCTCAGCCTGATGTGCCTGATGAGACTCGTCGAGTTCACCATATTTGTTGAGCACTTCGATCAAGCCCTCAAGACTGGACTTCAGCCCATCCACACCCGCATAAACAAAGTTGATAGGGTTATTAATCTCGTGGGCAATACCTGCAGTTAGCTCACCGAGACTCGCCATTTTCTCCGCCTGGATCAGCTGAGATTGTGCAGACTTCAATTCTGACAAGGCCTCCTCGAGGATCTTTGACTTTTCGGCGATTTGTTCATACGCAAAAGCATTCTCCATGGCTATCGCCACATGAATAGCCAAACTGCGAAGGATACTCAAGTGGTACTCATCAAACGCATCCTTCTCATAACTCTGGACCGTAATCACCCCTATGGCCTTATTTTTCACCACCAAAGGCTGATAGATGATCGACTTAGCCGTTTCACCAGTCTTTGATTCCTCATATTGATTTACATATTTGAGGTAGTCTTCAGAGTAGTCCCTTATCAGAATTTCCTTTTTCTTGAAGAAGCAATGGACAGGCAGACGATTCTTCTCATCCAGAGATATCTCGAATGAATTGATCACTTCACCCATCTGTACCGGATCGGAAAAATGTAGACTGTTGTCATTTTCATTGAAGATACCTATGCCAAAGTTGTCCGTAGACATAAACTTTTGGACGTGCTTGAACACCACCTTATTGATCTTGTCGATCGATAGGTTAGAAGTAATCTCATTGGCGATTTCACCCAAGAGTTTCATGTTGTCATAGCTGTTCTCAAGCTTGAAATGTTGATCAGAAATCTCCTCTTTTTGACGGTTGATTTCCTCATTTTGTCCTTCCAGGAGCACCTTGGCTCGGCGGTTTACCATATAGCTTCTGTAGATCAGGAATAGTATCACCAGAAGTAATCCGAAGGCGCCCAGGATGAAATAGATAAGGTTCTGCTGGCGGACCAGCTCCAGTTCCTGAAGCGCCTTGTTCCGCTCGAGCAGCTGTATTTCCCGATCTCGTTCTTTTTGTTCAAGCTCATTCTGTTTCAAGGCAAGACTTTGAATGTATTTGTCTTTCTGAAGAAGTGAGATTTCATTATCCTTCTTTTCCGCATCGAGTTGCGTCTGTGTTAGGCGCAAGGCCTGCTCAGCCTTTTCTTTTTCGGCTTGCTGGTTTTGAAGACGTATCCGCTGAATCTCCTGATCTCTTTTCAGGATTTCAATATCTCGTTCCCGCTGGTTGGACTCAAGGGTCAGCTCTCTCAGCGCCAAGTCTTTGATCTCCTGCTCTACTATTAGCAGCTTTATCTCCTGTTCCTTCTTATCCACTTCCTGTCTTCTCTGAAGCTCTGCCTGACGCATCTCCATTTCTTGAGAGGCGAGGCTGTCCTTTATTTGAACGTACTTCTTGTAAAAGGCCAGTGCACTCTGGTGGTTGCCTAGTTGGGAATGGATATCAGACAGGCTCTTGTAGCTATCAATTAAAATCTCATTCGCATCGTATAGCTCGGCTAAGTTGATGGCCGTCTCTGCAAAGAGCTCTGACTTCTCAAGGTTTGACAGGTAGTTGTAGGTGAAGGAAATGTAATTGTAAATGCGTGACATTTCCAGCGGGTTATCCCTTGCCTTTTTGGTCTTTAACGCCTCGAAGAAGTAATTGAGTGCTGTCTGATAATCGAGCATTGACTGATATATCAAACCCACATTGACCAATATGATCATATCCCCTACATAAAACTCATCATCGGCATTGATCTCCTTCAATACCTCATGCGATTCTAAGAAATACTGAAGTGCCAGTTCCTTTTCATTGAGGTAATTGTAGATATAACCGATGTTATTGAGCGTCGCAGCTATCTCGCTCTGATCTCCGAGACTCTCCTGTATCGTGAGTATTTCAAGATCAAATGCCAGTGCCTGAGCATGCTGGTTGTGCTTGATGAGCAAGTCTGAAATACGGCGCAATACTTTAAGAGATTCAGATTTTCTGTCCAGTCGATCAAGTATGGTCAAGATTTCCTGATAAGCGCCAATGGCTCCTTCATAGTCGGTGGTTAGCTCTCTGGTAGCCCCAATCTTCTCAAGCGTGCTCATTCGCTCTTCTAATAAGTGATCACCTTCAGCATAGGTCTGATATGCCTTATTGTAGTACTCGAGCGCCTTGATGGGTATCTCCCAGTCAGTATACAAGTCACCAATGTCTATGTTGACTCTGGCATTGTTTTCAAGGTCATTGAGCTTAGTGTATTCCTGGCTTGACCTTAGATAATAGTCAAGACTATTCGCAAACTGCTGCTTGCTCTTGAAGGAGCCTCCCATCAAATGCAAGCTCTTAGCGAGCAGTAACCGATCGCCTTTCCGTTCTGCAAAAACCCTGGCCTCATCCGCAAAAAACAACGCTGAATCAAACTCATTGTAAGAGTAAAATTGTTCTGCGCGTTCGAAGCTGAGCTCCTGAGCTCGGGACATGAGCTGCGTCATGAGCATTAGACAGATAAGTAGCGGCAGCCTCATCTTAGTTCTTTGGTAGCGCTAAAGTGATTTTGGTGCCTTGCCCCACCACACTCTCTACACAAAGAGAGCCCCTTTGCATCTCGGCAAATTCCTTGCAGAGCTTTAGGCCAAGCCCCACACCTTTTTCATCTCGGGTACCGATACTCGCTTCTGGAAACTGCCCCCCGTTGATGAGGTCGATCACCGCCCGATCCATGCCGATACCTGAGTCAGAAACTTCCAGATAGCCATTATCCCCATTAGGCCGGTAGGCAAGGTTAATGGTGCCGCCCTCATGAGTAAACTTAATGGCATTGCTCACAAGGTTGCGAAGGATGAGCTTCGTCAGATTTTCATCTCCGACAAGTGCGGGGGAAAGTGCTGGTGGTTCTATCTGAAAATGGATCTGTTTCTGGTCGGATATGTACTGGAACACTTCCTTGAGCTCCAGCATTATTTTCTCTATCGCAATGGGCTCAGTCTTTACTGTAAATTCTCCGGTTTGCGCTAGCGACCAGGCCAACAAGTTGTCCATCAGTCCGACTACATTATGCACGTACTTTTTGGCTTTCATGCTGAAGTCCACCAGCTTATCAGAATCCATCTGATCCTGAAAGTTGATCAGGAGATCCAGCAATACGTTCAATGATGCCATGGGCATCTTTAGGTCGTGAGATAAGATGGAGAATAGCTTATCCTTTACGTGGTTAATTCTGACCAGCTCCTCGTTCTTGGCAATTAACTCAACAGTACGTTTCTGCACTTTTTTCTCCAAACCAATATTGGCCTGCTCAAGCGAGTTAATAAGTGTTTTCTTGTCTTCGGTCAGCTGGTATTTCATCAAAGCATTGTCGATGGTGATCTTCAGCTGTCGATTGTCCCAAGGCTTGAGGATGTATTGGTAAATACCGCAGCGGTTAATTGCGCGCATGATGAAGTCAATATCACTGTAAGCCGTGAGGACCATACGAATCATATCAGGATGGGAAGCCACCACCTTCTCCAGAAATTCTACGCCGGTCATTCCCGGCATTTTCTGATCTGTTATGACGAGATGGATTTCCTCCTTTTCGAGTATTTCAAGTCCATCGTGCGCAGAAATAGCCGTGTGGATTTCATAGTGACGAAAAAAGGCATTTTTGAACACCACAAGATTATTGTGCTCATCATCCACGTAAAGAATTCGGTATTTTTTGTCTCGACCCATATAACCTATGACTGAATTTACCGAATGCCACACCTAAGAGTTGACGAATATTGGTCTATTTAGATATTCGTGACCAAAAATCCCCCATTATGCGGTATTCGGCTATGCCTTCATCAAAGGCTTAACATTCGATCAATACAAAACTCGTAGTTAGTATGGAATTTTTACTTGCCTCGTGGGCCGGAAAGCTCAAGGCAAATTATCGAAGGAGGGTAATCGAGTAGGAGGAAAAGATAGTTGATCCTACTATCTTTTCCGACCTCTCACA
>CAYGOT010000060.1:0-28053 GCA_964351595.1 uncultured Roseivirgaceae bacterium | reverse complement strand
GGGTATCGATGAGGTGCCTATCGCCAAGTTCTATCCGAACCCAACAGTTGACTACCTGACCGTGGAGGCATTAGAGCCTATCGATCAACTGACGATTGCTGACATGGCGGGTCGGGTGATCATGAGGATGAACCAGCCGGTCAGGGACAAGGTGGTGATCGAAACACACACCTTCCAACCAGGTATTTACATCCTGATTGTTGACCATCAGGCCTTCAAGTTTATGAAGCGGTAAGTCTATTTCGGCAGATACTTATCGGGAATAGGATTGTCATCCGTCTCGCCTAACCAATAGATATTGACTATCCACCAGCGGTTACCATCATGCATCAGCTGAATGCTGTTGATGCCTCTGGTAAAAGGTGTCTCATCTGTACTTTTCCGATAGGACTCATAAGTGCTGAAGGTATGGGCTATTGATCCATATCGTTCAGTTTTGTTGCTTATCTCCTTTTCAAAAAAGCCATCTTTTTCGAGTATCGGCCCGGCTCTTTCTACGTACTGCGCTGGCGTCCAATAGGTCGCAGCGACACCTTCTTCCTGTGAGTTACGGACTGGAATCAATTTGGCATTTGCCGTGAATAGATACTTAAACAACTCCCAATCTCGCTGCTCTCCAGCATCACCGGAGATCACTGCATACAAAGTTTCAATTGTGCTTTCAATGGTCGCCACCTTAGCACTATAATCGGAGCTTGCTGTTTGGGCTAAAGCTCCTCCATAAAGAAACAAAAGGCCGATAAGTGTACATGTTTTCATTTTACCAAGTGGTTAGTCATTCATAACGCTATTCATCATCAGCTTGATGGTGCCGTAGGCCTGCATCCTGTTTTGCACATTAAATCCGAATAAGGTGACCGTTCCTTTACCGATTGGGGCATTGATCACAGCCGCCTTACCCTGAATTAACTCTCCGCCTTCCAGCCAGCCAGAAATGAGCAATGGCTCGTCAGGATAGGACGCTACGACCTCTATTCCCGTAGGGTCTTCAATATCGTAAGCCTGCCCTTGAGCGAAGTAGCCTATGCCCTGCGCTGACATACCACATGTAGTAGGCGAAGGACTATAGCTGACCTTTAGGATTGATCCGGGACAGGTGAAGTCCGCAGCTTCTACATCTTTAAGCACATTCTTTACTGGTATCCCAAAATGCTCCAACGCGATATCACTGGCTCGTTTGTTAAGCAGGAGTTTGCCACCTGCATCCACAAAAGCCTTCAGTTGCGCCACACCAGCTTCTCCGAGACCACCCACATATTCGGGAGGCATGTCGCCTTCCTTGTGTCCTTCCATGATTTGCGATAGCGACTGATCGGGTATGATGATCACGTCAAATTGTTTCGATAGACCCTCTTCTTTCAAATCATCATTTCTCAGCAAGCTATACTCGAATCCATACTGATCAAGGAGCAACTTGATCCAGCCCGCATCCATATTCGCCCGCCATGAGTCGTACAGTCCGATGCGTTTTTTCTTCAGTTTGTCACTTGCAGGAGTTGACACCACCGCAATGACCGGCACATCAGCCTTTTCCGCCAGGGCGGCACCAGACAGCTTGCCTCCTTTGACGAGGAAGCTACCTACCGGAAAGGTCTGCCCCTCCTGATCAATAGCCTCAGTCGTCCTTGAAACTGCGGCTCCCGACTGGAGCGCCAGGTTGGCGGCCAGGTAGGCATTGTTTTCTGTGGCTGAGATGATGACAGACCTGCCGGTACCCGAAAATGAACTCACGCTAATGGGTGCTTCAATCTGGGGCAGAGATGCCGTGAGGGGCTGTTTCAGTTCGATGGTTTTGACACCCATTTGGCTTGGTAGCGTCCAGCCCACACCATCATAAGGCAAGAATGGCGCACCATCCCATTGGGTCATGCGGGAGATGCCCTGCCATAGGTGAGGATACTTTCTGAGATCAGGATAGTCCTGATACTCCATCAGGTTTTTGACATATAACCCGAAGGGCTGAGTGGTGGGAAGGACATAATCGCCTTCATTGATTTGATCATTGCTTGCTGCCAGCTCAGCCGAAGCTTCAAAGACTTGCACGCCGTTTTGCATCATACGATTGAGCATTAACGCGGTGGTGCTTTTGTCGGCTTGTGCTTTAGGTACGACCCAGCCATGAGGCCCTTCTTCATTGAAGCGGTTGATCACATCAGTACCCATCTTATACTTATTGTGGAGGAAATCCGACTTGTACAGCGCGACCGTTTCGAGCAGCGACTTGGAAGCCGTGAGATTGTATGCCACGGCATCACCTATGCGCCAGGTTCCGCCTTTCCACGGACTGGGGTAGAAGACACCCATTCTCAGTTCTTTATACTCTTCCGGAAAATCATCGACAGTATAAGTCTTGGGCGTAGCGTATCGATAAAGTGCAGTTTCTGTAAGGATAGAAGGGATATTGTGTCCCTCGATCGCCGGCCCATCAATATACCCGGGATACCAGATATCAAATGCAATGCGTGAAATGGCTCCTGGCTGGTCGTTTTCTTCCAGCCCTTTCCCCATAGCCGAACCTACCAGGTTTTTAGTTCTGATGATGATAGGGTGCTTGTTTGGGTTAGTTGGCTCTGGCCCAGGCGGTATCCAGATTCGAGCAGGAAATGGAGCGGCTGTATGTTGATCGTAAAATAGCGACAGGTACCATTTGCTATTGACGATGCGGTTGATGTTCTGTGTTTCCTTGAGGTTGGCGATGAAGGTGTCACGATTATTATCATGTCCTGCATATTTATTGTAAAGGGTCGGGATTGGACTTGTTTCGTATTCCGTACCCACATTTTTTCTGTACCACTCAGCTACCTGTGTCATCCCGTCCGGATTTACGATAGGTAGGATTAAGATCACGCTATCGCGAATCATTCTGGTGGTGGGGTCATCACCTGTAATGACATCATAGGGTAGTTGGAAATGGTGCTGTGGTGGGGCAGTCTCTGTGGAGTGCAGACCTGCGCTGATCCAGACGATGGCCCTACCGGAAGAAGCCAGTTTTAGTGCTTCCTCGGGAGAGACTCCTTCAATCAGACTGAGCCTTTTTGCTGTCGCCTTAAACTCATCGAGTTTGGCCATGTTAGTCTCTGAAGAGATGATGCCGTAGATCATTCGTCGACCCTCAGTGGTTTCACCCATATCGCCAATGGCCATTCTTGGAGATTCATCCGCCAATATGTTCATGTATTCAGACCACTGCTCATAGGTCGTTAACTTGTAATCTGCACCGGGCTTATGACCGAGGTAGTCCTCTGGTTTGGTGATCGTATTCTGAGCATTGACGTTCATCATCGCCAATAAGTAAAGAGAGAAGGAAAAGTAGAGCTTTAGCTTCATTGATTATTGTGGTTAAACGAGGTAAAAAGGTACACATTGGAAGGTTGATGTGTGCTGAAAAATGGGATGAGCGGACAAAAGATTCCTAATCGGATTATTTTTTGATTTTGCTTTCATTCCCGCTTGCTCATTATCAGAATTATTGTCATTTTTGCAGCCGCTTAGAGCTCGGGGTGTAGCGCAGTCCGGTTAGCGTACCTGGTTTGGGACCAGGGGGTCGTAGGTTCGAATCCTACCTCCCCGACGAGCATAGGCCTCACATGAAAATGTGAGGCTTTTTTTGTGCTGTGTTTCACACTTGCATTCTTGAATGATCTACAACTGGTCAATTCTATATTGGTCAAGCAAATGCTTGAGTCAACGACTGAGGTACCACCACAGAGGATAAAATGATCAACCAATGTGCGATACTGGAGAATGGTTTGGTCTGTATGGAGTTTGAATCCAGATGCAACTGTGAGGCTTGAGCATAACCCAAAGTCATGGAAGTCCATGGAAAGATCCAAGATTGGATAATTAGGCAGACCGGTTTGCGAATTTCGACTTGAGAGTCGGGAGGGCGTAGAACTAGGCGTCCCCGTTCGAATCCTACCTCCCCGACGAGCAGAGGCCTCACATGAAAATGTGAGGCTTTATTTTTGTCTTATGTACCACACTTACATCCTCCAATCACATGCTACACATCAGTTGTATGTTGGTCAGACTAACGATTTGGTTGACAGGTTGAAACGTCACAACGCAGGGCACAATAAATCAACAAAGCATGCAAGGCCTTGGAAGATTATTTGGTCGACAGAATTTGAAACAAGGTCTGAAGCGGTAAAATTGGAGAGGAAGCTTAAGAGCTGGAAAAATCCTGATAAAATCAAAGATTGGATCATCAGACAGCCCGGTTAGTGTATCCCGACTTGAGAGTCGGGAGGGCGTAGAACTAGGCGTCCCCGTTCGAATCCTACCTCCCCGACGAGCTGAGGCCTCACATAAAAATGTGAGGCTTTATTTTTGCACTATGTTTCATGCTTACATTCTTGAGTGGTATTAATTCTGGTCACTTGAATACTGGCCGAACCAAAGACCAAATACCGGAGACTGAGGGTGTTGGGCATAAGATTGTTTAACCAATTCACGGGGTATCACAGGCTGTGTGTTTTTATTAAGCACGTATCATTCTACTGCCTTTATTTGACTGAATAAATAAACTGTTACCACCTCATTTATATACTCCCAATTTGATAAAACTGATGTAGTTTTATACAGAATAGTATCTATCGAATATGAAGGTAATTTACAAAGTACTGGTCTTTACGGTTTTAGTTTTTGCACCAGTGGTGGTACAGGCGCAGGTGATCATTTCACTTGTTTTTGGTGAAGCACTCAACTCTGACAAAATAGAATTTGGCCTCAAGGGTGGGATGAACCGTTCCTACATCAGTTCTATAAGTAATTCTGAAGGCTTGAATAATTTTGACTTAGGGTTCTACTTTCATATTCATATGATGAATAACTCTTACCTGAGCACTGGAGTCCATGTGAAATCAAATGTTGGTGCAACAGGCATGGCCACCTACTCACTCGGGGACCCAGACTTAGATGCGGTATTTAGCCAAGGAACATTGACTAGAAAAATACCTGTGTTCTACGTACCAATATTATGGCATCAGCGATTCAACAACAGGTGGTACATCGAGGCAGGACCTCAATTAGGGCTCATTCATCAGCCCGTCAATATTTTCGAAGCGGAACAACCTGATGGAGACGTGTCATATACGACAAAGGTGCAGGATGAAATCAAACGTATCGACATGGGGTTAACTGGTGGCATAGGTTACAAGTTCAAGCAAGAAATTAAAAGTACTGCAGTAGGTGTCAATTATTATTACGGCCTGGTAGATGTGAGTAAAACACCGGATGTCGAAATACGAAATTCTTCCATTTACTTCTACGTTAAAGTCCCTATTGGATCAGGTAAAGAGGCCAAGAGTACGGATAAGCTATGATTCCTATCCAGGGGTTAATATAAATGCTGACTGGCAAAGCTCGAATGAATAGGCTCAAGTAATTCATTCCGGGTTTATAGATGTAGGAAAACCTGTCGGAAATGACGTAGATAGTGCAAATCGTCTGTCACTTGTCATATCTAATTATGCATTTGATCAGATTACGATCATTTTACAGAGGTGGTCATGTAAGTACTTATCAGTTTTACTAACTTGAGTAACAGTGAAAAGGATGGGCAACATATTAGTCATGATCGCAGGAGTTTTGCTCTTGTTTCATTCCATGCTGCCTCATGCACATCACAGTGAGCTGAATGAGGAGCAGCATTTTCAGGAGCATGAGATGGCTTCTTCCCTTTTCGATTACCTTCAGCTAGCCTTTCATTTTGATCCAGGTCAAAACCACTTGGAGGACTATCAAACCGCTGGGTTTGACTTGACGATCATTCCCCCATATCTGATATTGGCAATTGAGAGTGCACTTGTCATTGAGCAACCGGAAGATGACAATCAAAACTTCCTACCCTATCAGCCAGATCTAAGGATTCGATACCTCCATCGATCCCTGAGCTTTAGAGGACCACCACAGCACACCTGCTAGCACTCATGTGCTAGATGCTGGTTATTCTGTGTCTTCTAAATTCTAAGTTCCCATGTTGGATTTCATTATCCGATTTAGCTTAAAGAATAAGCTGATCGTTCTATTATTCACTTCTGCCGTAGTAGCCTTCGGTATCTACGCACTATACAATATTCCGATAGGAGCCGTACCCGATGTGACCAATAATCAGGTGCAGGTCATCACTACTTCGCGCAATCTCTCCACACAGGATGTAGAGCAGTTTATTACTTATCCTGTGGAGCTTGAGATGGCCAACTTGCCGGGGGTGAAGGAGATTCGGTCTATTTCGAAGTTTGGTCTCTCGGTAGTCACGATTGTATTTGAGGATAGGCTTGGGACTTACCTGCCGAGGCAGTTGATTGCTGAAAAGATAAAGAGCGCATCGGCGAGTATTCCCGATGGCTTTGGTACGCCTGAGATGGGGCCGATCACCACAGGCCTGGGCGAGATTTACCAATATGTGCTTGATGTAGCACCAGAGTACAAAGATCAATACTCGGCTATGGACTTACGCACCATCCAGGACTGGATCGTCAAGCGTCAGCTCTCGGGTATACCCGGGGTGGTGGAGGTTAATACCTGGGGTGGCTTTCTCAAGCAATATGAAGTAGCGTTGCAGCCAGATAAGCTTAGGTCGATGAACCTGGCAGTTAAACAGGTTTTTGCAGCTCTGGAAATGAACAACAGCGTAGCGGGAGGAGGTTATATTGAGAAGGCAGATCAGGCTTATTTCATTCGCGGGGAGGGTTTGGTGGAGAGTATCGAAGATGTGGAGAGCATTGTGGTTGCCCATCGCAATGGCCTGCCGATCTATGTCAGGGATATCGCAAAGGTCAATTACGGATACGCCACAAGGTTCGGGGCTATTACCGCTAATGGTGAAGGAGAACAGGTACTCGGGCAGGTCATGATGCTTAAGGATGCAGACTCTAAAGCCGTCATAGAGGCGGTAAAGCTACGTGTAGCGAGCATACAAGAGGCCCTACCGGAAGGTGTGTCTATTAACCCATTTCTGGAGCGAAGTGATTTAATCGGACGGACCACTTTGACGATTACGGAAAACCTGGTGCTTGGATGTTTGATCGTAGTATTCGTTGTGGTGCTACTATTGGGTAATCTGAGAACCGGCCTGGTTGTAGCATCAGTGATACCACTTTGCCTGCTATTTGCTTTATCGCTCATGTACATCTTTGGTGTAGATGCCAACCTGATGAGCCTGGGTGCGATAGACTTTGGGATCATCATCGACGGTGCAGTGATCATAGTGGAGTACACCGCCTATCAGATCACCACCAAGCGATCTGATATCCTTGACAAAAGCCCTTCTGAAAGTCGCCAGTTGATCGATCAATTGACCTACAAAGGTGCAACCAAGATGATGCACTCTGCGGTATTTGGTCAGCTTATCATCATCATCGTCTTCATTCCCATTCTTTCCCTTGCCGATGTAGAGGGTAAGATGTTTAAACCGATGGCACTTACCTTCTGCTTTGCATTGATTGGTGCCATAATTTTCTGCTTCACCTATGTACCCGTAGTGTCGAGCATGTTCCTCCGTCCCTCAAAGACCGCTAAACCCAACTTTTCGGAGCGGCTGATACAGTCTATTCAAAATGCCTACCGACCATTATTGACCTGGGCAATTGACCATCGCACTACGGTGCTCGCGGTAGCTGCATCGATCCTGCTGAGCGTGGGCTATTTGTTTACCACATTGGGCGGAGAGTTTGTTCCAACACTTGATGAGGGTGATTTTGTAATACAGCCTGTGCTCAAGACAGGTACCTCTCTGAGTCGTACAGTTGAGATCACTACTAAGATAGAGCAGGTGATCAAAAAATTCCCGGAGGTCAATCAGGTGGTGACCAGAATAGGTGCCGCCGAGGTACCTACCGACCCCATGTCTATGGAAGAGACGGATGTGATCATCACGCTTAACAATAAGTCCACCTGGAGCTCTGCTGACTCAAAGGATGAGCTCGCTGATGAAATCAAGACAGCATTAGTGGCACAGATTCCGGGCGTAGACTATGAGTTTACACAGCCCATAGAGATGCGCTTCAATGAATTGATCACAGGGGTGAGGGCCGATCTGGCTATTAAGATTTTTGGAGAGGATTTGGCGATACTTGCTCAAAAGGCCGCAGAGATCGAGGCGCTTATCGAGGGGGTAGAGGGTGCTTCTGATATTACGGTAGAGAAGGTAGATGGACTTCCGCAAATGAGTGTCGTATATGATCGGCAGAAGATCGCTCGCTACGGTCTCAATATCGCTGATGTGAATGACGTGCTTACCATGGGATTTGCTGGTAAGGCCGCCGGGAGCATCTTTGAAGGAGAGCGACGGTTTGACCTGGTGGTGAGATTCGACAAGGACTATCGCAAGGATATCAGCAACATACGGAACAGCTATATCACTAATGGTGCAGGTCAGCAGATACCTCTGCATGAGCTAGCGCAAATAGCGTATACAAAAAGGCCTGCGAAGATATCACGTGATGACACGAAGCGCCGTATTGTGGTGGGAGTCAATGTGCGGAATCGTGACCTAGAGTCCGTCGTAGATGATGTCAGCGCTCTGGTTAAGGCGCATATCAAGCTGCCACCGGGCTATCTGATTACTTACGGTGGTCAGTTTGAAAACTTGCGGAGCGCAAGGGAGCGGCTGACCTACGCTGTGCCAGTGGCCCTACTTTTGATCTTCGTATTGCTCCATTTTGCCTTCAAGTCAGTCAAAGAAGCGTTAATGGTCTACAGTGCCATTCCGCTGGCGGCAGTCGGCGGTGTGTTGTTTCTCTGGATTCGAGGGATGCCATTCAGCATCTCCGCCGGGGTTGGTTTTATAGCACTCTTCGGTATAGCAGTACTCAACGGGATTGTGCTTATAGAGCATTTCAAAGAACTTAAAGCCAAAGGTTTTGATGATCTTAAATCGTTGATCATTGAGGGTACGACCCAAAGGCTGAGGCCGGTATTGCTGACCGCTTCTGCAGCGGCACTGGGATTTTTACCGATGGCGATCTCTACATCGGCGGGTGCTGAAGTACAACGTCCATTGGCCACAGTCGTGATCGGAGGCTTGATCACAGCGACACTACTCACCTTGATCGTACTACCAGTACTTTACTATCTGCTGTCTGATACGCCAATGAAACCGCTCTTGAAATCAACTATTTAATCTACTAGTCATGAATACGATTCAATCCTATACTTCCGCTTTCTATAGCCTACTAATTGTGCTGGTTTCATTCTGGGGATGTAATTCTACAGGACCAGCAGATTCCGGAGAGACTCTCTCCTCTGAGGTTACCACTAATATCTTTGTTTCCCATGAGCAGTTCGCATCAGCTGGTATGTCATTGGGAAGGGTATCTACACAGCAGCTTTCTACTACCATTGAGACGCGCGGTTATATTGATGTGCCTCCAGGTAGCCGTGCTGCAGTGAGCCCCTTCTATGCCGGATATGTCAAAGCCGTGGATATCCTGCCAGGACAGCAGGTAGAGAGAGGCCAGTTGCTCTTGGTGCTGGAAAATCCCGTCTATATCGAGATGCAACAAGAGTATTTGGAGGTCAAAGAGCAGATTAATTATCTCAAATCTGATTTTGAGCGCCAACAGGCACTGGCTGTAGAAAAGATTGCTTCTGGTAAGATTGCCAAAAAAGCGGCTTCTGATTACAAAACAATGCTGGCGCGATACAATGGCCTCCGTGAGCAACTTAAGCTCATGAATGTCTCCATTAGCCGACTCGACGATGGTCACATCACTAGTTCTGTCAACCTTTATGCCCCGATCAGCGGTTCCATTACTACGGTCAATGCGTCCCGCGGTTCGTTCATTGATGCTACGGAAATCGCGGTGGAGATCGTGGATGCCGAGCATATGCACCTGGAACTGGAAGTATTTGAGAAGGATATAAGCGCTGTGGAAGAGGGCCAGACGATTCAATTTTCTGTTCCCGAGTCTGGCGGGGATCAATTTTCTGGCATTGTCTATTTAGTTAGTAAATCTGTTGACCCTGAACACAGGACAGTCGCCATTCACGGTCATATGTCCGATGGTATCGAGGATCAGTTCATCCCAGGCATGTTCGTGACTGCACAGATTGTAGTGAGTAGTACGCCCGCACTTTGCCTACCGGAAAAAGCTGTGGTTGATTTGGAGGGTCAAATGATGGTGGCCGTCAAACGCTCCGAAAATGATAATGGAATGAGCTTCGAATTGGTGCGAGTTGAGACCGGTAAGCATGCTGATGGGTGGATCGAGATATTAGCTCCTGACATGGATGGAAATGACCTATTGGTGAATGGTGCTTTTGATGTCATTCAATGATCAACGCTTTGCATTGGTTTATGACAGAGCATAGTCATAGCCTATCCTCATCAGTTCAAAATGCTCAAGGGTGATGTCGCCCTCTGTGGATACTCTCAGGTGATGAGCAAACTTGTTGCCATAGTCCGTGTGCTTTTTGATTAATTCTGATTCGATCTTATCAGAATGATAGAACTTCACATCCAGCTCTTTTTTCATCGGTTTAATGATGAGCCAGGCCTTGAGGTTGGTGAATACTATAGAGTGAATGGATGCTCCCACATCATTGGGCTGCCAGGCCATGACAGTAGTCATGATCTTGTCAAATGCCAGTACCAATTCATCCGGCTTTCCTAAAAACAGCTCACCAATATCTTTGGTAGTGCACATGTGCGACTGATTGTTGGATTTAAACTTACGTTGGCATTTAGGGCAGGTCCACATGGTTTTGAAGTATTGTATGTCTCATTAGATAGTTTTGGATTAAGCATGTCATTCGGTTCATCAAAACCTTGTCATGAACTATATCACTTTCCTCCAGTCATTATAATTACTCCAACAAAGATAACAACTGCTGAGAGTACATAGGTATGATTGCTGATGAGCCATGTCTTCCAGTTTAATAGCATGGCATCTGCCTTATGCCTCTGAGAGAAGTAGAGGCCAAGCGGAATAAGCACAGTCATACTCCCTACTATTGAATATGCAAGGAGATGAATTAGGCGACTAAAAAAAGATAAATCAGCCTGAGTAATAACCACGGCAGCTGCGGCGCTAAACCCGAGATTTTTAATATTACCTGCTGATACGAGTAGACCAATAACAAATGCCCTGGTAGCTGTAATTTGATCCAGCTTTTGGAAGAAACTGGGAGTCAATACGCTGGGCGTATGATATCGACGATAGGCCTTGTAGACAGCCCAGCAGATCAGTGTAAGTCCAAGTGAAATTCTTATAATTCCAGCGCTAGCAGATCGAGTATCGCTATTTGGGACCAATCCGGGAAAACTGATAACGATAAGCCCTACACCGAATATACCAAGCAGCCAACCTCCGACGAATGCCTGACCATTAATCTGTGCATGGTCGGTCATTAGTATGATGATTAGTGCTATGATTGGTATTGGACTCAAAAGTAAACCTATGATCATAGGTGCCAGTTGAGGGATTATCTGTGACATGGTGTCTAACCTAGTAATGATATGCTAGCTAACCTAAAAGCAGGTGATCTTTGATCAGTTGAGTTTAGGGGTTAATTAGACATCCGGGAATTTTGATTTCGTAGTTTATGTATTACATTTGTAATACAATAGATGTGCTTATGCTTAATGTAAGACTATCAGATGAGGAGGAGAAGCAGCTTGCGGACTATACCAAGCTCAACAATATCCCTAAGTCCCAGGTGGTGAGAGAGGCTTTGGCGGTGTACTTTGCCGAGAAGCGCGACGTTTCTAACCCCTTTGAACTTGGCGAAGACCTGTTTGGTCAGGAGGGTAGTGATAGGTCTGATGGATCGACTTCATACAAGTCACGTCTCAAAGAAAAACTCCGTGAGAAACACGCTCATTGACGCTGGACCGTTGATTGCGCTGTTTGACAAGAGCGATCAATATCATGATCGATCGATCAAGTTTCTGAAGTCTTATCAGGGTAAGTTAATAACGACCTGGCCAGTGATTACGGAAGCTTCACACATGCTCTCCTTTAGTACCAAAGCGCAGATTCGCTTGCTGGAATGGATTAATAGGGGAGGTCTTCAAATTTTCGACCTGGAGTTTTATCATTTGACACGACTTGTAGACCTATCGGAAAAATTCAGTGATGTACCCATGGATCTGGCTGATGCTTCTTTGATCATTGCAGCCGAGGCTACAAGCATCACGGAGATCGCTAGTATTGATAGTGATTTTTACATTTATCGTGATATCCGCAACCGCTACTTGACTAATGTCTTTAGTGTCGCATGATGTTTACCAGCTTATAATTCTTGCAATCCTGGATTTTGCACTTGCTATGGAGACGATGATTTTACATATTACGGCTTTAATTAAATGGACTATTATGAGACTAGTTTTGATAACCATCATGTCATGCGCTTTTTACTTGCAGGCCGTTGGACAGGACAATAAGTGGTACTCGTCTTCGGGAGGAGAAGCCATATTATCATGGGCGAGCGTGAATAGTGATGGTCGGGAAGGTAATGTTGTTACTCGCTTCTCTGGATTCTTCCATTTTCAGTCTTTGGTGAATAAAGACTTCAGTCAAAAGTCTGGATTCTACACTGGACTAACGATGAGGAATATTGGGTTTATCTATGATGATCCAAACAACACCTCGGTGAGAAAAAAATTTAGGACCTACAATTTAGGTATTCCGGTAGGGATCAAGGTGGGTAATATGGAGGAAAAATTCATGTTTTTCGGATACGAATTAGAAATACCTTTTAACTACAAAGAGAAAACCTTCATCAATGAGAAGAAGGAGGACAAGTTTGATGTATGGTTCAGCGACAGGACACCTTCTATCATGCATACTGCCTTTGTTGGGTTTAGGGGTCCGTCAGGAGTAAGCCTTAAGTTCAAGTACTACCTGACTCCTATGTTTAATCAGGACTTTACCGAGACAACTGATACTGGTTCTATACAACCCTACAGGGGATTAGAGGCCAATGTATTTTATGTAGCCCTAAGCTTTGAGTTATTTAGAAACACTGACTTTACCTATGATAAACCTGACGAATCTATGGCTTTCCATCGAAAGCAATAGACTTGGTGCATTCTGCTAAATTCCTACAGTATTGAAAAATGCGCTCAAGACGTATACACAATTAGTCATAGCGCTATCACTAGTGATAGGTTTAGCTAATCCAAGTGCGGCACAAGACCATCACGAAAAAAAATTATTATCCAACCTTGATTCCATCCGAGCAGCTAAAATAGAGTTTGGGAGGTCGATGTTCACGCCTTTCATCGCTCCGTCGTATTCGCCCGAGCTCGAGTTTTTGGTGTCTGCTGGTGGGCTGTATACGTTCAAGACGGAAAAGGACAATCAGCTTCTGGAGCGCTCTGCTTTGCCGTTTTCGATAGGGTTTAGCAGCAACGGTTCATTGCAGATTAGCGCCAAACTTACGCTGTATGGCAAAGAGGATAAAACCAGAGGTGAGGGTGAGTTTTGGTTGAAGGATATGCCGGATAATTACTGGGGGGTCGGTTTTCAAAATGGCAGAGATCGGGAGATCTCAGATAGTACCACCGCATATCAGCGACAGTGGTGGAAGATTTACTATAAACTGGTTCGTCGGATTGGGAAGTATATGTTCTTGGGAGGAAGCCTGGATATGAACTATACCAACGCCACCGACCTCAATCCATTAATGGAAAACGATCCTTATATCGCAGAATTTGGTACGGAGATTCGCAATTCTGGACTTGGCCTCACGCTGCAGTATGACAGTCGCGACCTAATAGTCAATGCTTATGATGGGCTTTTTCTGGACCTGAGTTTATTATTCTATTCAGACTTCCTTCGGGGTGTCAATAAGTACGAGGCTATTCAGATCGATTACAGACAATACAAAAATGTCGGAAGGCCCAGGCAAACCCTCGCTTGGCAGGTGAAGGCTCGCACCATGTTTGGAGACGTGCCCTGGCCGGAATTATCTCAAGTTGGTACACCATTTGACTTAAGGGGATATCGCTGGGGTAGGTTTAGAGATAGAGATATGCTCTATGGCCTTGTAGAATACCGTCATATGTTTACCAGAAAGCGACCCAATAAGAAAGGTAGCCTTGATAGCCGCTCCGGTTTCGTAACGTGGGTTGGTCTCGGCTCTATCGGTGAGCAGTTGTCTTCTCTTGACGGCCTGATTCCAAACTACGGTGTAGGCTATAGGTTTGAGACACAGACCCGAATGAACGTGCGAATTGATTATGGGTTTGGCGCAGATAGCAATGCGATCTATGTGACCTTCAACGAAGCTTTTTGACAGCTCGCACCAGGCCCAATATGTTGATCATTGAGGTAGTAATAGATCATTAAATACATTTACCATACCATCTGATGCCTCCCCGCTAGTTACTATTTCAGTAATATCGACGCTCCAAAACTTTAGCCCTATGATTTAGATCATACCTATAGTGAGTAGTTCGTTCTAAAATTGAATCATTGATTATCACAAATGTGAAATAAATAACTGATTCCAAACCCACAAGCAATTCATCATGACAACCTACGAAACCATCGATGTTAGGGAAATACCGATTGCAGAACGCCATCAACAGATCACTTCAAGAGTGCTAAGGCTTGCTGCCATGGAAGGGCTTAATTTAATAGTGGATCATGATCCCAAACCGCTTTATTATTTGCTAAAAGAAGAGCACAAAATGGAAATAGAATGGAAGTACCTTAAGAATGGTCCGGTGATTTGGGAAGTGGTGTTGACTCGTAAATCAGGTATATAATAGAAGCTGCCAATGCAGGCGAAAGGAACGAATTCATATAATCATGTCCTTTGTCATATTATTTGAGTCATCTGTATACCCGCCTACCATCCTCAGTACAAGGAACTTTAGTTGAATAGTTGGTTAGGTGCTTTTAAAGGCCTACACTTGAAGCTGATACGCTCTCAATGTGTGGGCTTTTTTATTATGTGATTATGCAGACGATTATTCCCGAACATCTCATTCTCGAATTTGGAGGTAAGCTTAGCACTCACAAAAAGAACACTGCTATTTTTGATCGGGGCGCTATGGCGTTGAATTACTACCAGGTCAAGTCAGGAGAGATCAAGATGGTCAATTACAGTCCTGACGGCCAGGAGTTCATACAAGGTTTTTTTAGAGAAGGCCAAAGCTTTGGAGAACCACCTTTATTTGGGGACTTTGCTTATCCAGCCAGTGCCATATGCTGTCAGGATAGTCGAGTGTATAAGCTCACTAAAGTCCACTTTTTTGATTTGCTGGAAAAACATTTCGAAATCCACAAACGCTTCAATGAATTGCTGTCTCAGCGCCTTCAATACAAGGGCATGATTCTTAACGAGATTTCTTCACATCCACCAGAGCATCGCATTCTCACTTTGATCAGTTTTCTAAAACAGTCATTCAGTCCCGACGAGGAGTTTACAGTTCCGTATACAAGACAGCAGATTGCCGATATGACGGGTCTTCGAGTAGAGACGGTCATACGTACAGTTCGCAAAATGGAAGAGGAAGGCCAATTGACTATCAGAAGTCATAAAATCGTGATTTAGTAGACTGCAAAGGTTTGCTACTCATTAGAGGGCAGTTTCATTAAACTGCAAAAAATTAGATGTCTATATGATTTAAGTCATATAGCGGCCGTTTGCACTATACTAGATTTGGGTCATCATTAAAAAACAAATCCGATGAACCTTAGACCCTTTATCCTTCCACTACTTGGCTGTTTTCTATTTGCATGTGGTAGCAGCCAAAGTAAGATTGATCAAATCAGAGAACAATCCAAAATAGAACCGGCAGCTCAAGCTGAAAGTAATGTGCCCGCCAGTGAACGTATCACGCTGGAAAATAAGGGAGTTGGAAGAATAGAAAATGTAACGCTTGCAGAAACCATCGATCAGGTCATGGTAGAAAGAGGTAAAGCCATCTTCGAGACCAACTGTAGTGCCTGCCATAAAATCGATAAACGTTTTATTGGCCCTTCTCCAAAGGGAATAATGAAAAGAAGAAGTCCTGAATGGGTCATGAATATGATCCTGGACCCTCAGTTGATGGTCGAGCAGGACAGATGTGCCAAGGACCTGTTGATCGAATTCAACGGAGCGGCCATGGCTAACCAAAATATGACTGAAGAGCAGGCTCGCGATATTTTGGAATACTTCAGAACCTTATAACCAAACTCGTAATACTATGAAAAATAATTTTTTCAATCCTATGATCTTGTTGGTGCTACTAGCACTGATATGGTCATGCACACCTCAGCAAGAGGGTGATTCTTCTTCAGAGGAATCTTCGATTAGCGAAAGCCACCCCATGGGACAGGCCTCTGTGGTTGACGAAGTATCGGATCCTAATATTCTTCAGGTAGCGATTTCTTCAAAGCCCCACAGCACATTAGTTGCAGCGGTTCAGGCAGCTCAGATAGAACATGTATTGGTCAATGCCGGGCCACTCACCGTATTTGCCCCGGTAAATGATGCTTTTGATGCTCTACCGGAAGGCACTGTTGAAAACCTGCTGAAGCCGGAAAACAAAGGTGATCTGGCCACCATTCTTACCCGCCATGCTGCTCCCGGATCTTACGACATTGATGCTCTCAAGAGAGAGGCGCGCAAAGGCAGAAAACTGTACATGGCCACAGGCGACTATCTGGAAGTGACCGTAGATGGTGAAGATGTGATGGTTGGAGGAGCGAAAATTGTCGGTACAGTAGCAGCTTCAAATGGAATTATTCATGTGATAGAACAAGTGATTTTACCTTAAACACCAATAATATGAAATCTAAGATATTTTTAATCAATACATTGTTTATCGCTTCACTGGCCGGCTTAATCTCATGTGGTCAGTCAGGAAACAATGACGGCAATGGTGCTCTGGGGAGCAGTGTTGCTGAGAAGGTATATGTTGCTCCAGGCGAGCGAGACGAACAGTACGCCTTCCTTTCCGGAGGTTACAGCGGCAACCTGACCGTTTATGGACTACCATCAGGAAGACTTTTCAAAGAGATTCCTGTTTTCTCCCAATTTCCAACTTCAGGCTATGGATACTCCGAGGAGACCAAGCCTATGTTAAATACCTCTTTTGGATTCGTGCCGTGGGATGATCTTCACCACCCCGATATTAGTCAAACTAATGGTGAACTTGATGGAAGATGGATATTTACCAATGGCAACAATACACCGCGTATAGCCAGGATCAGTTTGAGCACTTTCGAAACAGAAGAGATCATTGAGGTACCTAACAGTGCAGGTAACCATAGTTCTTCATTCATTACCGAAAATACCGAGTATGTAGTTGCAGGTACACGTTTCTCCGTGCCAGTACCCCAAAGGGACATGCCTATTAGCGAGTACAAAAGTAATTTCAAAGGCGCCCTGACTTTCATCTCTGTGGAGCCGGAGCATGGTCATTTGGACATTAAGTTCCAGTTGCTAATGCCTGGATTCAACTATGATCTTTCACACCCTGGTAGAGGTAAGTCACATGGCTGGTTTTTCTTTTCTACCTACAATACAGAAGAGTCAAATTCATTACTTGAGGTAAATGCTTCTCAGAATGATAAAGACTTCATTGCGGCCGTCAACTGGAAAGCGATTGAAGAATATGTGAACAATGGCGGTGGAACCAAAATGCCTGCAAAATACGCTCACAATGTGTACGATGAGTCTACTCATACCGCGACTTCTACCATGAAGGATGAAGTGCTTACGGTTAATCCTTCTGACGTACCTGGAGCTATTTATTTCCTTCCGACTCCTAAGTCACCGCACGGTTGTGATGTGGATCCTAGCGGTCAGTACATCATAGGTTCAGGCAAGCTGTCTGCGAACATCACTGTTCATTCCTTTGACAAAATGATAGCAGCGATCGACGGTAAGAAGTTTGACGGTGATGCGTACGGTATTCCTATTTTGAATTATGATGATATATTGGCAGGTAGTGTTCAAAGTGGTGGCTTAGGCCCCTTGCATACCGAGTTTGACGGTAGAGGCAATGCCTATACCACATTCTTTATCTCATCAGAGGTGGTGAAGTGGAAGCTAGGAACGTGGGAAGTAGTAGATAGAAAGCCCACTTACTATTCTGTTGGTCACTTGATGATCCCTGGCGGTAATTCGAGAAAGCCTCATGGCAAATACCTGGTGGCAATGAACAAGATCACTAAGGATCGCTACCTACCTACTGGTCCGGAGATGGAGCACTCTGCACAGATCTACGATATCTCAGGCGAGAAAATGGAATTGCTCTATGACTTCCCTACTCATGGAGAACCTCACTATGCAGCTGGATGTGATGCAGACCTATTGGTAAATAATTCGAAAAAAATCTATCGAATCGATGAGAATAACCACCCCTATGGCATTAAGAGTCCAGCTGAGTCGAGAGTGGAGCGCGATGGAAATGAGGTGCATATCTACATGTCAACGATCAGAAGTCACTTCACTCCTGACAACATAGAAGGGATCAAAGTCGGTGATAAGGTATACTTCCATATTACCAACCACGAGCAGGACTTTGATGTGCCTCATGGTTTCTCCATGATTGGTCAGGGAACTTCAGAGATTTTGGTGATGCCAGGTCAGACTAAAACGTCACTCTGGGAACCTAAGCGCGTAGGGGTGTGGCCATTCTACTGCACAGACTTCTGTTCAGCGCTTCACCAGGAAATGCAAGGGTACGTCAGAGTATCTCCGGCCAACTCAAACATTGAGTTGAGCTACACCCTTGATGGTGATGAAATTTAATATAATAATAAACTGTAAGACTGATGATCAATTCAGTCTTACAGTTTCCCCAATTAAAGTATTAAGCCAATGAAACGTGCTGGTATCTTAATGATGATCGGAAGCGCTATGCTGTTAGGATTATTTGTATTCCCAATGTGGAATATCAGGCTTGGCGCACCACAATATCCAGAGCCGTTAGGAATAGACATTTATGTCAATGGCCTCCAGGGCGAGAGTGAATTTGATATTCAAAACATCGACGGCCTGAACCACTACATCGGCATGAAAACACTGCCGAAACCTGACGAGATGTGGGAGTTCTCCGTATTTCCAAAGGTTGTTCTGGGCATGTCCGCTTTGGGAATCTTAATTGGACTTCTGGCTTTTCTTGGTAAGCTACCACCCATTTGGTTTCTGTTGTGGTTCATTATGATGAGTGTGCTTGGAGCGCTGGGTATATACGACTTTAATTTATGGTTGATAGACTATGGAAGCGATCTTGATCCACATGCCATTTTGAAGTTGGTCAACCCGGATGGTACCCCAATGCAGTATAATCCGCCGCTTATTGGTCACAAGAGGTTACTTAACTTTGATGCATATTCTTACCCCAGAACTGGAGGGATTTTGTTGGGAGTTGGCATGTTTCTCTCGTTGGTATCATTTTTCCTTAGCAGAAATGACAGGGTGATTTCTAAAAAATTAGTAGCATGAGGTTTTTATGGATGATTTTGTTTTTGTCGGCCTTATCAGCCTGCAATCCAGGCCCCAAGCCGATAACTTATGGTGAAGATGGCTGTAGTTTTTGTCAGATGACAATAGTTGATAAGCAGCATGCCGCACAACTAGTCACGGAAAAAGGAAAAAACTATAAGTATGACGCAATAGAATGCATGATTAATGACCTCAACAAATGGGACAAGCCGCCAGTAGAAACTTATCTGGTGGCTGACTATGCAAACCCAGGCATATTAACCAATGCGGTTACAGCGAGCTATTTGATTAGTGAGGAAATTCCCAGCCCTATGGGGGCGTATTTATCCGCATTCGCTAGTGAATCGGAGCGAAATAAGACACATCATACTGCTGGAGGCGACAAACTAGACTGGGAACAACTGAACAAGAGCTTGAGCAAAAATCTTTCTCACAATCATTAATTACAGCCTCTTAAATGCTTACTAGAGCCTCCGCATTATTAGTTGCTGTTATCTTTTGGCACAGTGGCCTATGTACTACTTATGTAGTTTGCAATGAATGTGAGTTATCCAATATTACCTCTGCCATAGAAATTTCCTCGCCCGGGGATACCTTGATTTTTAACCCGGGTAATTATCAAAGTCATGGTACTGAGATTACAAAGCCAATCGTATTGATAGGCAAGAAGGGAGCCGTTCTAGATGGAGGAGGTAAAGACTATGTGCTCAAAATACTCTCTGATAGTGTTTCTGTTTCTGGGTTTGAATTGACCAATTCCGGTAGGAGCTATACCAAAGACTATGCTGCCGTATATGTCTATAAATCCTCTGGTTTTACGCTATCTAATAATGTCATCAGTGAGGCGTTTTTTGGAATACTTGTAGAGAAATCTAAGAATGGGCGAATTCTTGATAACAAAGTCTTAGGAACTGCCACCAGAGAAGACCAGTCTGGTAATGGTATACATCTATGGGATTGCGATAGCATGCAAATCTCTCAGAATGAAGTGACCGGTATGAGAGACGGTATTTATTTGGAGTTTGTGGATGCTAGCATGGTGAGCAAGAACCACAGCCACCACAATGTGAGATACGGCTTGCATTTCATGTTCTCCAATCATGATGATTACAGGGGCAACACTTTTGAAAGAAATGGAGCTGGTGTGGCCGTCATGTTTTCTAAATGGATCAAGATGATTGATAACAGATTTGTACAGAATTGGGGCAGTGCCTCTTATGGATTGCTACTTAAGGAAATATATGACGGAGAGGTCATCAACAATAGCTTTGACCGCAACACCATCGCGATTTATGTAGATGGCTCTTCACGTGTGAACTATAAGAATAATACTTTCAAACAAAATGGCTGGGCACTCAAAGTATCTGGCGGGTGCTATGCAAATCATTTCACTTCAAATGACTTTGTGGCGAACTCTTTTGGAATATCGTACAACTCTATGTTGAATGACAATACATTTAGCGGCAACTACTGGAGTGATTACTCAGGCTATGATCTGGACAGGGATGGTATTGGTGATGTGCCTTACAGACCCGTCAAATTGTTCTCTTATATTGCTAATAAAACGCCGGAGACCATTGTGCTAATGAGAAGTCTTTTTGTTGATATCATCAATTTTTCTGAAAAGGTCTCTCCGGTTTTTACGCCAGATGCGCTGGTAGATCACTCACCATCAATGAATCCTTTCCGATGATCCAGGTCAATAAACTATCCAAGTCCTTTAGTAGACTCAAAGTACTGGATGAAATAAGTATGGAAATCACCAAAGGCGGTATCTATGCTATCCTTGGACCTAATGGTTCCGGAAAAACCACATTCCTGAAAATCTTGCTGGGCATGGTGTTGCCCGATAGCGGTGAGATCCATTACAACGAGAAGAACATCCTAAAATCGCATGAATACCGCAGTAATCTGGGTTATTTACCACAGATAGCTCGTTTTCCGGACAATCTATCAGTAAAGGAAATAGTTGCCATGATTGCTGATGTGAGGAATGTACCTTCAGAACCGGATCCTTTGATCAAATGGTTTGGCCTTGAGAGTTTTATGGATAAAAAACTTGGCAACCTGTCCGGAGGTACACGTCAGAAGGTGAATATCGTGCTGACTTTTATGTTCGATTCTCCTGTAATCGTACTGGACGAACCCACCGCAGGATTGGACCCTGTTTCGCTGATCAAATTGAAAGAGTTGATCAACAAGGAGAAGGCGAAAGGGAAAATTATTCTGATTACCTCTCACATCATGAGTCTTGTGGAAGAGCTGGCGGACGAAGTATTTTTCTTACTGGAAGGCAATATTTATTTCAATGGTACCATTGCCGAATTAAGATCACAAACGCAGACAGAAGATTTAGAACATGCTATCGCATCAATTTTAGCACCATGATCAAAATACTTAAATACAGTTTTTCGGATCTGATGCGCAGTAGGTGGAGCTTCATCTATCTGGGCTTCTATCTTATCTTGGGCTTTGTGCTATTGTTTTTGAACCACGACTTGTCCAAGGCGGTGATTACTTTGATGAATGTCATAGTGGTATTGACGCCCATGATTGGCACCATATTCGGGATCATGTACTTCTACAACTCGCGGGAGTTTACTGAGCTGCTATTGGCCCAGCCGGTGAAGAGGTCAACTATTTTCATGGGACAGTACCTGGGAATTTCCATATCACTGGCACTGAGTTTAGTCATTGGGTTGGGTGTCCCATTCCTGGCATATGGATTATTTCGTAGCGGTGAGATTGCGAACTTTCTGCTTTTGCTGGCCAGCGGTACTTTTTTGACCTTCATCTTCGTGGCGATATCGATAAGCATTGCACTTTTTAATAGCAATAAGATTAAAGGCTTTGGCTATGCGATCCTGATGTGGTTGTTTTTTGCAGTGATTTATGATGGCATCATTCTGATGTCGATGATGATGTTTGCAGACTATCCGCTGGACAACTTTGCTCTGGCCGCAAGTTTTCTAAACCCCATAGACCTTTCACGCATTTTAATCTTACTGAAGCTGGATATTTCAGCATTGATGGGCTATACAGGAGCATTATTTCAAAAGTTCTTTGGTACGAACTATGGACTACTGATTTCTCTTGGGGTGCTCCTCCTTTGGGTGGTTATACCGGTCACCGTGATGCTTAGAAAGTCAGTCAAAAAGGACTTCTGAGTTTTCATAACTCCAAGGTATTGCTGGGTTCGGCAGCCCCATTCTTGGCGACTGGTGGCGACTGGTGAAATTGTTTCCAATAGCAATACCCGACTCCATGAATTTCTTCAGGAATCGGGATTGTCATCAGTTCGACTAAATCAGGAAACTACAGTAGATGATTGCTCAAAATACTCAGTGAATAGTTCAATAGATTTTGGAAACAGTATATTGTTTTCCAGATGAATGTGCAAATGAAGATCCTCTTCAAATTCTTTTAAAAGAGCGAATGTTACCAGGTATGTCTGACAGGCATCTGAAGGAGGCTCATATTGATTGGTTATTTTGGCTATTTTTCTAAACCGCTCTCCTTCTTCAGCATGCTCATGCTCCATCATAGCAATTGGATTTTCAATGTGGCCAAAATATGGCTCTGAAAGAGGCTTTGGAGTGCTTGACACACCTACGAGGGATTTAATAAAGGGGAATAGAATAGATTCTTCTTTTTTCATATGTGAAGTAAGAGCAATAGCCGTCTTATTGAATAATTCATTCACCTGGAAAAGTTCAGGATGGCGCTCTCCATGTACCTCACACAGTTTGTTTAGGTAGGGTTGCAAGATCGGGATAGTGGATGATACATAAGCATGGTGCCTGCTCACAATATGCTCGATCAGTTTGTCCAGTTCCATTTTTTGATAATCGTTTTCAATAGGAGTGGAAAGGATTTTAGAAATTTCGTTCTCTATTTCACGAAGATCAACTTCCTTACTTTCACATGCCTGCTCTAAGGGTATACCACCATTACAACAGAAATCTATTCCATAGCGGGTGAAAACACGCGCTGTTTTATAATTCTGAGCTACAATCTTGCTCACTTTTGTTTTTGATAAACTGTCCATATAAATAAGATTTAAAGATGATAATATCTTTTATTAGCACAAATGCTCATTGTTTTAGCACGGCCTGTCCTGTTCGTAGGAGTTCTGCCAACTCATCCATCTCGGTTGTGCTCAAAACATCTTTCAGATGATCCTTTAATCTGACAAATTTGTGATGAACAGGGCAGGGACATTCTGAAGAACACTCCTGAAACCCAAGAACACAATTTTTCATTATTTTCTCCCCGTCTATAGCTTTGACAATGTCAGCCAGGGTAATGGTTGTATTATTTATTCGGGCAAATCCCCCATTAGGACCTCTTACAGAATTAAGCAACCCTTGCTTGGTCAATAGTTGTAAAACCTTGGCTGTGAATGATGCTGGAGATTCTATAGCTGCTGAGATTTCACTAACTCCAGCCCACAAAGAAGTAGAATAGTCTCTCTGCCAGAGATATACCATCACTTTTATACCATACTCACAGGTTCTTGAAAACATATTCATTCACGTACTGTACAAAGCTAAAACAAAAACATAATTAAGGATAAGCATATCTTTAATTAATATTCAACAATTTTTTAACTCTGAAATGTCAGACTAGCTGCTATTCTCCTACTTTTTTATTTATGCTGAGGATAATGCTTGGTTTTAAAGGCTTAAACAGACTTAAGTATGGTTAGCGTCAAGAGGTAGATATTTTTCTATAATTCTCATAATTTGACTATTGTAAAGCCATTTTTACTTGCGGTTGTGAGGCTAGACTATCAATTTTTTCTTGTGCAAACTCAAGAAAATCAAAAAATGCGTGCGCTTCAGATTCCGGGAGATTCAATTTTCTACCAAGCAAATATTGATAATAAGTTATTCCATCTTTCAGATTGGCTATAAACACCTGAGTCTTTTTCTCAGCCTTGGTAGTGCCTTCATCCAGAAAGCTATCTACCAGTTTTTTTAATTGATCCAGATATAGCCCCAATTCTTTCATGAACACATGTGGCCGATCATTTCGTTGAACGATATTGGTACGTCCATAGATGTGATCCACCATCTTTTTGAGTGAGACATTCTTATCAAAATAAGCCATGTTGGGGCCGGGGCATACCGACACCCCATTTCCCTCTTGCTTCGTGTCTATCTTGTTTTCAATTAAAAAGGAAGTTCCCAAACCTGTACAAATACAGGCTTTATCAGTAATGTTTTTGTACGCTTTGTCATAGGCCTGGCCCATCAGTCCACGATCGTCCAATTCTTTGATTTTTAAATGTTGGTACTTTCTGGATGCCGTACAGATGGGCTTTTCTGTAAATTCTGTATTGAAAGAAAGGTGTTTTTTCACACAAGGGCTTCCCGGTTTGCCTTGTGTAGCAAACTCTTGTTTTTCCTGATCCTTTGTGTTCGATCTTAAATTGTTAAAGGGGACACCAAGTGGGGAAATTTCACTTAAGTATAGGTTGTTTTCCTTGGCATTCTTAAGGAGATTTCTTGTATGACTATCAACACAAGTGGCTTCCGGTACCAACAAGAAAGGTGACCCCCAACCGATCGCATCCAATTTATAATAATCCAGGAGAAACTGATGTTCTTTGGCAGTGCCCACTCCCCCTTGTGCAGTGACTTTCAAGGCCGGAGTTTCAGATAATTGTGCATGACCTTTTTCTATGAGTGCCTCCTGATATACATCATATATCGATTGAGTAAGGGACGCTCGTTTGTTTTTAAATTCTTCCAGGATTGGCCCCATTAAATGTCCTTCTGTTCCAAACGCATGCCCACCGCAGTTTAAACCTGACTCTATCCTGAATTCGGAAACCCAAAGTCCTTTTTTTGCCAAAAACTTTCCCTGGATCATCGCAGACCGATAGTCACTTACTTTTAGAATGATCTTCTTTTTGAAAGCTCCATTTTGGTCTGGATAAAAATCATCAAAATTTGACAAATAACTATATAATGCCGGGTTCAGTCCTGCTGATAATACAAGGGATGAGTTTAAATCACTATATGCAAAGCCCCTAACAGAAGCATGCGCATCATTGTAGATTGAAGGTAGGGGCTTCCCTTTCTCGTAGTTTACCTTGTCCAGCTTTGTCATGATATTTACATCTATTGTCCCCGGTTGTGCATGGGATCTGGCATAGTGGATGATATCATCAGCAGAACCCTTCGTTTTTAATTTTAAAAAGCCTTGCTTAATATCGGATTGATCCGGTAATAAATCGAGGTAGTGAACTGCTTCCGTTAATGAACAGGATTGCCTGAATTTATTAATCTTCTCATCAACAATTTTTTTAACCAGGTTTAAATATGTAGTAATACGTGTAGCTCGTGAATCTTCATCCTGATCCTTAATCGGAATAAAGGGAACGTTATGTTTTTTGCTGTAAACTTTTCGTACTTTTTCTATAAGATCATCCTCAATGATAGAGATCACAGAATTAATGCCGTAATGAGCGACTTTAACAGGAGTGTCTATGGTAAAAGCTAAACCCATTACGGGGATATGGAATGTATGTAAAGACATTATATGTGGTTTACTGGATATGTATTAAGGGTTGAGTTAAATGGTGCAAACATCATTGTTGCAAAACTTTTCTGCTTCTGCATCTTCTTCATGATTTACATACTTGATAGGCTGAAGCTTTGAGGCCATTTCCACATATTTTTCTCGCGTGATCGCTTCATAAGGCATTTGTGCATACGCACCTACTTCCAGTTTTGGCAGGAAGCTGATCGACTTGAGTGAATACTTGAAGTAATCGAGGATGGGGGCAATCTGATTGGCTTCCTCCGGTTTGAAAGTGACCGTACAGGATACCTGATTGTCAGACCAGTAGGTCTGCAAAAATGTTGCTAGACTTACCTGTTCCCAAATGCTCACATCCTTTTGACTCCTGCCTTGATTATGGACTGGGAAGGATACAACAACGGAGGAATTGTCCATCACGTCATCTTCAATATCGAGTCCTGCTTCCTCCAGTGCTGGCACCAGGGCAGAGGTTTTAGCGATACGCACCCTACGAATGTAATAGTCAAACTCAGGAAAGTGACATCCGGGGTTTACACCAGCCAGTAGGCTAACTGTTCCAGACGGCTTTACGCTCGTAGTTTTGATACTTCGAGGCACGCACAACCAGGAAGAATAAATTTCATCCCATTTTTGGATTTCGTTGTAGCCGTCTTGCAGCCAGTCTCTTAGTGTTTCGAGCGAATTCCTGTCTATGAAATTCGTTACACCCGTTACCGAAGTGCCTATTCTACGATTGCGTTTTTGCACTCTGTTGGTCTGATGCCAGGTGGTGGAAACAAGAGTGGCGGTTTTGCCTACCATATATGCAAACTTCAATGTCCGCAAATAGTCAGCTTTTGATTCTGCACGGGACGGGAAAGTTTCTACCAGGCAGCATAGCTCAAAACTTTCGAGTGACTGTTCACCACAGGGATTTGTGCCTTTTGCCTTTGAATCTTTGTAATCGGCAGGATCGCACATGCGTGAAAACGCTCGGATGTTATCCATGAAAATGTAGCCAGGCTCACCATTTATTGCCGTTTGATTAGCCACTTCTTCGAATTCGGTTTGATTATCTACAAAGACACTATTGTTGGATGCCCAAGCGTAGGCCGCTCGCTCTGCTCGTGATCCTGTATAGATTTTTTCTTCAGCATCCCAGCTGTAGTCTTTTAGTTTTCGATACTCCTCATTGTCTACATTTCCTAAAGCTATCTGTGCGGTTCGCCGGACATTTCCAGCCACCACACATTGGCCAATCATATTCATGATATCAGTGATGACTGTTAGGCTGATGTATTTATCATGCTCTTTCTCCAGTACACTTCGTACCTGTTCATGAAGATTTTCCAGAGGTGCCGGGCCGCTGGAGATTCCTCCAAAACCTTTAATTGTGACTCCAGCTGAACGGATTTTACTGTAATCAAAACGAAGGGTGAATCCAGGAGTGCCGATAAAATGTTGTTGGAAATAGGAGGCCAATAGTCTTCGCAGGCTTTCTACCCATCCCTCTCTGGTATCCGGTATGATGAACACTTCTTCTTCAGATTGTGGCTTGTAGATTTTCAAACGTTGAGCTCCGGCCACATCAAAACCCACACCTACACCCACCATGCTCATGTCCATCATGAAAGTGAAAGGCAGGATGGCATCTTCGAGTGATCGTCTCATCTGATCGGTAGAGACAAAAGCACAATTAAATAATGCCTGACCTACTTTCTTTTCATGAATAATGGGAGTGCCCATAGCCCATAGCATCCGGCCCGGAGGCAGGAATTTCATTTTGAACATCCTGTCATACATTTCCTGAGCTGATTTCTGTGCCTTATTGTCATTCCATCCCAGATCATTGTTCAGGATGTATTCCTTTTGAATGGAATAGCACCCCTCCACCACACGCCTTACAGTTTCATACCATTGCTCGTTAGTACCATCATCTTTTAGACGAGAGTAGGTTCGATAATAGGTGAGCAACCCAAGGCCATTGAATCCAAATCCTGGGTCCGTACTTTGATATTTCTCGACATAGTCATCAGTTAATTTGAAATTGAGTTTCATACCAATATTGTTTTGATTCAGTGTTTGTTATTACGGGTTAAAGATATTGAATCTAGTATTAAAGAA
>CAYGOT010000059.1:0-28214 GCA_964351595.1 uncultured Roseivirgaceae bacterium | reverse complement strand
CGGGGGGGGGTGGATATGCTCTTGGGAGAAAAGCCGGATGTCATTTTCTTTACGGGAGACCTGGTCAATAATAAGACAGAGGAGGTGAAAAACTATGTCGATATCTTCAATAAGCTCAAAGCGCCTTTGGGCGTTTATTCGACACTTGGTAATCATGACTATGGCGACTACAGCTCCTGGAGTTCCGATCAGGCCAAGAAGAAGAATTTACAAGACCTGATCACCACGCAGAAGCAAATGGGTTGGGATATCCTTTTGAATGAAAACAGGTTTATTGAGACTGGCGGTGAGAAGATCGCGATACTTGGTATCGAAAACTGGGGCGGAGGACGCTTTCAGAAATATGGTGATCTTGAAAAGACCTACGCTGGCAGTGAAGAGGCACCTGTGAAAATATTGTTATCTCACGATCCCAGCCACTGGGATGCTCAGGTACGACCTACCCATCCCGATATTGATCTCATGCTTGCCGGACATACGCATGGCATGCAGTTCGGCGTGGAGATCGGCGACTTCCGTTGGAGCCCATCGCAGTGGATGTACAAGCAGTGGGCAGACCTTTATCAGGAGGGCAACCAGTACCTCTATGTCAACCGAGGCTTTGGTTTCATCGGCTATCCTGGTCGTGTAGGCATCCTACCGGAAATCACCATCATCGAGTTGAAGTCGGCCTAGGACAAACTGTTGAAACAGTTATTGTGACAGCCCTCCATAGCCACGGGTTTAAACCCGTGGCTATGGAGGGTGCAGCGACCCAATGGTTAACCATTTCCATTTTATCTCAAGAAAGTACCACCCTTGTCTGTGGCACACAGACAAGACCCTGGATGAGGATTTGGTACAAAATCAGTGGCAGAATGGCCTTGACACTCCTGTTATTAGCCTTTCAATGATATGAGCTACATACCTTGGCTTGAAGATCACCTTCACCAAGCTGAAGTCTGCCGTTAGGTTTTGCACGAACTAGGTGTAACTAAAGAATAAAATGGTAACTTTATGATTGACCAACCGTTTAGTCATAAAGATGAGCCCGCGGAGTAAAGCACAGTTTGAAGAAATAAGAGATCAGGCCCGGGACAAGATCATGTCAGCCGCACTTCAGCTATTTGGGACCCATGGCTATGAAGCTACGACTATCAGCCAGATTGCCAAAGAGGCGGGCTATTCCAAAGGACTCCTTTATAATTATTTCGATAGCAAAGAAGAGTTGCTCAAAGAACTGGTTGCTTCATTGAGCAAAGGCGAGGAGGACATAATGCAGCAGATCATCAATGACGACCCAGCCGTCATGTTGCAAAACATCATCCGCTATACCTTTAAGGAGCTTCGTGAGAACCTGGAGCTTTGGAAGCTGATCACCAGTCTCGCTATTCAGGTCGAGCGATTTGCCTTTATCCATGACCTGGCCGTCAGTAAACTCAATGGTTACCTCACACTTTTTGAGCAGCTCTTAACCAACATTGGGATACCGAACCCTAAAGAAGAAGCGCGGATACTGGCGGCTGTGTTTGATGGGGTGGGCATGCAAAAGCTCTTCGTCAAAGAGGATTATCAGCTTGACGATTTCGAAGAATATCTAATTTCAAAATACTGCAAAAAATGAAACGACTGTTGATAGGCATATTAATGACTGCAAGCGTTGGACTGCAAGCTCAGGACGCCACTGAGATTATTAAAAAGGCTGATGAGAAAATGCAGGGAAAGTCCAACAGGGGCACGATGACCATGCGGATCGTTCGGCCCAAGTGGACCAGGGAAATTACCATGAAAACATGGTCAAAGGGAACCGAATACAGCCTAGTGCTCATCACTGCACCTGCCAGAGACAAGGGAACAGGATCGCTGAAGCGGGAACGTGAGCTTTGGAGCTGGCAGCCGAGCATTGATCGCGTGATCAAGATGCCACCCTCGATGATGATGCAGAGCTGGATGGGATCAGACTTCACCAACGACGATCTGGTCAATCAGTCATCCGCTGTAGTAGACTATACCCATGAGCTGGCCGGAGACACGACAATAGCTGGCTATGATACCTGGAAGATTGTACTATATCCTAAGGAAGAAGCTGCCGTGGTATGGGGAAAGCTCGAGTCCTATATCAGTAAAGATGATTACTTCCAGCTGTTGACGAAGTTCTACGATGAGGATGAGTACCTGGTCAACACGATGACTATGTCTGATATCAAGGAGATCGGCGGAAGGACGATTCCTTCACGGATGGAGATGGTGCCCGCAGAAAACCCTGATCAAAAGACAGTGATTGTATACGGTGATTTCGAATTTGATATTGACCTACAGGATAGTTTTTTTTCAGTCCAAAACCTCAAAACCATACGATAATGAGCATCGGAGGAATAGCTAAAGTAAGTCATGAATTTTAAGCTGGCCTGGAGAAATATCTGGCGCAATAAGAAGCGCACATGGATCACAGCGTCTTCTATAGGTTTTGCTGTTTTCTTCGCATGCGTGATGCAGTCCATGCAGTTGGGCTCTTACGAGCGTATGATTGACAACTCGGTAAGATTTCTTACCGGCCACATAGGCGTTCATCATGTCGACTATTGGGAGGAGAAGATTCTGGACAACAGCTTTCCCGAGGCGGCCATTGCGGATATGAATCTAAGTGATGAATCGATCATCATGGGTGTACCGCGCATCAGCTCATTTGCGCTAGCATCCTATCGAGATAAGACCAAAGGAGCACTCATCACAGGGGTTGATTTAGCATTGGAGTCGCAGTTTTCATATCTGGAAAACAAACTTCAGGATGGCGTTTATAATACAACAGATGGTGTACTCATTGGAGCGGGCCTATCGGAATACTTGAAACTGGAGGTAGGTGATACTCTGGTGCTACTCAGTCAGGGCTACCATGGTGTCAATGCCGTGGGAAAGTATCCAGTGGCAGGCACTTTGAAGTTTCCAGTGCCGGACTTAAACCAGAGTGCCGTTTACCTACCATTAAAATCAGCTCAGGCGTTCTTCGGGGCAGAGGGAATGATCACAAGCTATTCGATACTACTTGATGATCCTGATGCTACATCGTTGGTGAAGTCGCAGGTGGTCGGTGAGAATGAGGAGTATGAGACCATGACCTGGAAAGAGATGATGCCTGATCTTGTACAAGGTATCGAGCTTGACTACTACGGAGGTCTCGTGATGGTCTATGTACTATATGGCGTCATTGGCTTTGGCATATTTGGTACGTTTCTGATGATGACTAAGGAGCGGACGTATGAGTTCGGCATTCTCAATTCCATCGGTATGAAGAAAAGCAGAATACAAGGAATGGTGGCTATTGAGATATTGCTGCTGACCTTCCTGGGCGTGGTACTCGGATTACTGGCGGCTTCCCCGGTAGTAGTCTACTTCTGGGCCAACCCGATCCTCCTGACAGGCGAGACGGCAGCAGCCATGGAGAAGTTTGGATATGAGGCAATCATGCCCTTCGCACTCGACCCAAAGGTCTTCTATGACCAGGGGCTAAGCATCCTATTAATAGCTTTATTTCTGGGCATCTACCCCATGCTGGCCATTAAGCAATTGAAAATCATTAAAGCGCTGAAAGAATGATACTATCACTAGCGTGGAAAAATATCTGGCGGTCAAAGCGCCGCAGTTTTGTGGTCATTGGAGCAATCATCGTAGGAGTATGGGCGCTTATCTTCATGTTTGCCTTCTACAACAGCTTCATTGAGGCTTTTTCTCGCAATGCTGTAAATCACGACTATTCCCATATTCAGATTCACAATCCCGATTACCTCATAGAGCCGGGACTTGAGTTTCAGCTTTCAAATGTAGACCGACTTGAGTCTTATCTTTCTGACCTACCGGAAATCAAGTCCTGGTCGAGTCGACAGATTGCGAATGGGATGCTTGCCAGTCCCAAGACAAATGCTGGAGTCCAAATCTATGGAGTCGAACCTGAAGCGGAATCGCTGAACACTGGCTTGTAAAGTCTGTTTGTGGAGGGCTCTTATTTTGAGGCTATTAGTAGAAATCCTATTCTGATAAGCGAAAAGCTCGCTGATAAGCTCAAGGTGAAAGTAAGATCAAAGGTAGTGATCACCATACAGAATCTAGACAGAGAAATCATAGCTGCTTCCTTCAGAGTAGAAGGTATATTCAAGTCAAAATCGCCTCGAATCAACGAAACTGGCGTCTATGTGAGATACGACAACCTCAGTCGGTTGACAGGTGTGGACGGGATCAATGAGATTGCAGTGTTTCTCAACGATAGTGAGCAAATTTCGCTAGTCAAGGATTACTTGAGCGTGAGCACTACTGATTTGGTACGCACCTATCGGGAAATAGCTCCGGAGTTTGATATGATGGAGCAACAGTCGGCGATGACTAAGCAGATTGTTACAGTCATTATCATGCTGGCACTACTCTTTGGCATTGTCAATACCATGCTCATGGCCGTGCTCGAACGTACTAAGGAAATTGGTATGCTGAGATCGATAGGCATGCATAAAAAGAGCGTTTTTAAAATGATAGTCCTTGAAACTTGTCTGATGTCCCTTATCGCGGGTCCGATCGGATTATTTATGGGGTATGCGACCAATCTCTGGTTGGGCACCAAGGGAATGGACCTCTCATCCTATGCGACGGCTTTGGAACAATACGGCATGGATGCAATCTTTTATCCATCCATCTCCAATGCTACCTACCCAGTACTAATGATGGTTGTGATTTTCACGGCATTTTTAGGAGCTGTTTATCCTGCGATTAAGGCTATTCAGCTCAATCCATTAGAAGCTATAAGAAAACTGTGATCATGAGTGTAATCGAAGCGAAAGGTGTAAGTAAGACCTATAACCCTGATACTATTCCTGTACATGCGATCAATGACGTATCGCTGACTATAGAGGAGGGTGAGTTCACTGCCATAGTGGGACCCTCAGGATGTGGTAAAACGACATTACTTAATATGATCGGTGGGCTTGATAATGTCTCGGAGGGGTACATCACGGTAGGTGGAGTGAATATCGCAGAGCTCAATGAAGCGGACTTGACCGATTTCCGATTGAAGAATATTGGATTTGTCTTTCAATCCTATAACCTCATTCCGGTGCTAACGGCAAAGGAAAATGTCGAGTTTGTCATGCTCTTACAGCAATCTCATCAGTCGGCTATGGATGATCGCGCCGACGAGCTGCTAACTAAAATGGGAATCAGTGAAGTACGAGATAGACGACCTGCGCAACTGTCTGGTGGCCAGCAGCAACGGGTTGCGGTAGCAAGAGCTTTGGCCTCTAAGCCTAAGTTTATACTGGCTGATGAACCTACCGCTAACCTGGATTCGCATTCTACCGAATCACTGCTGGACATTATGGCTAAAATGAATGATGAGGAAAAAGCGACATTTATTTTCAGCACGCATGATCAGAGGGTGATTGACAAGGCAAGGAGGATCATTACGCTCGAAGACGGCAAAATCGTCAGTGACGTGAGGAAATGAGACTAGTCCTGGTACTCATCATTTTACTCCCCACTTGTCTCAGTGCTCAAGACGCACCGAAGTTGCAAGTGAATGGCTACATCAAGGATATGGTGACCTGGACTGTCAACAATGGCGCTCCAAATTACCTGGATAACCTGGTTCACAATCGACTTAACTTACACTGGTACCCAACGGAATCATTGACCGGTAAGCTTGAGTTTCGAAATCGACTTTTTCTTGGTGATTTGGCAACTGAGTTTTATCCTTTCTACGCTTCCTTTATAGATGTCAATAATGACTATTTCGATCTGAGCTGGACGCCTATTGATGCGAAAGGAGTGCTATTGCATACTATGATAGATCGTGCCTTTCTTCGGTATAACAAAAACAACTGGGAGTTTACCGCAGGTCGTCAGCGAATCAATTGGGGAAAAAATCTGGTTTGGAACCCAAATGATATCTTCAATGCCTATTCATTTTTCGACTTTGATTACGAAGAGCGCCCTGGGAGCGACGCTTTCAGAGTTAAACGATTTACCGGTTTCGCTTCGGAGATTGAGTTTGCTTTCAACGTTGCTGGAAGCTGGCGCGAGGTTACTTCCGCATTGCGCTACCAAATGAATGCAGGGCAGTACGACATTCAATTCTTCGGGGGTGTTATGAAGAACAATTTGACGGTAGGTACAGGTTGGGCAGGTAATCTTGGAAACGCTGGTTTCAAGGGAGAACTCACCTATTTCGAACCGCTGGAAGAGGGTTACGGGGCTTCACAGCTACTGGCTTCAATATCCGTGGACTACTCCTTCGTCAGCTCCTTTTATCTCAACGGGGGCTTCTTGTATAATTCTGAGGGTAGTAAGAACCCACCAAATATCATCGACCCTGGAGCAGCCAACTCTAACATTGACGTTAGAGAACTATCTCCCTATGTACTTTCAACTTTTGTTCAGGGATCGTATCAGTTCACCCCATTAATCACCGGAGGGATTGCGACTATATTCTACCCCTCAGATCAGGCGGTCTTTCTTAACCCCTTCATTACTTATTCCCTGAAACAGAATCTGGATTTTGATTTTACAGGACAGCTATTTTTTGCGGATAATGATGAAGGTGAATATGCTTCTGCGGGCAGTGCTATCTACACCAGGATCAAGTGGAGTTTTTAATCTGATCCATCCTTCCAACTTTTTTGAAATTAGTGGAGTCTCTTAGACAACCTTTCGTCTCTGATAAACATTCTGCATATGTCAGGTCGAAAGACGAAAGTGATTTGGTTAAATAGGTGATTTGTAAAGGGGGGTTGTCAGCCCCCTTTTATTTTTTGAACAAGAATTTAACGGGCATAAAAAAAGGTGCCACAACTTGCAGCACCTTTGAAGCTATTCAAGCCTTATTTCGGCTATCTCTTAACAGTAAACTTAATGGACTGCTGCTGCCCTGCCACTTTCACTCGTAGCACATACAAACCACTGTTGATACTATTCATAGTGATGGTTGGGTTGAGTCGCTCTACCTGGCCAACACTCAAGATTCTACCGTTGATGTCAACTATGTCATATTGAGCGATATCCCATTCTCCATCTACAGCTAGTCTGATGTTGTTGGATACTACAGGGTTTGGATAGATTGAAACCCTACCAGCTCCATTCTGATATACTTCATTGGGTGCCTTATTGAAGAAATCTTCGCTATAGGCATCTCCTTCGTTGAGTGTACGTGCGTTAGCAATAGGGCTACCGTCACGCCCTTCGCCGGTTATTGCCGCTACTACTTCACCGGGGCATATGATGATACCATCTACATCAAAACCATCTCCTGAACCTGGGAAGTATTGAGGATTAGTGACATCTACAATTTTGAGATATTTCACATATTCCATACCTGCGGCGATTGCAGGAGCTACATCGATGAAGGAAGACCTACAGTCACCTTCAGGATCGTTGAGGAGCACCCATTCGGTATCCGCTAGATTTTGCTTACCATATACTAATATTAATTCTGGGTAATTTTTATTGCGATCAGGCCCACAGTTCTTTTGTCGATAACCCCAACTTGTTTCCACAATGACTATATCCGCCATAGACTTCTCTCCGTAGTTGATCGACTTCTCATTGTCGACATAAACACCATTTTTGTTGTGATCGTAAACAGGACTAGCAAGCTCTACAGTCAAATCACCACCAAAGCCAAGAGATACAAAATTGATAACATCAGTCTCTTGGGGCTGTCCTAGAGCAAGTGTTGGGTTCATTCTTGCCTCTACAGGTGAACCAGTACCATTTGCCAGTGTGCCGGGGTTATATTCAATGATGGCTTCACCATAACCACCACAGAACTCTAGCATATCAAAACAAGCTGAGGACATATCACCATACCCATTTCTCGTGATATCTCCACCTATGGCAAGGTTAGTCATCTCGAATGTGCTGGTGCTAAAATGCATCAGGTTGCTTGACCTGTAGAAAGAAACCAAAAGGTCTCCCTGATCATCTACCGCCAATCCAGTAATATGCTTACCCAGATTATTTACAATAGGTACCGCGAGCAGATGCCCCTTCACTCCGGAAACCTGATAAATATCATCAGGAGTCTGATTGCTGGCTACATAGAATGTTCCATCCTGATCAAAGGCGATATCTGACCCCTCAATCTTCAGAATATTATTGGTATTATCTATCCTAACCTGTCCGTAGCTTTCATAAGTACCATTCTCTATGTCTGTGAAGACATACAGCTCTTCGCTATTGTTGGATGAGAAGAATAACTCCCCATAAGGGCTAAATGTGAGTTGAGTAATCTTACCAACTCCACTTAGTTGACCAATCTCATGGTATACGAACGAGTTGAGGTCATAGTATCCGTACTTGTTAGGTTGATCGCTATCAATCAAGTATAACTTATCGCCTTGAAGGTTTAGAGCAATATGAGGGTCGCGGTAGTTAGCTGGATATGGGAATGTGGCACTCGCGAGAGCCAGCGCATCTTCAGTACTGGAAGAAATGGTATAAATGGACTCAGTATCTTGATCTGCTAGGAAAATCTGACATCCGTCAAATCTTTGGTAAAGGTGGCCAGTAGCCATATCACCCCAGCTCAAGGTGAACTTCTCACCATTATAATAAGCATCATAAGTATCGGTTTCCTCACCAGTAGTAGGATCTAATGTGATGAAATAGTCAAGCTCTTTGGTAGCAATAATCAAATCACCTCTACCTTGACTTAACACAGCCATTCCGTTAACATTTCTTCTTAAGCTACTTATGGTAGATGTCGTACCAGTTGAAAGGTCGACACTCCTCAGCGTATTCTTACCTGTCAAAAATGCCCCGTCGGAGGTGAAGACAATATCGCCGTTGGTGATGTTTATATCTAAATTAACAGACTCAATCGGCGATGCATCCGTTGGATCGAGATTGTAGGCAATATTTTGAGTGGATGATACCGCCCACAACTCATTGTCAAGGTTGATTGATACTTGAATCACACTACCGCTTCCTTCTGGAAGGGCGCCTACCTCTGTGAGCAGATGATTTATCAAATCGTATTTCCATAGGCTTCCTCCACCAGTAAGATACATTGTGGTGTTATCTCGGGTCACGGCCATATGAGCTCCAAATGGAACCTCAAAAATCCTTTCCATGGTGGCATTTCCAGTTTCATCATCGAGATATACTGCGAAAATTGTCGCCAATTCAACACCTACTTCAGAATCTATGTAGTAAATATCTGCAAGTATTGGCTCTACAGGATTAGGGAAGCAAGGATTACTATCAAGAACGTATACAGGTGATTGACTATCACCATAGCTGAAAGAAAACTCGGAAATGGTTCGAGAAGTGTAAATCTTGCTTACACCTGGAACTACGACTTCCTGTTGAGTTTCCTCATCGATTGCAATGGTAGCAGCAGGTACCTTAATAGTCTTGCCATTATCGTTTCTGGTGATAAATACTTTACTGAAGTTAGTATTGTAGACCTCCCATAGATTCCTTTTAGAGTTGTCCGAGCAAACGGCTGTAGCTGTCAACGGATTGTCTACTGAACAGCGTTGATTTCCTGAAGCTTTAGTTTTACTTTGATTATCTCCATAATAAAGCTTTAGTGTATTGGAACCCCCAGCATCTCTCGTTTCAATAAACTTATATTCAAAAACACCATCATCAGCCCACTTTTCCAATCCTTTGCCTGCCTTAGGCAAAGTAATAGATCCGGATATGTTTGAACCATAGACTTCATAAGTCGCTCGCACTCTGAAGTTATTAGTATTTCTTACCCTCCATCGACGAGTATTCGGATTATTACTACAAACACTAGTAAGTTCTATACCCTCCACTGCGCATATTTCAGAACTTCCGCTGAGTCCTATTGTAGACTCTTCAAAAGTGACTTCCAGTAAATTTCCAAGGTTCTCATTTTGGCTTACGGTCTTTGACTGGCCAGCGTTTAACCATAGGTTTTTCAATTTACCATCAGGCAGTACCTGGTATCTCACCCGAACCTTGGAGTTTCCGTTGTTCGTAAATATCCAACTATTGCTTGCCGAATTAATGCGACAGGTACTTTCCACATCGACAACACCAATACTTTCACCGAAAGACAGTGTTGAGGTGAATAGAAACATCAAAAGAGTAAAAATTCGAATCATGGTTCTGGTATATTAAATCCTCAACGAATTTAGGAAAATTACCTATAACGTATATTAAGTTATCGTTGTATCTACCTAATCTTTCGATGAATGGAGCAGTCAGGGTATGATTATTAGAGACAAAGTGAAAAAAAGGAGTTGTAGGTGGCCAGTTTGTACCCCTCTCTTAATTTAAGATTTAGTCGCTTCTCAGCTAGGACATTATGGGTCTATTTGATTTTGTTATCGAGTGTGCCAAGAGAGATGTATGAGGGCTGAACACCGCTTCGAAAGATTCTATGTTTTGCCAGAGTAAAATCACCCTCTTCTGCCTCGAATATGTTGTCCACATATTTTTGAGGATTGATATCTACCAAAGGAAACCATGTACTCTGAACCTGAAGCATGATGCGATGACCTTTTTTGAAGGTATGTAGTACATCTTGGAGTGGTATCTTCAGTTCTTCGCTTTGGTTTGGTACGAAGGGTATGGGGGCCGACTTGTCATTTCTAAACCTTCCTCTGATAACCTCACTTCTGACCATTTGATGGTAATTGGCCATGGTTTTGTCGGGTTGATGCGGAAACGGAGGATGATCCTCGGGATATACATCAATTAGCTTCGCGACAAAGTCTGCTGATGATTGATTTGTGGATACAACTAAATTGACTTCAATCGGCCCAGCTACCGTAATATCTTCTGATAACGGCTCTGTCTGATAGTAGAGTACATCAGGCCTGCTAACTACGAATGACTGATCGTCAGTCATGTATTCCTTCGTCATACCGATGGCATTATCATCTTCTGTATAGGGAACAGGGTCAAAAGGATCGCTGGTATATTCGTTCATGCCAAACGTGGAGCTTGATGGGGCTTGAAATGACAACCGGTTTCCCTGATGGATGAAAACGTTGCGATAAATGATTTCCCCTGGAGGCCAGTTGTCAAAAGTTCGCCATTGGTTAGTGCCTGTTTCGAATACGTATGCTTCTGGAAGATCAACTGGCTCATCCTCTTTCAAATGACTCCTAAAGAATGGGTAGATGATCTCATGGTTATAAAACGCAGATGTCTCGCTACCAAAGTGAACATTTCCAAGATGCGACCCATCTGTTCGAGCCCAACCTCCATGACTCCATGGCCCCATCACCAGTGCATTGAAAATGGTCGGGTTGTTTTGTTCCACTGTTTTGTAAATGGCCAGTGGTCCGTAGAGATCTTCCGCGTCAAACCATCCGCCTACTGTCAGGACAGCACAATTAATGTTTTTGAGATGGGGCAAGATATTTCTTGACTGCCAAAACTCGTCGTAATTTGGATGAGCTGCCATGTCATCCCAGAAGGCTATACTGTCACCAAAATATTTGTCCTTGACATTTACCAAAGGGCCGAGTTCAGTGAAAAAATCATAAGCATTATTGTCATTATGATCGAATCTTGGCTGTCTTTCTTGGCTCGGCGCAGGTCTTGGTCTACCGAAATTAGCAAAGAAATTGAAGGCATGATTGAGGAAAAAGGCGCCATTGTGATGAAAGTCATCATACCACCAATCGGCAATTGGTGCTTGGGGAGAGGCGGCTACCAACGCTGGATGTGAGTCGATCATCCCGGCTGCAGTATAGAAGCCTGGATAGCTAATACCCCATTGACCTACCCGGCCGTTGTTACCCTCCAGATTGCTGATAAGCCAATCTATGGTATCAAAGGTATCGGTACTCTCATCCACTGATTCAGCACTGCTTTTGTCGACAATGTGTGGTGTCATATTCACAAAAACACCCTCCGACATGTAGGCTCCACGCACGTCTTGATATACAAAGATGAATCCATCCCTGGCGAACTGACCGGATGGTCCCAATGATGTTCTATATTTATCTAGGTCAATCCCATAGGGGCTCACCGAGTAGGGTGTCCTATACAAAAGGATTGGGTAGTCCTCTGATTTGTCCTTAGGGGAGTAGATAGCTGTAAAGAGCTTTATGCCATCTCTCATTTCAATGAGCACTTCTGACTTTTCGTAGTTCTGAACAATGTACAAAGAGTCCTCTGCAGATGTGTAGCTGACGAACTCGCGCTCATTAGCACAGGAGACAATTAGTAACAGCCCAATCAGCCCAATCAGATACTTCATCGATTATTGAATTAATAGTTTCTAGCTAGAGATAGTCCGCCATAAGCGGCTAAGAGACCAAATACTACGCTGAGTGAAATATAGAATGCCATGCCGAGCAAAGCACCCCGTTCTATCATTCTGACATTCTCTAAGGCAAACGTAGAGAAAGTTGTAAATCCCCCACAGAAACCTGTGGTCAGGAAAATGAGCATACCATGAGATAATTTAGTGTCCGACTTCACACTCAGGCCAAGTACTACTCCGAATATGAGGCACCCGAGCACGTTGGCACTCATAGTCGCCAATGGCAATCGATCCCATCCCAGTTTGAGCATCATCAGGTGAAGAAGATACCTCCCAGCACTGCCCAAAAACCCCCCAAGGCCAACGATAAGCACATTTTTGATCATATCACTTCTTTAATTTCTTGTACTTCTTGATGAGATAATTGATCGTCTTATCATAGTCCGTATGCTCTTGCTGACTAAGGTTTATCTTTTTGCCATCATCAAAGTGGACACTCAGTTCCGAGTAGTTGCCTCCCCAGGTTTTGATCTTGACTTCACTCCATTTGACCATATTCTTACCAGAATGCGTCACGTTCTTAAAGCGGACAGGGTAGTGGATTTCGAATCTTTCTTTACCAATTGAAATCGTCTTCAGGTTCCATAAATACTTCAGGAGAATGGAAAAGCCTAGTGCTCCCGAACCGGCCATCAATAGACTGATGTATAATGGGGGTTGGGTGTAGCTAATGTATTGATTGACCATCACGCCGAAAAGGCTGAATACAATGATCAAAAAGATACCTATGCTAAAAAGCGTGTTGATTTTAGGCCTGACAACTATCATTGCTCAAATCTAGCTATTCCCAACTACTGCGTAAAGTGGCGGCATGCGAAATAAGTTCCGGGAAAAACGCTTCAAATTCTGCTTTGAATAATTCATAATCGGAACGGAGGTTTTTTCCTGCTTGTTCCATGCGTGAATCGAATTTGGATCGTCTCGACATTCCGCTCAATGCCTGCTCTATTCCCGTCACCCGACTGTACCCGAGGAGCCAGTTGTCCCTGCTCATGTAGTCAAACATTCTGTTAGCACGCTCCGGCAGTATGCTCCGATGGGTTTTTACCATTTCATAGAACCGCTCTGTGTATTCCGGTAGGGCAGTACTATGATAATCTGACCAATACTTAGCCAAAAAGTGATCGTAATACACATCTACAATCACTGGAGCATAATGTCTGTAATCTGCTCTAAGCCTTATCTTACTTTGAAGCACCGTCTCATGGTTGTCGGTAAACTCATCAATGGCGCGGTGTAGTGCAATACCATTTTGAACCTTTTGGGGGTAGGTATTAGCCTGATTACCCTTTACAAAATCACCGATGAAGTTGCCAAGCGTGATCAAGGGATCATTCCCTGACAAATATATATGTGCAAGAAAATTCATGTAAAGTAGGCCCTTATCACGATTTGGTGTATTGCCGGATAGTTCATTTTCAATTAAGTTTACATCAATGCAGCGATATCCTTTCTTCGGTACTGTACTGTCAACTACATCCTTGTGAATATACAAAGTATGTCACGCACACATCTAAATATATTAGTTCAGCTCGCCAAAGTCGATGGTGTGGTCGTAAAGGAGGAGATAGATCTGATTACTCAGATTGGCAAAGCCAACGGCATGTCCGAGGACGAGATCAATGAGTGCTTCATGGTGGAGTCTCCAATTGAGGACTTGTCAGGCATACCAGACGACCAGAAGTACGACTATATCTACAGTATAGTTCAGCTGATGAAGATTGATGGTCGACTCTACCAGGAGGAAATAAAGTTTTGTGCGAGAATGTCAGCCAAGCTGGGTTACGGTGAAAATGTATTGCTGGAACTCATGCTGAAAATTTATAGCGACCCCCATGTCTCAGCAGACAAAGATCAGCTTAAGTCGACAATACAAGGCTACTTGCTTAAGTAAGCTTATCCCTGATCTCGGCAATCTTATCAAACCTTCGCTGAAGCGATTGGTGAAACAATATCTGGTCATCAAACACCCCGAACATCTGGTAACCCAAATCATGCAGCCTTTGTACTTTACTCAGGTCATAAACCTGAATAGCAAGCAGGAGCGTATTCTTTTCGGCCTCTTTAGCAATAGAGGTCACGAGCTCCATCAGTTCCGGGTTGTCAAAATCCGCTATCCCGCTGAGTCCCATGCTTAGACTTAGATCATAGGGACCAACATAGAGCCCCTTGAGGTGAGGAGCGGCAGCAATCGCCTCTAAGTTCTCTATAGCTTCCCGGGTCTCAATCAGGACAAAAGGAGCAACTAATTCGGATGATTTGGATACATAGTCATCCACGGTGATCGACGACCTCATCGGGCCAAAGCTCCTTTCTCCGATAGGGGGATAGTAGCAATGCTTGACAAAGGAGGTCGTATCGGCTTGACTTTTGACCTGAGGGCAGATCAGGCCATGTACTCCTGCATCCAGTAGCTTCATACTCAATCCGCCATCATTTTGCGGTAGCCGTGCCATAGGGAAAATAATCGGAGGAAAACAACCGATCATCTTAATGACGTCTACATACTCAATCATGCCATGCTGCATGTCGAAGGTAATGGCATCAAATGGCATGCGACTGACCATCTCAGCGGTCCATGGATGATTGAGTCTGAGAAATGCGTTGAATAACGGTTTTCCGGTAGGTAAATCCAAGATCATAGGATCAATTTAATCAGGAAGAGGATGGTCAGCCCAATGACAGCACTAGATTTGCGAGAAATTTGACCGAATGGACATCAACTCCCATCTCAAACACTTACTCCGGCTGATTCAAGCTGAGCGCAACGAAGAGGCGGATGCGCATAAGCGGAAGCTGCTCTATACTGACGTGCATGACAGGGTGAAGCAGGGTATTAGCTGGTACCCTGTAGTGCTGTCTCGTCACTACACCGGTACCGGCGAGCGCATGGTGGTGGAGGTAGAGCGCACCAATCAGCCATTGACCAGACATAGTTTTCAAGGTGGGGCGAGCGTCTCATTTTTTTGTAATCAAGGTGATCAGAAGGATATGTCTGTGACAGGAGTCATCGCATTTGTAAGAGATACGAAGATGAAGGTGGTCTTGAATATGGATGACCTACCGGAATGGATCAATGACGGCAAGCTCGGAGTGGATCTGGCGTATGATGAGTCTTCATTCAAAGAAATGGAAGGTGCGGTCAGGCGGGTAATGAAGGCTGGAGACAGCAGGCTGGGGGAACTGCGTGAGGTGATCTATGGTGCTGTCTCTCCAAGGTTCGAAAAACCTCTGCCAGTAAGCTTTCCAGCATTAAATGAAGATCAGAACAAGGCACTTCAGAAAGCTATAGCCGCTAAAGATTTAGCCCTGGTACATGGCCCTCCGGGTACAGGTAAGACGACCACACTGGTGCAGGCGATCAAATACACGGTTGATATTGAGAAGCAGGTACTTGTATGTACACCAAGCAATGCCTCTGTTGATTTACTGGTCGAAAAGCTAGTGGAACAAGGGCTCGATGTGTTGAGGATCGGGCATCCTGCACGGATATCGGAGGTCGCGCTAAGTAGCTCCCTTGATGAGCGGATTGCCAACCACGCAAGTTTCAAGGACCTCAAGGCTGTCCGAAAGAAGTCCGTGCAAATGAGAGACATGGCTATGAAATACAAGCGGAGCTTTGGGCCCTCTGAGCGACAGCAGCGCAAGCTTCTGATGCAAGAAGTACGGTACCTGCGGGATGAAGCTGACCTCATAGAGCGATACATCGTTCAATCCCTGCTCGACTCTGCACAAGTGGTATTGTCCACGCTTGCTGGCTCCAATCATCGGCTGCTCAAGTCCAAGACCTTCAAGACGCTCTTCATAGATGAAGCTGGTCAGTCATTGGAACCTGCCTGCTGGATACCGATCCAGAAGGTGGAGCGGGTCATCATGGCCGGAGATCACCAGCAGTTGCCCCCTACCGTGAAATCTCAGGTGGCGATGCGCGAGGGGTTGGCCTATACGCTATTTGAGCGGTTGATGACCGAGCAGTCTGTGGATGTGATGCTGACCAGCCAGTATCGTATGCATCCTGAGATCATGGATTTTCCAAGTCAGCAATTCTATAAGGGCGAGTTAAGCGCCGATGATAGCGTGCTTTCCAGGGCATTCTTGCCAGGAGGCAAGGTAGAGTTTGTGGACATTGCGGGATGTGGGTTTGATGAGCAGATCAACGAACAAACACTGAGTACATACAATCCTGATGAAGCAGCCTTGCTGGCCAAGCATATGGGTATTCTCCTATCGGAAAATAGGACTCTGGTTGCAAATGAGGAAATGACCATTGGCGTAATTGCCCCTTACAGAGCACAAGTAGAGCGCTTGGAACATGAGCTTGAACCTGTTGCTGAGCAGTTCGATATAATGAATCGGCTCTCTGTCAACACTGTTGATAGTTTTCAAGGGCAGGAGCGTGACATTATTTACATTAGCTTGACAAGGTCAAATGATAAGGGTGAGATCGGGTTTTTGAAAAATATAAGGCGGATGAATGTGGCCATGACCCGTGCAAAAAGAAAACTGGTGATCATAGGGGATTCGGCGACCCTTGGCGGAGACGGGTTTTATAATGGTATGATTGATCACTTCCAGGTTACAGATGCTTACCGAAGTGCTTTTGAGTATTTATATTCGGATTGAAGAATGAATTCACCTATGTCGAACACCGAAAACGATCCACTGGGAGTAGCTGTCCATGATTATCATAATCAGAAAGACAGAGGTCCATTGATGATCAATACTTCTTACGGAGGGCCAGAGGAGATGCCCGTTGAAGTATATTTCAGAGATTTTGATGACATGCCAGACTTGGAGCAGATAGCTTTAGATCAGTGTGATGTGAAAGTGCTTGATGTTGGGGCCTGTGCAGGAGCACATTCTTTGTTTCTGCAAGGTCAGGGACATCAGGTGACGGCTCTCGACAACTCTGCGGGTTGCATAGCAACACTTAAGGATCGAGGGATAAAAAAAGTCGTGAGGGGGGATTTCTTCTCACTTCCCAGGTCAAACTACGGTACAATCCTCATGATGATGAATGGTCTTGGTCTGTCGGGAAACCTCAGCAACCTTATACCTACGCTAAATCATATGAAGACATTACTCCGACCCGGTGGGTTTGTGTTAGCGGATTCTTCTGATATCTCGTACCTCTATGAGGATACTCCTAAGCCTATCAACAAATACTACGGCGAGTTGAGCTTCCAGTTTGAGTACAATGGACAAAAGGGAGAATGGTTTGATTGGCTCTATATGGACCTGGACACGCTAGAGCAGCAGGTAGCCATCGCGGGATGGTCGATGGAAGTGCTTTATACTTCAGAAGATGATGCTTATCTGGTGAGGATGTGGCCTGTTTGACTACATTATTAAGAAAGGTCTTATTTTTATGTTGTTCATTTTACCTGAACTCAGGCCAGTCAGCCTTAATAATTATACTATTTTTTGACTACTCTCAACCTATGAACATTACCGAAATATTGAATTTCTAGGATATAAATGCCCGGAGTGGTTTCCGACAGATTTATATAATTCAAATGTTTATTTAAGAGTTTGGCCAAGATTATTTTGCCACTTACATCCCAAACTCTCAAACTGCTATTGACGGCATTAATATTGTCAATTTTGATTTGCAGAATATCCTCGACAGGGTTAGGATAAACAGCTACTGATACTTTGCTGCTTTCTACTGAAAGAACTTCTGGTCGCTGTATACTGATTATTATATAGCTAATTGTTGATGCTTCATTGACTCCATCATTTGCTAATAGTCCGACAGAATCTTTGGTGCTGAAACCTACTGTAGTTTCGTAAGTTATGCTTTCTATATCTATGAGATCATAGGTTGTATCGAGTATTGCTAAACCTCCATTTACTTTAAAATCACCGAAATGTGGCATTTCTTTTATTTGAATTAGCTTTTTGCCCGTAGAGTCAGGATCATTAAATCCTTCTGCTAGTACGTTGGCGCTTATCTCCAATAAGTTTTGATCCTCGAGAGTCAAGAAAATAGACTGAAGTTCTGGTATTATGTTCACCAATGTATCCTCTGGAATCACGATAACACTGTCGCTCGGCATAGTTATTAACGAATCTGATGGGGTTTCTGACAATGAATCAACGGGAACGGGTGTTTCTTCAATAATTGGCATTTCTTCTTCGCTGCTGTTTTCTTCTACGGAATCTTCTGAGACATCAATAATTTCATCATCGGACTCAAGACTAACAGACAAAACAGACAAAGTAAATCCAATGGAGGCGGTTGCACCTTCATCGTCAGTAACCGTTAATGTCATATTATGATCACCCTCATTTTGCAGAAGTGGCTTTACGATAATCTCATAATTATTGACAAATATCCAGCTGGATAAATCTTGACCACCGGAAGTCACACTTAGTCTAAGGTTATCTCCCACATCGGGATCGATGAAAAGTGAAGGCTCAAGGCTAATCAAAAGGGTAGAATCGACATATGAAGTATATGCTGGGAGCGATTCACTAATTTGAGGAGGGTCGTTTTGGTTAATGACATTGATATTGATTCTGTGAATGATGGTATTGCCATTAGGCTCTTTGAAAGCTAAGGATGTTCTAAATTCTCCAACATGTTCATTTCTCGGTATTCCTGTAATGGATAAACCTCTCTGGCTGAGCCATTCATTCACTGATTCGTCTACAACGACTGCAATAGGGTCATTATCTATATTTTCTATAAAGTCTCCAATTTGTACTCTGAGCCTTTTGTCTTCATCTACTTCAAGAACTTGAGGCGCGTCATTTTTTAACAAAATAGGGTCGTCTACAGGGTTAATATTTATCTCGGCTTTGTACCATCCGAAAATCGAATCCTCTAAAAATATGAGATACTGGAAAGTATCATATCCATTGAGGTTTGTACTTGGTAGAAAGCTTATAGAAGATGAGTTATTCAGCGCTATTAGATCATCGTGTGAAGTGATATTATCAAATGACAGCACTCCTTTAGAAGGATTTAGAATTCTTTCTATTTTGATATTTTCCAAGGATTCATCCGCAGCGTCTGGTATCAGATCATTAAGGGTTACAGAAAGAACTTGATCTTCCAGTGCTGTAAGGGAAGTGACCTTACTATTCAGCTCTCTAACCCTAATACTCGTTAATAATAACTGACCTTGCTCTATATTTATGCTAATAGACCCGTCTTGAACAAACACCGAGTAAGAAATGGCGTTTATTGACTGTCCTTGTGCTGGATGCCAGGTACTGGAAACCAATCCGTCTTCTAATACAATTCTTACAGGACTTTGTTCCACACTACCTATTGCACTTAAAGTCAACTCGTACAAACCAGTCCCAACAGGTATTTCAAGAGTGGTATTGTCCAAAATACGACCTTCTGAATTGGGAATGGGTGATTGCTCAGAGACTGTTACTCTTTCCCCATCACTAAAAGGGTCTGATAAATACAGAGAACTATCATCACCAATCCCTCCACTCCCACCTAGGTTTATATTGTAAACAAATGGCTCTTCTTGTGCTTTAAAGACCGGAGTTACAAATTTCGTGTAGATGGTTCCAAATTTTAGATTTTCCTCAAAACTTAAGATAAGGCTATCAATGACCTGGTGTTTATCTTCATCGGAATAGGAGAAGGTTAGCGGTATGCTTTCCAGGGGTGCAAGATTGATAGGAAAATTTCGATCAATCAAATTAAAAACACCAGAACCCGCTGCGCTGACCGATTCTAAAATAGCTGTTTCCTGGTTGCTACTATTTGTAATTTCAATATTGAAAAACCCAGACCCGAATGGATTAATACTGACATCTGATTTATTTGAAATAATAATTGAAGGTTGCCATTCTTCTAAGGAGTCCAATATCAGATATGGTAGATTGAGGCGCTCAATGCTGGACAATTCCGGTAAACCACCTTTATCTCCTGATCCATTAGCAACATAGAGCAGATTGTCTCTAACTACAGCTTGGGTGCCATGCCTAGAGTCGTTAAGTGAGTCAAGTGATCGCCATGTATGTGATTCAAGGTTTAGTGATTCAGTTTCGTAGTGAGCGCCTTGAGCACTTTCTCCTCCCGCAATGATTAGTTCTCCATTAATGATTTCTCCGAAAGCTCCAGCTCTTCCCGTGGGGATATTTAAGGAATTATCAAGTGTAGTCCAATTATCATTCGAAATGTTGTAAACATCAATTTCTTTTACTAAAGGCGTGAATGTTGTAATCTTACCACTGTTTCTCCCACCAGCAACATATATCAGGGTATCATTTTGAGCAGCAAAAAAATGATCCCGAGGATGGGGTATATCTGAAAGTATTTCCCATCGATCGGAGGCTAGATTATACCTGTCCACCCAAGAAACCCACCCATCAGTGTGACCATTGGTAATTCCTGAGATTAAGTAGATAAAGCCATTAGAATATAGAGATGCTGCAGCACCTCTCGGTCTATCAATCAAAGGGCCCAATCGCCACTCTCCTGTTTTTGTATCTAATATGTAGATATTTTCGACAGGCACTTCTGTTGGAAATGATCCAGTAAACGCTCCAAGGATATAAATAAGTTCGTCTACTGGGATTGCTTGGAAATGATGTAGTTCAATAGGGGGGCCATTGATTTGGGACCAGGCATTACTTTCGAAATCATATACGGATACAGGTTTTTCACCTCTGCCACCGATAACATATAATTTGTTGTTTACTATGACGGATCCATTTTCATGACGTGGTATGGATGATCCATCAGCTTGAACTTCGGACCACATACCTTGGTTTTTATAATCTAACGGCATTACCTCAAGGAAGTCCCATGTACCAGTGAAAGTCTTCCCAATCTCCCCAGACGAACCAATAATTCCGATTGCCGGGTTTCTGGTGATGACATCAGATTCCAAAGGAAGAATGGCAATGTTTTCAAACTCCTCCATATCACTTGATTGATTAAAAAGAATGAGATTACTGCTGTAGTCTACAACAATCTGCAAATCGATAAATCTTGCCAGTTGATCTTCTAATGGGATTATCAAAACCCGCGGTATGTCATTAATCTCTTTGACTATTCGGAATGCTGGAGTTCCTTGATTCGCGTGAATTTCAAATGAAATGTAGTTTTGTTGTTCTCCTTTGCCTACAAAGATGCCGTAGGATTGATCTTCTAGTTGTTCGATGGTTTCGAAGGGGCCTTGAAGTCTTGAGTTGAAGTTAAAGCCTTTTGTTTCAGGGGGAATTTCGATACCGAATTGAAAGGCATTCTCCTGCGTATTAATTTCACCAATTGCCGTACCGCCATTAATTGCATCAATTGTAAACTTAAGGCCAGCCCCACCGACCGTCATATTTTGAGGATCGAACAAATCCAAATAATCCTTTTCAGGATGCTGCATCAAGCCAGTAAAACCCCAACCAGAAATCCCACCATCGTCTTCGTTTTCAAAGTCAATTCGGAAAGGTATTTCGTTACCATTTCCATTCTTAGAGTCAAGAGGAAAAAAATCATCAGCATCTAACAGTTCATCATTGTCATCGTCTAAGTCCAGTATGTCAGATAAGAAGTCATTGTCAAAATCTGATGGCAAGCTAGCCGGGTTACATGGGCTGGTATCATTAACCAGTTCGTCTTCATTAAAAAAACCATCACCATCTGAGTCATCCGAAGCTATCGATGGGTCACAAAAGTCTGTTCCAAAATCAATGGGTTCAAAAACGGTTAGATCATTGCTGACGAAATTGCATACCCATATAGTACCGGGAAATATATCAAAATCTCCTTGACTAGTTACATCAAGCGGTACATCACCGAAGTTTTGAGCAAGTTTGGAAACACCATTTTCTGAAAGACTTGACCCTTCGGGATCCAAAGAATAAGCTGTTAAATCTCCATTGAATGAAACCGCCAGAATCTGACCTTTCAACCCATTATTGAAGTTAGATCCCCCGTAAATATCTATGCCATTGGTAGAAGAAGGATTAGTGGCTATGGCACCATCTTCAAGACCTGGAATTAGATATAAACAGTTTTCATCTTCCAATCCTTCCTCAATTGGACTTTGAGGATTAGTGGTATTAAACAGGTTTTCTCTATTTGCTCTTGTTGGATTTGGATGTCCTCCATAATAGCCTGGATAGATACGGTGAAGATTGTCGGGGTATTTTTCTGAGTCTATTTCACTCGATTCATTGGAACAATTGTTGATAGGTATTCCTCCCCAACCTCGATTCGGGCCATTGTCAAATGTGTAAATCCTGCCATTTAAATCTTCAATAATGTCGTAAGCATTTCGCCACCCACTTGAGTAAACTTGTATTGGCGAATCAGCTATCAACATAGCTTGGTTTTTACCATTGTTGCCACCAAAGGGATCGTTGACATCTGTGAAATGCACTGTTTCAGTCAGATTGCTTCTATCCTCATCGTCTAATGTTGGTAAGTCATAGACGAACTGATTGCCGTATTCATCAGTATTGATCGGCATTTGTTCAATTTCATTTAAATCAACTGATAAGATTGCCGCCGAAAGTGCATACTCAGGTAAGTACGCAAAATTGTTAGAGGGGGCTCCCTGATTGGTGTTACCCCCTGATGTAACAAGTAGTGTATTTTCATTCTTCAATTTGATTAAGCCATTCTGTGAATGATTCTCTTCTGATCTAGGCAATCCTCTTACCAAGTCTATTCTTTGCCAATATCCTTCCTCATCCATATAAACCTTTGAGATTACTCCTGAATTCGTGTCAAGCTGTAAATCGCCACGATCTTCTCCTGCACCTATTCTTGGGTCTGATGAAGTAACATATAAAAAAGGATGTTCCTTTGATCCGCCAACTAAAATCCCAGTGACCTGCCTATTTTTTACTTCAAGATTTACATCACCGTTATCGTCATGGTTTGTTATAGAGTTTATTATATCAGTACTATCCTGACTTATAACTATATACTGATTGTCCGGTGTACGCTCAATCTCAACAATATGAATTTGACCATATTGCTCAGAAATATACAGTTTACCATCGGGACCAAATTGCAAGGAAGTTGGGCGTTTCAGTCCATCTATCTGCAGATTGTATGGCTCAAATGGATACTCTTGACCCCTGAGCAAACTACATTGAAGAATTAATAAAAATAGAAATGAAAGGGCTTTTGTTAGGGACATTTCAGGGAGTAATAACACTAATGTGAAATTAATAATTGCTTGCTAGTTTAATGACTAAAAAACAAATTAACCACTCAATCATGTACTAGAATTCTTTTATTTGCGCCGATCATGAATACAGAGTTAATATGAAGACCATCTCAGTCATTGTTCCCATTTACAATGAGCAAAACACCATTTTAGAGGTACTAAGGACCATTTGGTGTGTCAAACTACAATCAGAATTAGAAATTGAATGCATACTTGTTGACGACTGTTCAGAAGATAATTCTGTTGAGATAATTCAAGAGTACATTGAGGGGAATAATGGAAGAAGGATGTCTTTAATCCAACACAATAAAAATAGGGGTAAAGGTGCTGCCTTGAGAACAGGAATTGAGAATGCCACTGGCGATTATATCATTGTTCAGGATGCCGACCTGGAGTACGACCCCAATGAGTACATTTTGCTAATGAAACCTATACTGGATGGTCGGGCAGATGTTGTTTATGGCTCGAGATTCATGGGAGGGAAACCTCACAGGATTCTTTTTTTCTGGCACTCAATAGGTAACAAGTTCTTGACTATGATGTCAAACGCGGCAACCAATTTAAACCTTACCGATATGGAGACATGCTATAAACTCTTCAAGGCAGATATTATTAAGGGAATTCACCTAAAGGAGAATAGGTTTGGGTTTGAACCAGAAGTAACAGCGAAAATAGCTCGGATACCTGATATCAGAATCTATGAAGTTGGAATATCCTACTACGGTAGAACCTACGCCGAAGGCAAAAAGATCAACTGGAAAGACGGATTTCGTGCACTGTATTGCATTTTAAGGTATGGATTTTTCAATAGAAATTAGGCAGTCGTATATTTAGCAATTTGAAAGATTAATTGATCTAAACACTACTTGAATATATATGCCTGAAATCTATAAGGAAAATCTGCTTTTCCGAAGCACTCTATTTATATTCATTCTGACAGTTGGTTTAGTTTCGAGGCTCTTTTTTTTGGACAGTAACGTATTCTTCTTCGATGGAGATGAGGCGATTGTAGCTTTGATGGGTTTGGATATTTTGGACGGAAGTTTCCCAATCTACTTTTATGGTCAAAATTATGGAATGTCAGTCTTAGAGGCAGGTCTAATTGCGATTGGCGTTCTAATCTGGGGAACGTCAATGTTAGCCATAAAAATACCCATGTTAGCTCTATGGTTAGGAACAGTTTTTATCCTTGGGCTTGTTTTCGAAAAACTATTAGTTAATAAGAGATGGTGGGTGTTCCTGTTTGTGACTATGATTTTATTGTCACCCACTTGGTTAGTTTGGTCAATGAAAGCGCGTGGGGGCTATCTCTCAAGCTTTTTTATATCTAGTCTAATCGTTTTTCTCATGGTGCGTCAAGAAAATATCATGAAGCATTTTGAATGGGTGGTTATAGCAGGGCTTTTGGCTATTCTTTTCGAGATGCAACCACTTTGGTTTCCTGGAACAATACCTCCGATTGCATACATTCTATATAAAAGCAGGAAGTTGAAAAACGCCCTAATATTTGTAGGTTCGTATGCATTTTTTGCTTTAGTTTTTTTGGTGATTAGGTCTAATATCGAAGCAACTTGGCATGCTCCTGGTACAAACGTTGGCAACTGGCCCACAGCGATATTGAATATTCCAACGGCTTTATTCAATAGCCTAAGGGGTAACTATTACCTGGCATCACATTATGATACCAACGATAATACGTATGCCACAATGTACCTGTCTTTTCTGATTTTTGCCTTATGCGCCTATTTGTACCTGGCATTCAAAGAAAAGAGAATCAACTGGAGTTTAATTTTCTTACTTTCTTCTTTGGCATCCTGTAGTGGTGTACTGCTCAAGCCTGATGGACGTTATTTACTTCCTTTTTATTGCTTTAGCATATTATTCGTATTAACAGTATTTAGTAGCCGCAAGAACGTCCGTTTAAAATCTATTGCTCTGGCAACAGCCACTTTGACCATAGCTACCGGCTTAATTTATATGCCAAAATTCAAAAATTACTCATTTATCAATATGGACATGAGTGGAAAGAATATTTCTGTTTCGGACGATTTAGGAATAATGAATTCACTGATTGATAAATTAAGGCAAGATGATATTAAGTACGTATTGACTTTTAATGAATTCTTGCAGTATCAATTAAACTTCATGCTTGATCATGAAATATTGGTCGTGAGTAAAGCAGAAAGGTGCAGGACTCCATGGAATCTTCACAAAGTCTGGCCAGAGCATATCAAGAATCCTGATAAATTTGCTATTATTGGTTATAACTTCGTGAAATCCAAAACCGAAAATGACTCAATACAAATTCTCAACAATAAAATAATTTACATGCCTAAACCATCTATCGAGGCTCTTGGTAAGAGTGGTTTTTTAGGTGATGCAATAGAATATATAAAGCCTACTCCTTCTCCAAATTAGACTCATTGATTCGAAATATCATGTTTGAAAGTGAATAAATCTTCGGTGTTAGTTTAATTGAAGGGTCAGGTTAACTCTAGTATCACATTTCGACATGATAATACACATCTCCGTAACAGTCAATCTCTTCAGAGAAATTCTGAGCATGAGAAGAACGGATGTATAATGGCTATTTTACAAGCTTTTCAAAGCAGACATAATAAAGAGTATTGATCTGAAGGAAAATAGATTTGGGTTTGAGCCGGAGGTGACTGCAAAGGTTGCACGCATACCGGGAATAAGAATATACGAGGTTGGAATCTCTTACTACGGTCGTACCTATGCTGAAGGTAAGAAGATTAACTGGAAGGATGGGTTCCGAGCGCTTTATTGCATTCTCAAATACGGTTTTTTGAGGAGGTAAAAGGCTTATTTACCCTCCTCAAACTCCAGCGAAGCAGAGTTCAGACAATACCTCAATCCAGTGGGTTGAGGTCCATCGGGGAATACATGACCCAGGTGACCACCACAGCGTGCGCAAATCACCTCTGTACGAATCATGCCTAAAGTGCGATCTGACTCCCGAGCCACATGGCCTTCTTCTATAGGCTTCCAAAAGCTTGGCCATCCAGTACCGGACCGATACTTGGTGTCAGATGAGAACAGGGGCAATTCGCAAGCCGCGCAGAGATAAATACCCTCTCTTTTATTATCCCATAGATCACCGGAAAAGGCACGCTCGGTACCTTTCTCTCGGAGTACATGATATTCCATTTCACCCAAGCGACTTTTCCACTCGCTTTCAGGAATCTGAAACTTCTCAAAATCAGGTAGGCTTTTGTTTGTCCCACCAATAATTTTTTCTGTGGACTGTGCGGAGCAGCTTAATGAGATGATGCTCAGGACTAGGATTAAGAAGTGTTTCATAATATTAACGTTTGATTACTAACAACGCTAACGTCAAATTGTGAGACTTGACCATTAAAAAAAAGAGGCTGTCACCTCCATGACAGTTGGAGATGACAGCCTCTTTCTTATGCTACATTGCAGATAGGTCCTATTTATCCAGGTGTACATCCATTTGTGGGAACGGTATGTTAAGACCATGATCGCCAAATTCCTTGTATACTTTCTCATTCATGTCAAAGAAGAGTCCCCAGTAGTCTGCAGGATTTACCCATACACGAACGACGATGTTTACAGAAGAATCTGCTAATTCTGACAAAGCAATAAATGGTTCAGGATCCTTCAATGCCCTCGGGTCTGCCTCTATCCATGAAAGCAATAGCGCTTTTGCCTTATCATAATCATCCCCGTAGGCAATGCCAAATGTCCAGTCAACCCGGCGAGTCTCCTCAGCGGAAAAGTTAGTTAGACTACTTCCAGATAACGACCCATTCGGAATAATGATCCGCTTATTGTCGGGAGTGGTCATAATCGTATTGAATATTCTAATCTCCTTCACGGTACCCATATATCCACCACCATCGATGAACTGACCAACTTTGAAGGGCTTAAACAACAGAATCATAACACCACCTGCAAAATTCTGCAGCGTGCCTTGCATTGAAAGACCAATGGCAAGACCAGCTGCACCAAGTATTGCTACAAATGAGGTCATCTCTATACCTACCATGCTCAACACCGAGATGATCAGCATAATCCTTAAGGTGATATTCAGCAGGCTTTTGAAGAATGGCGTTAAGGATGGGTCCATTTCTCGCTTTTGCATGGTATTACCAAGCCCTTTGATTATCCCACTGATGACCCATGAGCCGATTATAAATGTGACTAAGGCTAAAATGAGATTGGGGCCGTAGCTGATGGCCATTTCAATAAGCTGATCCAGATATTTTTGGATGTCAATGTTTTGAATTTCTTCCATGATTAATAGTGCGTATTACGTTGGTTTACTTTTAGGCTTTGAAATAAATAATGATTTGCAGGCTATCCTAACCTTGCGCCCAATTAATGATCTTCGGGGTAAGGAATATAGACGAAACTGGCAAAATCTTCGTCGACCACAAACAGACAACAGAACTCATCTGGGTCTTTATAGTTCTTTTTAAATTCATCAAGTTTCGCTTCTTCCACGATTTTTCGTTGTACGAATTCATCGATATAGGTGGCGTAGTAGTTCCATTCAGTATCTAACTCTCCTTTTTTGTAAAGGAGTTGTCCTATGGGCAGATCACCCTTGCTCATCGGGAACACCGGGTAGTCAGAGAAGCCCTTTTTCCGAATTTGATAGGCTGCTTCTTGCAGATTTTCAGCGATTTTCACAAAGTCACTGGTAATAGTGCCGAGATATTTACCGCTCAGTTCAGGATCGTTATTCATGGACTTTCAAATTAAGTTGTACTACATTTTCAACATGATGCGTATGTGGAAACATATCC
>CAYGOT010000058.1:17506-28313 GCA_964351595.1 uncultured Roseivirgaceae bacterium | reverse complement strand
CCTATATCCTCCAGTATCTGATGGGTCGCACCATCCTCGCCGAGCGTGAGGCCTGCGTGAGAGGCGCATATTTTCACATTCTTACCAGAATAAGCAATGGACTGGCGAATCTGATCATAGACTCTTCCGGTCGAGAAGTTGGCAAATGTTCCTGTAAATGGAATTTTGCCACCAATCGTGAGCCCAGCAGCAATACCCATCATATTAGCCTCTGCAATGCCTACCTGAAAAAACCTCTCCGGAAACTCCTTGATAAAAGCACCCATCTTGAGAGAGCCGATTAGGTCAGCACATAGCCCGACTACATTCTCATTGCGTTTACCAGCTTCCAGGAAGCCATCACCAAACCCTGAACGAGTATCTTTCTTCTCGGTAAATGTATATTTTGTGTTAGCCATGTCTTCTAATTAATAATCGCCAAGGGTTTCTTCTAATTGCTCCAGAGCAGCCGCGAGCTGGTCATCATTTGGCGCTATGCCGTGCCACTTGTGCGTGCCTTCCATAAAGTCAACACCTTTGCCCATTTCGGTAGTCATGATGTTCATGATGGGTTTACCTTTTCCCGATAGGGTCTTGGCAAGCTGTAAAGCTTTTACAAGCTCCCGCATATCATTTCCATCGGATTCTATCACTTCCCAGCCAAATGATTCCCATTTGGACTTAAGGTCCATCAAATCGTTAATATCTGTAGTAGGCCCATCTATTTGCTGACCATTGTAGTCAATGGTGGCAATGAGATTGTCCACTTTGTTGTGCGCCGCGAACATGGCAGCCTCCCATACCTGTCCTTCCTGCTGCTCACCATCTCCCATCAGACAGTAGATGAGGTGGTCATCCTGATTTAGCTTTTTAGTGAGTGCCGCACCTATCGCAACCGATAGTCCCTGGCCGAGGGATCCGGATGCTACTCTTATTCCCGGTAGGCCCTCATGCGTCGCAGGATGACCCTGAACTCTTGAGTTGATTTGGCGAAAAGTCTTCAGCTCATCGAGTGGAAAATAGCCGGATCTGGCCAAAACACTGTACCACACGGGGCTGATATGTCCATTGGAAAGGAAGAAAAGATCCTCTCCTTGACCGTCCATATTAAACCCTTCACTGCGCCTCATGACCTGGAAATACAACGCCACAAAGTAGTCCGTGCAACCGAGGGAACCACCAGGGTGGCCCGACTGACAGCCGTGTACCATGCGTACAATGTCCCGCCTTACCTGAGAGGCAGTTTTGTTCAATTCTTCAATATTAGGTTGACCGCTCATATGATTGTTTTTCGCTGGCACGAAGGTATAAAAGTTAGCTGTGTGTTGATAAAAATAATGGGGAATATCATACTGTCACTATGACAATATAATATTCCCCATTAGGGGCAATAGCAAGATCTGGTTTAGGTCAAGGTTGCCGGACTAAGCAAAGATCTGTGCAGTATGATCTTTGGTCTTTACCTTGTCAATAACTTTTTCGATCACTCCATTTTCATCTATGATGAATGTCCATCGCGCAGTGCCCATATACTTACGTCCATACATTTGCTTTTCTATCCAAGTGCCATATTGTTCATGAATGGACTTGTCTGTATCAGCTATTAGTGAAAATGGCAATTGCTGCTTTTCAATGAATTTTTGATGTGATTTTTCAGTATCCGAACTGATTCCCAGTACTACGTAATTGGCCGATTGATACTGAGCGAAATTGTCTCTGATGTTACAAGCCTGTGCTGTGCAGCCTGGCGTATTGTCTTTGGGATAGAAGTATAGAACAACTTTCTTGCCTTTGAAGTCGGTAAGAGAGATATCATTTCCATTCTGATCTTTGCCTTCAAATACTGGTGCTTTGTCTCCTGCCTGTAATGTCATTTGATTTTAAATTTTGGTTGTGAATATTGTCTCATTGCCAGCATTGTCGCTGACTCGAAGTATAAACTCTCCTTCAAAGGGTATGTTTTGTGACTTTTTCTCCGATTGGAGTAGTTTTCGCTTATAGTCGTAATTTAAGAGTAGCCATTCACCGTTTAATTCTCCACGGTAAGATTTGATTCCTGATCTTTCATCATCAATGTATAACTCCAATAGATCAACAGTTGATTTTTTCAATCTGATTGAAGGTGAAATAGTGTCCGTGGCGATGGTGTACTTAGTGAAATCTCTGGTATTGAATGAGATTCTCCCGTCTTTCCATTCACCACCTGCAAAACCTAGATTGCCTCTAGCGTCAAGGGTATATACAGCCGATTTTTCTTCATCGTACTGCCGCTTAGGCGTCAGCGTCATTTTTACCCAGCTCTGTACCGGCGTTGTTTCATTTTGAAAATGAAATTGCTCGAAGGCTTCATTCGAAATATAAGAGTATCTCAAAAAAAGTGTGTCATAAAGGTCTCTTCTGGAGAAATTGAGTTCAAAATCTTTATGATAATAGTTGAATTCATCGCCGGGAAGTATTGCATGCAAAAAGTTGAATTCTAATGGCTCGCCACACAAATCCGCTGAGTCAGGTATCCCAGCCCTCATGTCCCAGAGGTAATATGCCTGATGTTCCAGCGTATAAGCGGGTAATAGGTCGAAGGCTAGTTTATCGACATACAGTGTGATATTCGACAGCTGATCTACGATAGGGGCGGTCACTTCAAGTGTATTATTAAGCACCTCGTACCGTTCGTAGTTTAGGTAGCTCTCCATTTTGTTGCCACCGCTTTTGAAATCCTCCGATCCAACAATAGAAAAGGTTAGCTCTCTGGAGTTGTCGTAGGCATCAGTTAGACGGATACTAATATCATGAGTGAGAGTGTCATTGATACCGATTACCCCGTAGTTCGATTCTCTATCGAGAAAACTTAGCCTCGTGCCATTGTCAACATATAACTTATTGTATTTGCTGCTGACTGCCTGCCAGAGACTATAGTCAAAGTGATTGATCACAGACCGGGTTTCCCCAAAACTTACGCTCGCGATATTCTGAGTAAAAGCCACTTCATTGTCCAAAAGCATTTCGACACAAGGGATTCCGTTTTTATTTGGAGCACCGTTGAGTCGATCGTAAGCATAGATTTGTACTCCAATTTTTCCGGTAACGTTGATGGGCTCTGAGATTACATACTTCCCATCAATGAGCTTAACATCAAAGATCAGCCGTCCAAACTGTCCGTTGATCCGGGAGTCGATATCCATTGTTTTGAGTGCTACCTTGCTCACAATGGGCTGTAGGTCATCTATGATTTCTTTGAAGCCATATTTTAGTGGGTCAATCACATGCTGGTTAACGTCCCGAACTTCAAAATGGAGATGGGGTCCTGTCGACGATCCGCTATTCCCTGAGTAGCCAATCACATCACCTTTTTTAAATGAGAATTGCCCTTTCTGAGGAAAGAGTTCAATTTCAAAACTCTCTTTTTTGTATTGCGCACTTCTTACATACTCCTGTATTTGATCAGAGTATCTTTCCAGATGTGCATACACAGTTGATTTTCCGGTAGGGTGGAGCATGTAGAGTGCATTGCCATAGCCACCGGTTGCTATTTTGATTCGTGAAATATATCCATCGGCAGCCGCATAAACCGGCAGACCGGTGACACCACTTGTTTTGATATCGATACCAGCGTGAAAATGACTGGATCGTAGTTCTCCCATAGTACCCGCCAGATAGTTTTGCTCACCTGGCCTTATGGGAAACATGAAGTCTTCGCTCTGAGGTTGAGCAACGAGACTTACTGCACAGAAATAGAGACTACTTAATATTAAAATCGAGGAGTTTTTCACCAGCGAGATAGCCTTTTATGTTGTCACCAATTGCGATAGGACCAACGCCCTTAGGAGTACCCGTGAATAATAGATCACCTTTTTTAATAGTGATGAACCTCGAGACGTACTCAATGATCTCGTCGATCGGATATATCATTTGTTGTGTATTTCCTTGCTGACGAATTTCTCCGTTAATCTCTAGCCTGAAATCCAGGTTTTGAATATTGTCATACTTGCCCATAGACGAAAACTTAGATATTGGAGCTGAACCATTGAAGCCTTTGGCCAACTCCCATGGCAAGCCTTTTGCCTTGAATTGCGATTGTAGATCTCGGGCAGTGAGATCCACACCCAGACCAATTTCGTCGTAGTACTTGTGTGCGAACTTTTTCTGTATGTTCTTGCCGTGAGCATTGAATTTTACCACTACCTCGATTTCATGATGAATGTCTTTTGTGAAATCGGGATAATAGAAGGGTTGATTTAGACGCAGAATGGCCGAGTCGGGCTTCATGAAGATGACCGGAGCATCCGGTTTTTCGTTATTCAGCTCTTTGATATGATCAACATAGTTGCGCCCTATGCACAAGATTTTCATAGTTCTCTACGGTTATTCAATACCACGGAATTATTTTCGTTTGGCTAACATTGCGTAAAATCTAAAATTATCGAACAAATCCAATCCCCAAGACATATGAGATATATTAATTTATCATTTCTATTATGCGCGGTACTATTCTTTACTGAGTGCGCTACTGTGGCTGTGACAGGAAGGAAGCAACTTTCCCTTGTTTCCAACGAAGAAATCATCCCCATGAGCTTTCAGCAGTATGAGCAGGTGAAGGCGGAGAGTCAGGTCATCACGGGTACTGATCAATCCGCGATGGTCGAGCGGGTAGGTCGAAGGATTCAAGGTGCGGTGGAGAGGTACATGGCGGAGAGAGGTTTTTCTGATCAGCTCGCCGGGTTTGATTGGGAGTTCATATTGATCAAAGACGACCAAACTGTCAATGCCTGGTGTATGCCAGGAGGGAAAGTGGCCTTCTACACAGCCATATTGCCCATTTGCCAGGATGAGACGGGGCTTGCTGTGGTGATGGGTCATGAGGTAGCTCATGCTATCGCAAATCACGGACGCGAACGAATGAGTCAGGGCTTAGTCACTCAATATGGTCTGGCATCTGTTCAGATCGCTATGGGACAAAACCCAACAGGCACACAGCAATTGCTGATGCAGTCGATCGGTATGGGTACTCAAATCGGAATGCTTAAGTTCTCCAGAACACATGAGTCGGAAGCTGACCGGATGGGACTTACTTTTATGGCAATGGCCGGATATAACCCAAGGGAGGCTCCTGAGTTTTGGAAGCGAATGTCAGCCGGATCAGGAGGGGAGGCCCCACCAGAGTTTATGTCTACTCACCCATCTGATGAAACACGAATCAGTGACCTGAACGGATGGATGGATGAAGCATTGAAATACTATAATAAGTAGGGAGTTATATGCCTGAAATGCAAAAGCCCTGATTGATACTTTCAATCAGGGCTTTTTTGTTGTCGGGTTTACGCTAGTAGTAAACTGGACAAAGTGGATTTTTGCGAGTATTTCTGAACTTGATTCGATAATTCAGCATTATTTCATGGCTACCCGGTGAGAATTGATTCAAGTCTGAAGTGACCGTATCATAAGCATACCCAATTCGAAAGTTTTCGTTCAGCACCATTTGAGTTAAGAATACAAATGAGTCCTGGCTTCTATAGGAAATGCCAGCATATATCACCTCGTCGAAGATAAACTGTGCAGTAAGGTCATAGCCCAATGGCGCACGATCCTGTATCCTTACCAGAAAAGAGGGATTGAAAATCACGAATCGGCTCAGTGGAAAAGCCCCACCTCCATTGATATAGTAGAACCTGTCCGCCTTACCCACGCTCGAAATAGATATCTCATCGACGGTAAAGATTGAAGGCGTGAGAAGGTAAGGAACTGATATACCAAGAAACACTTTTGGATTTGCATAGTATACACCTGTTCCAAAATTTGGGGTCATTCTTGATACTTGTCCAGTAAGCAACGGGTCATTTTGGTTGAGAATATTCAACTCACTAAAATCTGATTGCCGAGAATTAAAACCTCCTTGCAAGCCCATCGATAATATGCCATGAGCAAAATGAACTTTATAGGCATAGCTGGCATATATACCAATATCCTCGTGCACACCGATTCTGTCCCTAACAACATTGAGTCCAACACCTACCTGATTATCGTTAAACGAGTTGTGCACTGTGAGGGCCTGAGTAGAAGGAGCCCCGTCTATATTAACCCACTGATCGCGGTGTGTCAAAGTGGCGCTAAATAGATTCAGGCTTCCGGCATAAGCTGGATTAAGCAACAACCCATTGTATAGATAAGTCGAAGATATAGGGCGCTGCTGTCCAAAGACTACCAGCGCACATAACACTGCGAGGAACGTAAGTAATGACTTTTTCATTATTGTTTTGAATATAATCATTATCGAGTTAACTCAAGATAACCTTGTAATAGATCGGAACCATCTCCCTTGTCTATGATGTAGAAATAAGTACCCTCAGCTTGCTGATTACCATTGGCACCACCTCTGTTTCCATATCCGTTGAAGAAGTTGGTGAAGTTATCGTAGTTGTCCATTTCATAAATAAGCACCCCAGCTCTGTTGTAAATCTTCACATTGTTGTTAGGGAAATAATCCAAGCAATCAATTAGGAAGATGTCATTGAGTCCGTCACCATTATCAGAGACGCCATTGTAAACCACGATCTCAGTTCCAAGCACAAACTCCTGCTCATAGTCACAACCATTGCCATCTCTGATCCACACCTTGTGTCTTCCAGGAGCACCCGTGCTAAGCTGCTCATCCTGACGCTCAGTAGGCCCTTGGTTTATCTCTAAGATACCATCCCCATCAGCATCAAAGTACCACACGATACTATCGATCTCGATGAAGTTTGCATTGGTGAATACAATTCTGCCTTCACCATTGTGATTGTACTCATCGAGGTTATTCGCATCTCTTGCACATAGTGAAAGTCTAGTCTCTACCGTGAATTCCGGCTCAACTCTCGCATCCATTATCGATAGAGGCGTAGCACCGGATACACATCCAGTGGCTATTTCGGTAGTCGTGACGAAGTAGTCACCGATATCCAATGTAGCTATTGATGGTCCAGTACCGATAGCAGAATCAGGGTCAGCGAAGCTATACCATGTAAAGTCATAGGCCAGTATGTCGCCTCCCACAGATGCGAAGGCCGTTCCGTTTGGTCTCAAGCAATTCGTTCGGTCATTGGCGATGGATACATCAGGAGTTGGCGGAGGAACCGTCGCATCTTCTATTGTAATGGTCTCCAGTGACCTACATCCTGTCAACGCATCCGTAGCAACTACACCATAGGTGATGGCAGCTAGTGAATCGATCGTAATGCCACGAGCAATTGGCTCAACTCCCGCCGTGTCAGTTCCGATGAACCACTCGAACGAATACCTGAACAAATCATCACCAGGAACGCCAGCCTCGGCAATCGCATTGGGTCGCAAAGGATCGCAATTCGTCAACGGCTCAACTTGCGTCAAGAAGAACTCTGGTGGCGTAGTAGCATCCTCTACGGTCACATTCACCGGTAGGGAAGTACAGAACCTGTCATCAGTGTCTATGACAATCACAGAGTAAACTCCGGCAGGAACATCTTCTACCAGCTGACCTTCAAAGTCAAAGTCAGTCTCTGTAGGAGTTTGATCTGCACCAATCTTCCATAGGTATTTGTATACGAACAGGGGCTTACGAGAGCTGTTCACAACTACAGACATTCTTCCGTTAGGATCAATGCAGTTGAAATTTGGTGTCGTAGATGTCGAGAATGGGAATGGATTCTCAAGGTCATCCGCCATTGGCAACTCAAGTTCGAAAGTACAACCTGAAGCCAAGTCAGTCACCCTTGCAGTATACAGTCCCGCAGATAAGCTGTCAGCAGTTGCGTTATTAATTTCAGTCAACACGCCGTTCTCATCAAACCATTCGAATCTGAATAGTGTAGTGTCCTGTGAGCCATTCGCAGCTATGGTGATTGTACCATTTGCTCTTGCAGGGTCGCAGTTTGTTTGGAAGGTGAACCCAAGCTGTTCAAGAACTACAGCAGGAGTATCATCGCCAAAGTCTACTTGCACCGGAGTTGTAATACAACCAGTCAAAGTGTCACGACCCACTATGAAGTATTGCGTATCTCTCTCACCAAATACCATCACAGCAGTATCTGAAGTAAGGATAGGTGCAGGGTTAGCCGTGATCGGTCTACCCGGATCCTCATCATAGATATCAAATACCATTCTCTCGAGGTTGCCTGTGCTTACAGAGAGTATTTCTACCGTTCCGTTAGGCGGATCACACTGGGTCGGATCAGTTACCACAAAGTCGATAATCTCAGTAACCGGAGGCACGTTTTCAATGGTCACTTCGGCAGATGCATTACAACCTGTGAAGCTGTCGATTACTTCCACCACATAGGTGCCAGCCGGCACATTACTCAATGTATCGTTCACCGCAATGATGGTATTCAGATCAGACTGGCTATACCAGTTGAACATCAAAGTGCTGTCAGATCCATTCTGTCCACTAGAAGTAGCGTAAACTTCACCGTTAGGGAATCCATTTGGTGTACAAGTGGAATCTGCCTGCAGCGTAAAGATTTGGATCTCAGGCGTAAAAGGATTGTCGAACAAGGTAAACTCAGTCAACTCCGATCCACACTGATTAGCATTTTGCTGTATCGATGCAAAGAACTTCTTACCATCAACCAAGGCATTCGCCGATAGGCTATCCAATACAAATGGGGTAGAAGGATCAGCATCGGTCAATGTAGTAGTACCGTCACTATCGAACCATGTTACCGTGTACTCACCAGCCATCTGCGCTGTATCGAGAATCACACCATTGTAGGCCGCTTCCAGTATGACGATAGAACCGTTGCGCTTAGGATCGCAGAAGGTATTGTTGTTCACCTCGAAGTTGGTAATGAAAGGCGCAACTTCTTCTCTAAACACTTCGATTTGCTGAGTAGAAGTACAATACGTCTGAGTATCAAATACATCAACTTCATATATACCTTCTGACAGCCCTATTATCGAGTCAGCCGTAATCATCGTGATGTTTGTATTAGTAATAATCGCCTGTCTTGTAGTTCCAGAACCAATATACCAGGTGATGGTGTAGCGACTGTCTGGTAGTGCTACCAGATTTTCGCTGGTGCCATCAGGGTCAACATTGACCAAGCCAATAGCACCGCTTCCACTATCAGTGAAGTTGTCCTTATTTGGAATACAAGAGATATCAGGACTTATCACAACCTCTCCAAGGTTTGGATCAATCGACTCATCCAATATATCGACCTCAATAGCAGCTGAAGCACAACCAGTACTGATTCTAGTGGCAGTGATTTCATAAGTATCAGTCAATAGATCAGTTATGGTAATCGGCTCTGTACCTGGCGTGAAGTCCTGAGAGAACGCGGTAGTTGTTCCTCTGATCGCCCAGTTGAAATCACTCATCGAAGCACCGGCAGGGATATTGATGTTGGCAGCAGTAATAGTCAATGAACCATTGCCTATGCTACTAACATTCTCAGCACTAAGACAAATGGTGTTGTGCGTGATCTGAGACTCAGGAATATTCACGTTAGGGAAGACAAGGTCTTCTACAATCTCATAAGTGCGGATTGTTGAGCAGCCTAGTCCTGGACTTGTGGCACCTGGGAAACCATTTACTTTCTCAATGTAAACTGTGTATTGCCCGGCACTTAGTCCTTGAAGCGCAGTATAGTCGCTCACTATTACCAGAGACGCTGTACCTAAATTAGAACCATTAGGGCTACTCTGGTTATCAAATAAGAAATCCGCGTCGGATGTGTTGTTTAACCATGTATCACCTCTATACCACTCAATTCTGTATGCGTCCTGATCGATGTTATCTGTAGGATTACCTTCCTCGATAAACTCTACGGTGAGTGTCCCATTACCTTCATTGGCAGCCGTTTCGCATTGAGTAGTCACAGATTTATCAATGAAGTTGATCTGAGGCTCTATAGCGTCATCTTCGATCGAAATAGCAATCATCTCAGATACACAACCTGTATTTAGGTTAGTTACCATTACTTGATAAGTACCAGCTCCTAATGAGTCAACTCTTGTATTAGTACCGTTAGTACCGTCCACAATGTCACCATCATCAATGATTGGATCTACATCATTATCTACAAATGGACTTCCATCAGCTCTGAACCAATCAAACTGGTAGTTATCAAGGTCTGCGCCAGAGAAAGGTGTTGATAGCTCTACCACTTCAGTAATCTCGATATAACCGTTATGCAGACGAGGGTCGCAGTTGAAGTTATCATTCTTACCAGTACCTACCGTAAATGGTGCATCCATGTCAGGCTGACTCACGATTATCTGTTCTGGAGTCAGAGATACATCTTCAACGACATAACTAGCACTAGATCCACAGCCCAGGTAAATGTCGTTAGGATTATTAGCGGTTATCATCTTAGTGACAAACACAGTATACGTACCCTCTCTTAGACTGTCGAGTTGAGTATAGTCCATACTACCAGCAACATTTACGGGTTGCGCAGTACCCACAAACTCAGTGTTACCGTTGACATTTCCAAGATTATCGAATAAGAACTGAGGATCAGTGCTACCAGGATTAATTGTAGGGTTAACAAGGTCAATATACCATTCGATCAAATAGTCGGTATTTGCAATCATGCTGCCATCAGGATTATCAATTACGTCAGCAGCATGAGTTATATCGATATTTAATGATCCGTCACCGATGATGAAGTTAGCTCCACGAGCATCATCTGTCACGTCGCAGTAGGTGCTTCCATCAGCTGACTCAAGTGAAAGCAGCGGAGTAATTGAATCAGCTTCGATAGTGAATGTCTGAGAGATGAAGCTACAGCTGGTCACATTGTTGGTGATGGTAGCCGCGTAGTCACCTTCGGGTAGTCCACCGATAGAGTCACCGGGTATAGCAGCTGTGAGT
>CAYGOT010000058.1:12920-17406 GCA_964351595.1 uncultured Roseivirgaceae bacterium | reverse complement strand
GCACCATTACCTTCCAGGTTGGTAGGATCACAGAATCTGTCAGCAGAGATAGATTGGATCTGGATAGTAGGGTTGAGAGTATCTTTCTCGATAGTGAATGTCTGCGAGATGAAGCTACAGCTGGTCACATTGTTGGTGATGGTAGCCGTGTAGTCACCTTCGGGTAGTCCACCGATAGAGTCACCGGGTATAGCAGCTGTGAGTCCTGCTACCGGTCCACCAGGGCCAGTCCATGTGATCGTAAAGTCATGGTTAGCGGCGACTAGAGATTCAAAGTCGACGAATGTTCCATCTTCCCTGATACCGTCGATACGGATGGCACCATTACCGTAAGGTGAAGCACCGATACAGTCATCAGTATTCATGGTAATAAAGTCACCGGCAGTGATGGTAAGCTGGGCAGAGTCAGCGGGGACGGAGATTTCAGTGATGGTAAAGCAGGTGTTGTAAGGGTCATTGGTATCAGTGATGACTACCGTATAGATGCCTGCAGAGAGGCTATCGATATTGAGTCCACCATTGGTAATGTCTCCTGCGGCAGCCCCCACATTGGCCCCAGTGCCGACGGTGATGTTGTTATCAGGGTCGTTGATATCATCTGTTCTGAACCATTCGATGGCGTATAGCGCATCCGCAGGTGCGGTGACGGAGATTTCGATAGCACCATTACCTTCCAGGTTGGTAGGATCACAGAATCTGTCAGCAGAGATAGATTCGACCTGGATAGTAGGGTCAACAAATTCCTCTACGATAGTGAATACAGCTGAATCTAATCTGCATGCGGTTGTATTGTTAATAATTCTGGCTTTGTAAGTTCCTGCGGACAGACTATGTAAGCTGTCTCCGAGAGCATCAACATCCTCTATGCTAGTTAATGGAACGTTACTTGACCATTCTATCGTGTATCCTGCGCTGATAGCAAAAGGAGTTCCATCTTCTCTAACAAAATCAACTTTCACACTACCGGTAGGTGCGCCGCTGCAAGAGGTATTCGGTTCAACAGTTGCATCACCAGCAGCTACATTCACCGATAGGTCAGCAGTGTTTTCACCCAATACAATTGTACCAGCAATAGAACAAGCGTTGTTAGGATTTGTAATATCAACTATCCTGACGCTATAGGTACCTCCATCGAGATTTGACATTGTTGCCGTGTAAGGTCCTCCAATAGGGAAAGTGCCAGTGGAATTGGTAACAATACCACCATCATCAACCTTGGCTCCAGTTGTATCATTACCTACATACCACTGATAGAAGTACTCTGAACTAGTATCTGGATTAGGGATAGTAAAGGTGATTTCACCGTTTCCTTCATCAGTACCAAGAGGACAGCTAGTATCGATAGTTGTTACTACCAAATCAATAGAAGGATCAGTAGTTATCAATTCAATTTCTACGGCTAAGGTATCTGTTACACAACCACTGGATATATGTTGAGCAACCACCAGGTAATCACCGGGAGGCAATCCTGTTCTGGTGGAATCAGTTCCTCCTATACTTCCTCCAATTGCGATAGCAGAGCGAGGAAGTACCGCAGCATCATAGAATTCAAATGTGTAACCTGTGGTTCTGGCCGTATCAACAGCCAAACCATTAGAAATATCGGCACTCGTGATTATTATAGAACCTACTTCTTGAGGATCACAATCGAATACATCTGTGGTCACACCAGAGACATCAGCAAGGATATGGTTAGTAGGAGCATCACCTACCGTGAATGTTAGTGTATCTGAATAACATGTATTACCAAACGGATTGCCAGCAACAGCAGCTGAAGATACAGTTTCAAGTACAAGAGTGTATTGTCCAGCGGCAAGAGTATCGCCAGAATCACCAAAACTAGCAGAAACAATTTCAGCAGGATCTGTACCTACTCCGAAGGTTGTGAAACCTATCGAGTCGACATCTTCAACACCGCCGGAGACATCTGCACCTTCAAACCATATGAATTTCATAGCTACAGTCGTACTGTCGTCAACTTCTCGACGAGCGAACGCTTCAATACCGCCATTAAAGTTATTTGGGGTTGCTGCATTCGGATCGCAAACGCTGTTATTGGTGATAGCTAAGGAATCAAGTATAGGATCAAAGGCTTTTTGATAAACGCTATCAGTTGCTGATAACGAGAAACAGAGACTACCGTCCAAAGGATTGCCTGTACGCGAATAGAAGTCAGGGCCTGTAAGAACAACAGATGTATCTTCTCTGGCAATAGCAGTATAAACTCCAGAAGGTAGGCCAAGGAACTCTGCTTCAGCACCACCTGATATTATACCTGGACTACTGATGATTGTTCCATCACCGTCAAATACGTTACCAGTCTCTGTATCGTAAACATATGGGAACCTTAGTGTTGTACCGCTCGAACTGATCACATCGTATCCTGAGAATTTATCCGCAGGAACTCCTGATCCAGAGTATAGATAGATGTTGTAAAGTCCAATATCATCAATTTCATTAGGGTCATTCCCATCAAGTTCAATCGCATTAGGGTTGTTGATGGTAACTGATCCATCAAGGTTTTCAAATGTCATGGCTGCAGTGAACGTTCCCTCAATGACCGAAACCCTTAAGAATGGATTGCCAGGATCATTTTGATTTAACGTATCAGACACAACCCCAAGTACATTTAATCCAGTATCTCTAATAGAATCCAATAGGTTGAAATCTCCGCCTATCTTATCACCCGGATCATATGTTATTCTAATATTATCGGCCAGTGCCACTCGTGCTATACCATTGTCAGGGCAATCCGTGACATGATCAATTGTAAGCGTTGTTGTTGCTTGAATACCATTGAATGGTAGGTCGTAGGTCATTTGGTAACGACAGCCAGTATCATCATTATTAACGACTACTGTGTACAAACCAGGTATCAGTCCGTCAATTGTTACACTATCAATGGTATGCAAGGTAATAGCATCAATATCCGCCATTGCGCTCGTAGGTAGAAGTTGATCACCTACTTGTAGACCCTGACCTGATGAGTCTACAGAAGTGAAGTCAGCCGAACCTTGAAACCATTCAATCGTGTAGTTCGCAAATGGTGCCGTAATCTTGGCAGCCAACAAGCCATTATCTGCGTCGCAGCTGCTAGGAACTGTTATAGCTGAAATGTCAATTGTTGGTGTGCTTGCAACGACTCCATCAATAATCTCTACAGTCTTTAGACTAGCTGAACAACCTGAAGCATTATCAAATACATACAAAGTGTAATATCCAGCTGGTTGGTTCTCCAGAGTTGCACTAGTTGCTGTAGGCTCTGTTGTGATTTTAGTGCCTGACGTATCTTGTCCAGCATACCATTGGTAAACAAAGTCGGATGCGTAACCCGTCGGAGCTCCATTTGTGAATGCAATGCTCGGTGTACCCCCATCGACAAATGCTGTTCCGTTAGGCGGGTTACATTCTGTCTGATCTGTCTGGTCTAAAGTGAAATTAATCTGAGGAATAGACTCAATTACGTTGACTGTTTGATCAGTAAAGCAATTGGTCTCATTATCTGTAATGCGAACAGTGTAAGCACCATTATCAAGCATGCTCTGAGTACTGGTAGTACTGCTGCCATCATCTAACGTGAAGAAAGGCGCTCCTACAGCTGAAGAACCATTGTACCATTCAAACTTAAAGCCAGAGGCACCATTACCTACAGGGTTTTCTGCTGTAATTTGCCCAGTAGGATTTGCTACGTCGCACGTATAGTTGTCTTGATCTACCGTAATGTCGAATGTTACAGGAGTGCTTTGATCCTCTATTTCTATTACTACTGGATCGGAGATACAGCCAGTGTTTCTATCAATTAGTCTTACGGTATAGAATCCCGGATCGACATTTCTTAGTGTATCAGGCGAGCTTAAATCAACATTTTCAGCTGTTTCATTACCCGCACCATTTTTCAAGAATCCAATATTATCACCATCGGTGATGACCCTTGAGCTATCCACACTATTACCCCAGAACCAGGTAATGTCAAAGTCACCGCCACCAGGCAGGAGCTCATCAGGATCAAGATCCACACGGCCGTTAGGGTACCCAGGCCCCTCGCAGATGGTCACATGTACAGTATCCACCGCGTCTACGCCGAGTGGGTCGTTAGGAATAGAAGGTAGGGTAGGATTATCGCTTATTGAGAACTGGGTCAGACTAGCGCACTGTGTTGTAATGTTTCTAAGCAGTAGCGTATATGTACCACCTTCTATACTGTCAAGGAATATTTCAGACCCGTCAATGCCTTGAGTTCCTACTGTTGGAGTGAGTAGAGTACCGGTAGTGTCAGCACCTGCATACCATGCAAAAGTGAAAGCTGTTGGGAGATCATTGGGAGTTGCCTCAATTCGGCCATTAAAACCAGCGCTTGATACAAGCATAGGATCGCAGACTCCATTGTTATTTGACCCACTTCCTATCGGAATGAATACGGCTGTTGGTAGATCCGGCACCTCATCGATATTGAGGGTGAGGGGCAGAGTAGCACACCCGGAGGCAT
>CAYGOT010000058.1:0-12820 GCA_964351595.1 uncultured Roseivirgaceae bacterium | reverse complement strand
CTGCGCCGATGGCGGCTACCTCAAAGTCAGGTCTGTCCGGCACCTCATCGATATTGAGGGTGAGGGGCAGAGTAGCACACCCGGAGGCATTGTCTACAGCCACGACGGTATAGGTACCGGCGGCAAGACCAGTGAAAGAGTTGGTATTGGTAGAATCATCAGCCATAGCGAGTACCGAGTTACCGATGTAGTACTTGAAGTTGTAAGAACCAGGAGAAGGCGAGACGACAGCATCAAGACCCGCAGGATCGAGAGTCAATGTACCATTAGGAAAATCAACACCACCCGTACATTGGGTGACATCTGTAGCAGAGACTGAAGGGGTGAGGTCGAAAGTAGTGACATCCGTATTGACCTCATCGATGATATTGACAGTGATGGTAGTATCACACTGTGAGTCGGGGTTAGCAGTTTGAAGTATTCTCACTGTATAAGCACCCCCAGGGATATCTTCTAAGACGTTACCGTTAGGCGTATATGCAGTAGGTGTAGAGGTATCACTACCGTCAAACCAGGTGTAGGAGAAGTCGGTGACCAGACCGGCAAGGGGATTGACAGTGATTTGACCATTGAAGTCACCAGTAGCCAGGTCAGCATCACAGACCGAGTTGTTTTCAGTACCTGCGCCGATGGCGGCTACCTCAAAGTCAGGTCTGTCCGGCACCTCATCGATATTAAATGTCTCAGGAGTAGAAGCACAACCTGTTGTGCCATCGATAGCCACCACTGTATAGTTGCCCATAGGTTGACTGGAAAGTATTGCTGTAGAATCACCATTCACCAACCCAGACAATTCATTACCGGTCCCAGAAGTATCGGACCCGCTATACCACAAGAAATAGAAATCATTGGTAACCGCTGCACCATTTACCTGAAGGATTTCAATTTCTCCGTTAGGAGATGATCCACAGTCAGAGTTGGGTGTGATATTATAGTCAACAGTCAATCCAGCTGGTGAACTGTCAATGGTAGGGTCAGGATCAGGAACATTAGGCACTGTAAACTCTAGTGTATCGGCACATAGGGATGTACGATTTTGCATGATGACTGTGTATGTACCACCTGCAAGGTTTTGTACAAGGCTATCACCCCGTGTTGTTCCAGGTTCGATTACTGCCTGAGGAAGTCGTGTTGTGAGTAAATCAGCATTATCGGTAGAGGCACCATAGAACCAAATGAAGTCATAGTCATTGGCTACTCCCTCATCAGGTATTAATTGTAATGCTCCATTGAAAGTATTATTTACAGTAGTGAATGTCGTATCACATATGGTGTTATTCATTGATTCAGAATCAATTGCTCCGATTGGATTGAGTGAGGCAGATGGAAGGGTAGGGTTGTCTCCTACACTATGTACAAACTCATCAGATGTACAGCCATTAGCTCCGATAACAACAAGAGTGTATGTCTCATTTCCAGCAAGCCCACTGATAATATTTGGGTTAGCAGGATCGACAACAGGCACAGACCCATTTGTTGCAGCATCTCCCATGGGGAAATACTCCGCACCAGCTGTACCTGTACCTTCGTACCAGGTGAATGTGTAACCGGTGAAATCAGTAACAGGATTACCATCTAAACTTACATCTACTTCAATCAAGCCATTTACCCCCACACCACAGGCAGTGTTGTCCATGGAATTTCCATTCAGAGCTAATGCTGGTTGTGTAGGCATAGAGCCGATCGTAACGCTTGCCACAGTCACACAGCCGGCAGTGCTATCAGTGACTTCTACATAATATGTTGCACTTTCAAGACCTCCAACAGTATCACCAACTCCTACTCGATTAATAGGATTGAGGTATCCCAAAGCTGCACTATCTGCATCTGTGGACAAACTGCTGTTATCGGAGTACCACCTGAATAAATAACCATCCTCCTCGAATAACCATCCAGAAGGATCGGTAGGATCTGTAAAAGCAGGATCTACGACAAAAGCACTGGCCTGTCCATCTGCAAAAGCGACATTACATGAAGTGTTAGCACTTACCTGATCCGTGAATACATCGGGATATACAGGTAAGTTTTGAATGGTACGAGTGGTAGGACTAGAAAAGCATCCGGTGGAATCACTAAAAGCGACTACAGTGTACTTACCATCTAAGCTATGGAAAGAAGCAGGAACCAGGGATAAATCCAGTGTAACACTGTCGTACGGGGTATTATCGGCATTAAGTATCAACGGTGCATTAATAGAATCAGCAAGCGATCCCTTAAACCATGCAAAACTAAAGGCTTGATCCATCTCAACAGCATCGTCTACATTGGGATCATTTGGATACACAATACCCAGATCATTAATTCCGGATACGGTAATCAAACCGTTATTTAGATCTCCGCAAGCTGTGTTTGGTGAAATTCGCGTGCTTCTTATGGTAGGCGGGATGGACACATCATCGAGCAATACGTCTGCGGTACTTGCGCAGGTAAGATCATTGTTGGTGACACGGATGCGATATATACCATCAGCAAGGCTGTCAAAAACATAGGGTACTGTCCCATCTAACGATACGACTTTTTCGACAAGATTCGAAACGTTAGTATTGGCGCCTCTAAAAATCTCATAAGTGTAGCCTGAAGCAGGCTCAACAATGTTTGAACTTACTTCAAGTTCTATTTCACCCAGACCGATATTATTACAACTAATATCGTTGGTTACACCCGTGACAATATTTGGAAGATCAGAAAGATCGTTTAAGGATACTGTCGCAGGGCTGGTTAGACAAGTAGTCGTATTATCTTCAACAGTTACTGTGTAGAATCCACCTTCACGATCGTTGAAAACACCCGTTGTGTTAGACTCGATTAGAGTTGCTGTAGAAAAACCTTCATACAGACGATAGGTATAGTCGCCTCCGGCGGGTAGCACCTTATCACTAATGTCTATTACACCATTTGGGTTGTCTGCATCGCAGCTTGTATTATTACCGAGTCCTGCATTAGGACAAACTATGTCTGCTTCTGGGAAAGATATCTGGTTATTAGTATTTGGATGATCCACGTTGAACAGTGTACCGTTATTGCCACTACCGGAAATGTCAGGAATTGTCGTTCCTAGGATATCATTAAAATTATAGTAAGCTAACAGTCCAGGCTCGTTTCCAGTGAGTTCTGTACAAAGTGTTTCATTTATTTCTATTATAGACAAGACCCTATTGTATAGTCTGAACTCGTCAAATGTACCTTCATATTTGCCATAGCCAGCATTGTTATCACGACCGATCAGCATTCTATTACTGCCATTACTGGTAGTAAGGGTTTGCCCTTGACCGTAAGTATCAGTGCCCAGCAGCACACCATTGGCATACATTTTCATTTCACCAGTGGCTCCATCCCATGTACCTGTTACTTGTACCCAGCCGGTTGCTGAGTAGGAGCTGTTAATTCGGCCTCTTCCACCACCAGTGGCTTTCACTACAAAAGCGAGACCATCATGATTGTCTGACCATAACAATACCTGTCCTTCTCCTGTGCTACCAGTTGAGAAGATACGTTGATCGTTAGCATAATTTTGCGGTGTTAGTTTGGCCCAGTATTGAATGGTCATGGCACTTTGACCGGAAAGTAATTGCGGCATTTCAATATACCCACCATCAGAAGAGTTGGCCGATTGATCGTCAATCGTGATAGCATCTTCCGTGTCGAATGGTACATTCAAATCATCAAAAGTAGGGAGCTCAAAATCTGCAGTAGCTGTGACTTCAATTGCTGTGGAGCAGCCATTGCTGTCTGTCACCCTGACAGTGTAAATGCCTTCTCTTACTCCCGTTAATATCCATGGGGATCCGACCATTGGGGTACCATCGTCCTCAGCATTAGGAAGCTTATACTGATCAAGTGTATTGCTACCCGCGAACCACTCAAAAATATAGCCCGCGGTTGTACCCATGCCATCACCGTCAGCTTCCAATTCTCCGGTGGCTACATCACAACCTGTATTCGGCTGATTGACTTTAGCGGATGGAGTAGGGGAGTTTGTAAGATCATCGATCACAATATCTATCGGGTCTGAGATACAACCCGAACCATCTTCAACAACTTCGGCAACATATGGTCCTGAAGTAAGGCCGGTAAAAGTTGGGCCACCCGAAAAATCTTCCACGGCCTTTATACTTGTCCCTTCATATAAGTAGAAGGTATATCCGACCGTTTGACCTCCATCTGCACTAAGAGTAATGGATCCGGCCGTTAGATTGGAACAATCTGTGATATCAACTTTAGATACAAACTCTACAATGGGTTTACTCTGGGAACTGTTGACAGTAATTGACTTAACAACACTACAACCGGTTAAGTCATCTTCAACAACAACAGAATAGAGTCTGGATTCCAACTCATCCCGCGTTGGTTCCAATCCAATAGGGGCTGTAAAGTCGTTACCAACGTACCAGGTAAAACTGTAGCCGTTCGTAGTAGTACCACCCATGCCATCATCAACAGCTGCGGAAACTGATCCATCAGGATCATCGCATGTGGTGACATCTGTAGCAGATACAAATACATCGTCCTCTTCAAAGAGAGGGGCCACCTCGTCAATGACGACCTCAAGAGTATCCGAGTAGCATAAAGCAGAGTTGCTCAACCCAAAGACTGAGTAGGTTCCAGCATCCATGCTCGGATATAATGCACCTTCATAATCTGCATTACCAGAAAACGTGGCAGGATCACTTTTCAACCCTTCATACCAATAGAACGTGAAGCCATTGGTTTGCTCAGCGATAACTATTGGAGTAGTTCCCTCCACTCTGACGTTATCTAAGAAATATGTTTCATTATCACTGTTATTCCGCATATAGGCTACAATTTGGATAGTGCTGCCTGAGATACTAGTCGCCTCTACTATTTTCTGGCCAAAACTACCCACCCCTTCACCGTTAGAGAATAGGGTTGTATCGCCTCCATCGAGTTTATAAGTTACACGCATGAAATCCTGGCTCGTCTCCATTTTAGAAGAAGCTCTCATGAGCGCAGACAGATCAACAGTGGCGTAGGCCGAAATATCAATTACTTCTGAAGTCCATACCACCGTACCATCAGTATCGGTTGCTTCAAATGCCTTTCCCCCGCTATTAGTCCTTACCCCGGCATAGTCGGTATTGGTAGCGTCTGTCGCACTCCATGCCGTAGCTCCTGTATCGGGGTTTTGATTGTTTGGTAAATCACCAAATGACTCGAGCCATACGACATCAACATCACCGCCAAGCGGACCAAAATAATAGGCTCGAGCTCGACCATTATTAGGTTTTCCCCCATCGCAAAGCTCATTGTCTTTCAGCTTCTCTAAACTCAATGGAAACGGAGTAGGAGTTACCGGCCCATGAGCGATATTGGATGCGGTCCCACATTCTGCTATAGGGCCATCTCCAGCGCCGCTAAATGGAAGTGCCTTAGTACCTGTGTCGTTAATACTGACGTAGACCTCAAAATCATCCCCAGGTCCTTGTACCAATAAGGTTAATGATAAGATCTCACCAAGTTCCAAGTCGGCTACAACCACCTGCTCAGTGTTTAAGCGCACCGAACCAGACTGAGCAGGATTACCATCATAAAATGTAACTGGTAGTAGTCCGCTTAATTCTACATCACCCACGTTTTGAACAGAGAAGGTGACCTCAAAATCTCCGGAAGGACACTGAGGGCTGGTATTGGTCAAGTCATCCAGAATAGCCAACTCAGGGCTGACAAATGCAGGACAACCATTAGCTTCCAGTATGGGAGCTTGGTTAAGAAAGGTATTTAACGCGCGGTTCGGACCGTCTGTACACTCATCTTCAGAGAAGCTTGCAGTATGATTCTGCATTTCTCTGGGTATCGTAAGGTCATCATTGATATTGACATTGAAGTAGGCAAACTGATTCCATACAGACCTGGATGGTTGCCAATTCTCTCCCTCATCTGCTTCGAATATGCGTATTTGGCCAAAGCTTGAATTGTTATTGTATGGGTCAAACGGAAAATTGTCATCTGTAAAACAGGCTACACAAATTTCACTGGCACCATCCCCATCTACGTCAGCTACAATAGGATATTCAATTTGGGTCCTTGATACACAGGGCAGACTTACACGTGTAGCCCCATTGGTTCCGTCAATGATAATTAAGGAAGTTTCGCTTCTGTAGACGATTTCGGCTTTGCCGTCATCATTGAAGTCAAATACCGAACAGCCTGTAAATCCAGATGATCCCTCAGCAATACTTTTAACCCAAATATCATCGAGCATTTCTCCTCCCATGCCATCGGGAACCAGAGCCAGAGAATACAGAGTCTGATTGGACACATAGCTGGCATTCAACCCCCCATCCCCATCTACATCCGCAATATTGATTCGACCAGTACCACGACTATGGTTGTTACCAACATAGGTCAATACGGTATTATTGAAAACATCCCAGAAGAAAATAGTCGTTTGATCTTTGTTGTCATCACCCTGTGCCCCGGACATAAGTACATCCATATGTCCGTCTTCGTTAAAGTCCGCTACAGAAACCGAGGACCAATTGTTTTGTCCCCATCCTGTAAAATATTTAGGGAAATACTGCATGTTCGCCGGTAGCAAATCATTCATATCCATAGCCAGGGTATCCGTGCCAGCCGCGATATTTACAGCATAAATTCTATTTCCTACTATTAACTCGAGCCCTGCGCAATCAGTACAAAATGAATCATCTAGAATATCCACTGCCACAGGTCCAAATACTTCGAAAGCATCCCAATTGCTGCTAGATCCAGTTACAATGACGTCACCGGTTTCAGCATTCATTATTTCATTTCGGTAGTATAATTCTGCTGTACCATCCTCGTTGAAATCGGCCAGACCAATGTTTCCTACAGCATCATTGCGAGATGCATCGGCTTCATATATCAAATTAAGGTCGCAATCGTAACGGGCTATGGTTCTGTTATTTCGTTTGACAATGAATATGTCTCCACATTCATCACCGTCTATATTGCCGATAGCATTGAAATTTTCTAAGTCATAGTCAACCGTTATCTGATTCTCAGTTTCTCCTGTCGCTCCATTAAGTATTGTAACTGTTCGATCAAGATGACTCGTCGTAATAACTTCAGGTATTCCATCAAAATCAATATCGCCAACGGAAGGAAGCCCTGCATTATTTGTGGTTCTATCTTCTGAAACCCACTGCGTCCTAATCTTGAAATCCTTCACCTCAGGGTTTTCACCGCATACTACCGGATTACCAAAGAAAAAATCCTGACAATCAGTTGAAAAAGCACAGTCACCGTCAAAGCAATCAATAAGACCATTGAATGGAGCATCATCAATTCCATTGGAACAGTCCTCCTGCGCCAGGACTACTGTGGATATGAAGAAAAAAAATAGTAAGAGAAGGGCCTTTCTACAGCTTTCCATGTATTAATTCGAACAGGTTAGTATTGATATATACCATTGCAGGATTCCAAGTAACCATGCCAAAATTCGGCACAGAACGACATTTTACCCAAAATCCCGTAATCCAGCTAATAAAGTTAGATTTTTTTTCGGCTTATGTACTAAATAAATAAAAAATATAAATTTATTTAGTCGCCTTTCCTAGCGTGCGAGCATGATACTACCGCTTTGACTGAACTGCGAATCGCCACATTTCATGACAAAATAATATACCCCAGGAGGTACAGGAGTACCCTCAAATGTACCATCCCAAACACAGTCTTCAGGGAAGGGGGAATCTACTACGGTCAGGTTTCTGCCGCGACTATCAAAAACAGAGACTGAACATCCCGATAAGTCACTTGTGTTCGTGATTTCCCAGCAATCATTGCCAATTCCATCACCATTTGGTGAAAAGGATGTTCTCGCAATTACAAACTGATTGAGAATCCTAACTGAAGCCGATTCATTACATCCATTGGCATCATTGCCGACTACTGTCATGAGGGTGTTTACATCTCGCGGGAAGATAGTAATCATTGAAGCAGATGGATCTGCGACCAGGTCTTCTGGACTCCATTGGTAGCTATCGCCACCAGACACAGACAAATTAACGCTCTTCTGTCCTTCTTCCAAGAGAAGAGTGTCACCCTGAAGGTTGCCATCAGAGCTGGTTATCTGAAGTCCGGAATCATCAAAGTTCGTAACTTCCACCTCCGAAAAAATATTACATCCGAACTGGTCAACAGAGGTTACATTATAAACTCCCGGCTGACCGACACGGATTGAGCTTGTAGTTTCCCCAGTGTTCCACAGATATGCACTAAAATTATCAGGATAAGTCAGAGATATTGAATCACTAGGACATTTCTCAGTGCCTTGTGGGGTTCCGATTTCAACGTCAGGAATATCTGTGACGACTATATCTTGGGAGGTAGCTGTAGTACAACCAGCGATTTCGGAGTACCCGGTCACGAGCGAGGTTGAAAAAGTCCCGGAGGAATTGAAGGTATTTGACACTTGCTGACCTGTAGCACCATTGCCATCTCCAAAATCCCAATCATAAGTTAGGGTCAAATTCTCATTACCTGTACTAGTTGCATTATAAGCTAATGCTACATTAAAACAGATCGAATCTTGACTGGTAAAACTAGAGGTGGGCCTGGCAATCTGATTGAAATCAAACGCCTCAGTTTGATAGGCACAACCGTTGCTTCCTTTGATCTCGGCTGAGTATTGTCCAGATGAGTTCGCAGTAAAAGTAGCTGAAGTCTCGCCAGGGATTACAGACCCATTTGAATACCATTGATATGTATAGCCAGGATATTCTGCTACCGAGAAACTTGCAGATTCGCCTTCACAAACTAATTCATCAGCATCTGTAGCAATCGAGATGATCGGAATACTAAGCAATTCCAACGATATTGAAGTCTCCGCAGATGTGCAGCTACCGCTCTGAATGGATAAGTAATATCTACCTGCTTTGCTCGCATCGAAATCATCAATCAAAACGGGATTGCCTACTTCTGAAAAGCCATCGGGTCCTCTCCATATGAATGTCGTGCCCGGTGTTGATGTCTGCAACGTTATGGTCTCTCCAAGACATGTAGGACCAACAGGATTAATAACTGGTGTGACATTAGTTCCCGCAGCAACGTTAATGACGGACGGAGTACTGAGTATGCTACAACCAGTACCGTCCATAGTTAGTTGAACAGTATAACTACCCGATTGAGTGACATTAATAAAATGGTCTGTCGCTCCACTTATTTCTTGCGCATCACGAAACCATTTGTAGGTTCCAGTTGCAGTTTGATAGGTTTGCAATCTCAGTGGAATACCTGAGCAGACTGTCTGCGACTCGGGGGTAAGGGTAGGGGTGATGCAGTTCTTATTGAGCAAGACAGACATATCCGCTACCGCAAATCCTGTGAATGCAATATCTACGCGACCATCATTGTCAAGATCTGTAATCTTAATGTTTCTCGTATTGCTGTTAACAGCTTTGTCAACCCTGTCAAATCCGATGACGCCATTGTTGGTAGTGTTGATGAGCGTCGTAATGGCCAGGTTAGCAGTAGATAGAGAAGAAGTCGCAATGTCCAGAAGGCCATCACCGTTCAAATCTCCAAAGTCCAGCCCCCAAGGAGTCGAATTGGTTTCAAAATCCAGTCCAGTTCCAAAGTCAATGTCTTGTCCAGTACCATCGTGTAGGACAACCGATACTCTATTCTGAGATGGATTGGTTAATGCCACGTCATTTTTGTTGTCGCCGTTTAAGTCACCAATTTTAAGATTAATAAAGCTTCCTGTTACCGCCACTGTCCTTGACGATTCAAAATTGATTGTACCGGGGATACTCCTATTTTTGAAGTAGAAGAAATTGGAAGATTGAAACTGAGTTACAGCGATTTCTGGTAAGCCATCGCCGTTCAAATCAGCAACATCCAGACCAACTAAAGCAACATCACGGCCCAGAACTTCAAGCTCAACTGGTGCCGACTCAAAAGCAAGCACACCATCGGCCGTAATGTTCCGAAAAATATACAGGAATTGATCAATCTGATTGCTTACGATAATATCAGGAAGCCCATCATTATCAATATCATTTAAAACTATTCTACGAGTTGATCTCTTTTCTCCGTTTTCCTTATCTGGAATACTCAGAATAGGCCCATTTGTAAAGGAAACTGCAGATGAGGAAGAGCTATTCTTAAAAATAAAGATGCTATTTGGTGCCCTTCCGGCCCCTTGTACAGTTTCGTCCGTAAACAGGAGCTCTGACTTTCCGTCCCCATCCAAATCTCCACAGGTAGTATTAATGGTAGGGAGTGGGTTGCCTTGAAATAGTGGCCGATCTATCCTGGTGAATGAAGGGGTTCCAAGTGTAGAGTTGTTGACAAAAATGTTGACCTGCGGATCTCCTGTATTGGGGGTTTCCGCATTTGATACGGCTATGTCGTTCAGGCCATCATTATTAAAGTCGCAGGCGCATAGATCGTACGTGCTTTTTTGTCCGGTAGGAAAGTCGGTAAGGTTCCTGAGGCCATTGGCTGTATAGTTGGACTCACCAAACGACAAGTAGAAGTTGTCCGGAGAATAGCCAGATAGCCCGGTGGTGAGGTTAGTCACAACGACAGGGCCATAAGTGGCCGTAGTAGGAACGAGCACCTTAATGGTAGATTCGGATGAAGACACTATTTGTGCTTGTCCGCCACCAAAATTAACCTGAAGCTCAGAAGGATTGTCTGAAAAATTAATACCTGAAATGATTACAGTATCATTTACGGTAGTGATTTTCTTGTCAAACCCTGACACATATGGGCCAGTCTGCGCCAGAACGACGCTACTTGACAATATTACGGCTAAGACTATGTATGATAAATTTTTCATGATCTTCAAGCGCTTATCTTTCAACATTCAATAACCAAACATCCTTGTATGCGGCATTTCGCCTTATTCTATTCCTTTCGTTGATGCCTTGATTGGGATCGGAATGACTAGAAATCACCACATAATAGTATCCACGCTCAGTGAGGTATCCAACCTTGACTTCATTAAAGCCTCTTTCAAATAGCTCATCACTGTATTTTTCAGCATTCTCGAAGCTTGAAAAAGCACCGGCAATGATGTGATAGGCCGCTTCCAGCTCCAGCATATGCGAACCTCTCTTCACCCTTGCTATATCTTTAGGATCAGTGGTTGGGGTTTGCGGTGTAGTGGCTTCCTCAACATTACTATCTGTGATTTCAGCTTGAGGTTGAGTTGGGGCATATTGCGCTTTAGTTTGAGATGTATTGTCAAACTCAATCTTTAACTCTTCAACCTTTTCATCAGGGAGCAGCCTTTCCTCGATTCTGAGTACTGGAGTGTCTTCATAGCTAGCTACCTGGAGCCCCTCAATATCATCGATGAGCTCATCAATATTCACTTCACCACTGTACACCTTACTCCACTTAGTAACTTGCTCTTCATTTCCCTGAGCGTCAGTCTTGATCCAGGCCATGCCAATTTCTTTATCCCCATTTTGATTTACACGCTCTTCAGGAGGTGTATTGGGATCGGCTATTCTCCAGGTTTCTTTTTGGCCTGGGGCGGGGGCGGGTATAAAGTCAACAACAGTTTCCTCTATACCATCCTCGTTTGTGCGTTGGAATACGACCGCCGTTTCGGCTATTCCATCAGAGTTGACCCGTGTCATGGCCTGATCAGCCTGTGGTTTAGCGTAGACCCAGGCTTCCTTATTAACATCTTTGGCTTCTTCTAGCGCCACTTCTTGCTCCTCTGAGAGGTCTGAGATGACTACAGTGTTTTGGTTGTTGATAGTTTCCTCCTGATCAGGAATCACCTCAGAGGTAGCAACTTCTTCTTCCGGTTCTAGTTCCTCTTCTTGACCGGCTTCCAGAACTGCTAAAGCCGCTAATCTTTCTTCTTCAGCTTTGGCAGCACGCTCCTCCGCAGTAAGGCGATGAGATTTTATAAAAGACGAGACATGGTCAGCATGATCTTTCTTTGAACCAAGGTGGAAACCAAGATGAATTTCATGAGTATTGCCAGTAAGGTTCGAGATATCAGGCTTACCCATTTCATACGCGTACCCTACACCTATTTTCTCTTTTATTTTGGCTCCTATAAGGCCTATCATTCCAGCATCCTGGCGATACGATGCTCCCGCCCAGACGATGTGCTTGATATGCAGAATGGTGGCAATCTCAAATTGATCGGCACTATTTTTAGAATACCTATATATAAGGTGTGGCTCGATCGCAAAATCATCGCTTATGTGGCCTCTGTAATTCATCTTAAGCAAAGCACGATCAAGGGGTTTCACCCTTATGGGGGTAAAATCATCCGTGCTTGTAATTTCCTGGCTAAAGAGGCTAGGCAAGGCAAATCCAAAATTGAAGTGGCCCGTATGATAGGTAGCACCAAACTCTCCAATTGCATACATTTCGTCATTTGCCAGGTTGGCAAACGCTGGATCTGTTGGGTCATCCAACTGATCAAAGTTGATGGAAGACGTACCTACACCGATGGACATACCAAATCTCAGGAAATGGGTACGATCGAAATTGACCAGATAACTGGCAGCACCCTTTATTCCAGCGTTAGTGAGCAAACCTTGCGTTTGACTAAATACACTACCGCCTAGACCTATTCCGTTAGGTAAAGGAGTATGGAAAGATCCGTGATAAATTGCCGGAGCTCCATCGATGTTAGCCCATTGCTGCCGATACATTAGAAAGAAGACAGAATGCCCTTCAACACCAGCATAGGCCGGATTATATATGAAGGGATTCATAAAAAACTGACTAAAAACCGGAGGTTCTTGGGCGTAAGTGACAGAAACTTTACACGAGAGAAACAGTCCAAGGAGAACTGCAATGAGAATTTTTTTCATACCAACAATTACCTGAAATGCCTAATTTA
>CAYGOT010000057.1:0-28606 GCA_964351595.1 uncultured Roseivirgaceae bacterium | reverse complement strand
AGAGGTCCTGAGCGGATTCGAACCGCTGTACGAGCTTTTGCAGAGCTCTGCCTAGCCGCTCGGCCACAGGACCATATTGTAAAATTAGGGATTATTGACACGGCGGACAACATCCACCCATCCAATAATCCCTAACCTTATCTATTTACTTCTCCTCTGCAGAATCGTCAGCATCAGCTTTGTCAGCTTTAGCTTCTTCTTTCTTATCAGCAGCCTTCTTAGCCTTAGGCTTTTCCTCAGCTGTTTCCTCTTTAGGAGCCTCTTCTACCTTTGCCTCTGCTTTAGGCGCAGCTTCCTTTTTAGGAGCGGCCTTCTTTGGCGCAGGTGTCTTAGCAGCGTCCTCCATCTGCGTTTTGAGTGCAGCTAGTGACTCAAGATCGCCTAATGTAGACTTCTCAGAGTCGTTGTTTACACGATCAACACCAGACTTAGCAGGCTTCTTCTTTCTGGACGATGATGAAGAAGAGGAAGCAGCTTCTTGCTGTACCTCTTTCCACGTACCAGTATGAGAAAGTACAATGCGCTTATCATCTTTAGAGAAGTCAGTCACCACAAAGTCGATAGTCTCACCTACCTCTACCTTAGAGCCATCCTCTTTCACGAGATTCTTGTTAGTCGCAAAACCTTCAAGACCGTAAGGAAGCTCTAGTGAAGCGCCTTTGTCATTCTGAGAGATCACCGTACACTTATGTGAAGATCCTCTGCTGAATACACCTTCGAAAGTATCCCAAGGGTTCTCCTCAAGATGCTTGTGGCTCAATGCAAGTCTTCTGTTGTCCACGTCCAACTCCATCACTACCACATCCAGTTCTTCGCCTACCTTAATAAACTCAGATGGGTGCTTCACCTTCTTAGTCCAGCTAAGATCAGATACGTGTACAAGACCGTCGATACCCTCTTCCAGCTCGATGAACAAGCCGAAGTTGGTTAGGTTTCTCACGATACCCGAGTGCTGGGTACCGATGGCATACTTGGTTAGGACGTTTTGCTTAGTCCAAGGATCTTCGGTGAGTTGCTTGATACCTAGAGACATCTTACGATCATCTCTATCGATAGTCAATATCACTGCCTCTAGTGTATCACCAATGTTGATGAAGTCCTGAGGGTTACGCAGGTGTTGCGACCATGACATTTCGGATACGTGAATCAATCCTTCTACACCAGGGTTGATCTCAAGGAATGCACCGTAATCGGCAACATTCACAATCCTACCCTTCACCTTAGAGCCAATCTCTAGGCTGGTGTCGAGTGCATCCCAAGGATGAGAAGTCAATTGCTTCATACCAAGAGATATTCTTCTCTTGTCATCATCAAAGTCCAGTACTACTACATTCACCTTCTCATCAAGGTTGAGCACCTCTTCTGGGTGATTGATTCTACCCCATGAGATATCAGTGATGTGAAGCAGACCGTCTACGCCACCAAGGTCGATAAATACCCCGAAGTTGGTCATATTTTTGATCACACCTTCAAGTACCTGACCTTTCTCAAGGTTACCAAGGATTTGAGCTTTTTGCTTCTCAAGATCCTTCTCGATGAGTACTTTGTGTGATACTACTACGTTATCGTTAGAGTAGTTGATCTTCACTACTTTCACTTCCATTTTCTTACCAACGAACACGTCGAAATCGCGAATTGGCTTCACGTCGATCTGCGATCCTGGCAAGAAGGCTTCTACACCATATACGTCTACAATAAGACCACCCTTGGTCCTACGCTTCACCATACCCTCGATCACTTCATCGTTATCAAGTGCACCCTGGATTTTCTCCCAAGCGTATACGATTTTCGCCTTTCTGCGAGACAGTACGAGCTGTCCGAGTTTGTTTTCCTGCTCTTCAACATACACCTGCACTGTATCGCCTTTGGCGAGATCAGGCATGTCTCTGAATTCTGTTCGGGATACCAGTCCATCCGACTTAAAGCCGATATTGACGATCACGTCTCTATCAGTAAAGCCCTGTACAGTACCGTCGATCACTTCCTTTTCGGTGATGGTCGTCATTGTATCTTCATACATTGCTTCCATCTCCTTACGACGAGCATCAGTGTACTCTTCACCAAAACCGGAGTTGTCATCCCAATCGATGGGCTCCTCTTCTGCTACGGGAGCAGGTGCGGCGGCTGCCGCAGGTTCTGGAGTTGCTGCCTTGGGAGCTGGTGCTTCCTCAGCAGGCTTTTCTTCCACCGCTTCAGGAGCAGCAGCCTCAGCCACCTCTTTTGTCTCCTCTACTGCGGTTTCAGCAGACTGTTCTTCTACTTTTGCTTCTTCAGTCTTTTCGATTTCTTTATCGTCAGCCATAATAATTATGCGGCTCTTGCATGACCACCCTGGCGAGCCAACTCAGGGCAGGTTTAGTTGTACAGAAATTTGGCGAACCAAACCCATTCACTCGAACGGGAGCGCAAATTTAGAGAATTATCCCTCATCTGCCTAGTATCGCCACAATAAATGAGATATGCCTTTTACGATTCATTTGGATCACACTACCTGCCCCTTTGGCCTACTCACGCACCCTCCTCGCGGCGGCCCGAGCCTCCTCCTGCGCCGGCCATTTCGGTCTCGTGCTTCGCCTTATAGCCATGTGTTCATCCTGTTGGTCAGTCTTAGTCTGAAATTCTCAACCTTAATTTTTAATTCCAAGGTGTTCGAAAACCATGAGCGTTCTTGCATCATATGCAATAGCCTCCATATCAACATTCTCATGGCCCAGAGCAAGACTTACGAAGTTTTGAAAACTTCGTCAGTCTGCAGCAGACAGATCAATATTATAATGAAATAGCATGAGCACTAAACCACTGATATCAATCATATATGGTTTCGTTTGCAGCCTATAGTGTGTTGATAGCCATCAGGAGCGACCTGGTAATTGTAGCTGAAATTTGTCTTCGACATGAGCAAATTACCCTACCTCCTCACCTCATTGATATTAGCCTTAGTCACTATGGCTGATGCTCAGCCCAAGGAGGTAGCGTCAAATCAAGAGACCTGGTATTCTATTCAGGGTTTTTATTCGGTCAGTCAAACTGTGACGTTAGCAAGTGAGGTGCATTATCGCAGGGTCAACTGGTTTGAAGAGCAGGCCGACTACTTACTCAGACCGCTGATTTACTTCAAAGCCAGTCGTCAGTGGACGATACACGCCGGTTACACATTTGCCAAGTTCTATCCAGTAGGCCTACAGCCCTCAGCCAATCAAATGCTAGAGCACAATACCTTCCTGGGAGCAGCGCATTTGTCAAAATACGGTAGGCTCAAAATACAAAATAGATTCAGGGTCGAGGAACGTTGGAGAACTGCTGTACTGCCTGATGGCAATCATGGCGCATTTAAGACCTACAGCCGGCTTAGGTACAGGATACGGCTTCAATACCCCTTCGGTAAACAACAAAAATGGCTGGCACAAGTGAAAGATGAGCTTTGGCTCAACTTTGGTAAAAACGCCGAAACCACCTTCAATCAAAACTGGCTCATCGGAGGCATTGGTTACTGCTGGACGCCTAAGTTCAACACCCTCCTCAATTACCACTTGCAGTATCTCGCCAAATCAGATCAGATTCATGTCGAGTCAAACATGATCTTTCAACTCGAAGTGAATTACAAGATTGGCTTAACTAAGAGATAGTGAAAAGTCGTCGGACGACTATTGCACCTTCATGGCAGAAATCATGAGACATCTAGCATCAAGGTATAAGGTTCGTCCGACTAGTGTTAAGCCTCGACTGCTTGCTTTTGATTCTTATAGGCCTTTCTAGGCTTAAGATTCAGTGTCTGAAAGAGCTGCTCATCCTCGTTGACCTCAGGATTAGGTGTAGTAAGCAATTTGTCTCCGGCGAAGATCGAATTTGCTCCAGCCAGGAAACACATCGCTTGTTCCTCCTGACTCATCATTACACGACCAGCCGATAGCCGTACCATAGCCTTCGGCATGATGATCCTTGCGGTAGCGATCATGCGCACCATCTCCCAAACAGACACCCTTGGCATTTCTTCCATTGGGGTACCCTCTACAGGAACGAGCGCATTGACTGGCACTGACTCGGGATGCTTGGGCAGTGTCGCCAGGGTCAATAACATGCCGATACGATCTTCGTCAGATTCTCCCATGCCAATGATGCCTCCGGAGCAAACAGAGATGTCTGCATTACGGACGTTCTCCAATGTATTGAGTCGGTCGTCATACGTCCGTGTACTTATGATTTCACTGTAGTGCTCCTCACTGGTATCCAGATTATGGTTGTAAGCGTAAAGCCCGGCTTCTTTGAGTCGCTCGGCTTGTTGATCGGTGAGCATACCCAGCGTGCAGCACACTTCCATATCCATTTGGGATACCCCCTTGACCATATCGACTACCTTGTCAAAGTCGCGGTTATCACGAACTTCTCTCCAGGCAGCACCCATGCAAAATCTTGTCGAGCCATTGACTTTGGCATTCCTGGCTTTATCGAGGACCTCATCGACATCCAGCAGTCTATGAACTTTGACATCTGTCTGATATCGAGCGGCTTGTGGACAATAAGCACAGTCTTCCGGACATCCACCGGTCTTAATGGATAGCAGCGTACACACCTGCACCTCGGTCGGGTCATGATGCTCACGGTGCACAGTCGCACCTCTGTAGATCAGGTCCATCAAAGGACTATTGTAGATTTCGGAGATTTCCTCCCGGGTCCAGTCGTTTCTCATATCGTGTTATTGAATTTTCAGATCAAATGGCAGCCTGGCCTGGATGCCCTGAAGTGACTTGAGTTTGTTAATAGATTCAACATAAGGCGCTACTTCGCCAAAGTGCTGCTTAAGATAATATGCATCGACCTCACCAGAAGCCTTTTTCATGAGTTGCTCTAAGAAATTTTCCATAGGTGGGTGATAACTGAGCCGATAGTCATTCTCTACACCAGCAGCTTTCGCCGCAATATTGACAGCTGTGTTAAATCCGCCAAGTACATCTACCAGGCCATTGCCTAGTGCCTGCTCACCCGTCCATACCCTACCGGAAGCTACTTTCTTCAATTCCTCAACGGTCAAGCCGCGCCCCTCTGCGGCTTTGGTAGTAAATGTTTGATAGCCACGATCTACACCTTCCTGGATAATGCTTTTCTCGTATTCCGTTAGGGGCCTTGATACTGTGAAGATATCTGAAAATTCGCCTGTGCTCACTACATCGTTGGTGATGCCCAACTTGTCCTCGAGGAACTCTTCAAAGTTGAAAAGCATTCCGAAGATGCCAATCGATCCGGTGATGGTGTTGGGTTGTGCAACAATCGTATCGCAAGGCATGGAGATGAAATAACCCCCGGAAGCGGCCAGGTCTGACATAGAAGCTATAATTGGTTTTACTCCTTTGGTCAGCATAATCTCCCTCCAAATGATATCCGAAGCTGTGAGACTCCCACCGGGAGAATTTACTCTCAGTACAATCGCCTTTACCCGATCGTTTTCTCGTGCCTTCCTGATCTCTCTGGCAAATTTCTCTCCTCCTACATCTTCTCCTCCCTCGCCCATGACAATATTGCCTGTAGCGACTATTACTGCGATTCGATTGGAGCTGTAGTCACCACCTTCCATGCTGATCGCCTCTATGTAGTTGGAAGAATTGATGAATCTCAGCTTCACATCCTGGTCAACACCCAGCTCTTCACGGATCAGATCCTTCATTTCGTCTTCGTAGGCAACTCTGGTGACAAGACCGTATGTTTCAGCATCTTCCGGTAGGCGAACCAACATAGAATCCGAGATGTTTTTTAGCTCATCTACACTAAGCTCAGATTCTTGTGCTAGTGACTTGATATTATGATTATTAATAGAGCTAATGAAGGAGTTGATCTGGAGGCGGTTGGCATCACTAAGGTCTTTACGAATAAATGGCTCAACGGCACTCTTGAACTCCCCCACTCTAAAAATCTGAGGTTCAATCCCGAGCTTCTCAAACGTACCCTGAAAGAAGCTCACACCGACAGAGATGCCGTTAAACTCCAGAGAGCCTTCCGGATTGAGGTATAGTTGATCCGCAGCAGAGGCGAGATAATAGTCCGCTTCACTGAGATATTCACCGTAGCTGTAGACAAACTTCCCACTACGTTTGAAATCCAGCACAGCGTCTCGTATCTCCTGAAGGCTGGCATAACCTGCTACAATAAACCCGTGCTCCATATAGATGCCTTCTATTCTAGGATCATCCTTGGCCTCTGCTATTGCATCAATTAGCGGTAGCAAAGCAATCGGAAGCGGCCCGCTCTCGGGAAATAAATCCTGAAATGGATCCTCAGCGACCCGCTCGACAACCGGCCCAGAAAGATTGAGGTACAGGATAGAATTGTCCCTTACCGTAGCTACTTCTCCTGTAGAAGCCGCACCTATCGCTCCTGCGAGCATGAGTACGAGCAGAAAGAAAAAAACAAACAGCCCAATGACGGTACCCAATACAATTCTTAAAAAGGCCATATTATCTACATTTGCAAGAGGCAAAGCTAAAAAAGATACCTCAATAGGTCTGCTTCCAACGAAAAAGGATGAAAGAAATATACCTCCTGCTCGGCTCCAATATCGGTGATCGCAGCACACAACTCCATAGGGCCGTTTCGGCACTTGATCATCCCAACTTGAAAATACGTGCTGCCTCAAAAATCTACGAGACAGCCGCATGGGGAAAGACGGATCAAGCTTCCTTTCTCAACCAGGTAATAGAATGCGAGTGCAATTTCAGCCCGGAAGAGCTCCTGCTACACTGTCAAAACGTAGAAAAGTCACTTGGGAGGGAACGGTTTGAACTTTGGGGGCCCAGGACGATCGATATAGATATACTTTATTTCGGAAACGAAAGTCATAATACCAAAAGTCTGATTATTCCACATCCTGGCATAGCCCTTCGTGGATTTACACTTGCTCCCCTAGCGGAAATTGCCCCAAAGTTCAAACATCCGTTGTTGGGCCTCACCAACGAACAATTGCTCGAAATTTGCCCTGATCAACTGGAGGTGCTACCTTACTCTCCTCCCGTTGAATCCTGATTTGAGATATATATTTTATAATCAAGTGCATGTTCCAAGTCTTCATGAATAACCTTACAAGATGGAATTAGATGCTTTGAGTATCATCATCCTGATGAGCGCAGGAGTTTTTGCTGGGTTTCTCAATACCGTCGCAGGAGGGGGATCTCTACTGACGCTCCCGATCATGATCTTCATGGGACTACCGTCAAACGTGGCTAATGCTTCTAATCGTGTGGCCATCTTTTCACAGAACCTATTCTCGGTAGCCGGCTTTAGGTCCAAAGGTGTATCAGCATTTCCATATGCTTTTTGGTTGGCCGGTACTGCGATTATCGGCTCTATTATTGGTGCTCAATTTGCCATGGATATCAAGGGCGAAGTGTTCAACAGGATCCTGGCTATCATCATGATCGTGGTTCTACTCCTGACCATCTTCAAGCCAGGAGTTAAAACTGGTCAGTCAGAAAAAATGGAGCCTAAAGACAAAATCATTGGTGCTATCACATTCTTTTTCATCGGGATTTACGGTGGCTTCATTCAAGCGGGAGTAGGCTTTGTTATCATAGCCGCTCTTACCAACATCAATGCATTATCAATGGCCAAGACCAATAGTATTAAGGTATTCGTCGTTTTGATATATACAATATCGGCATTGGGTGTTTTTATTTACCAAGACATGATCAACTGGACCTATGGACTTACACTTGCTGTAGGCAACTCAGCAGGGGGTTGGATAGCGAGCCGTTGGTCAGCAGACAAAGATGACAAGTGGATACGGATCATACTTATCGTGACTGTATCTGTCATGGCCATTAGACTTTGGTTTTTTTAGTATGAAGAGAGATTGGAAAGCAATACGGGCAAATTATCCAGTATTAGAAAAGTGCACATATCTGAACACGGCCAGTTCTGGTGCTATATCACAAGGCACTGCAAAGGCAATGAAGTCCTTTGCTGACGATCAATTAAATAACGCCACACTGAATCGGCGCAACTGGATTTTGGCTATTGAAGATGCCCGCACTAATACTGCTAAACTGATTAATGCTGAAGTATCAGAGGTTGCATTTATGCCTGATGTATCAATAGCAATGAGTCTTACCTCTCAGGCCTTAGCGAATAAAAGGAAAGTGGCCTTACTAAAGGATGAATTTCCATCAGTAGTCTTACCCTGGGTTAGTCATGGATACGATATTTCCTGGATTGAAAGGGCAGATGACCAGTCATTCGATCTCTCGGACTTTGAAGCTGCTATCAAGTCCGGCACTCAAATAGTGGTGATCAGTTGGGTACACTACAACTCCGGTATCACAACCGATCTCAACAACCTTGGGCTGATCTGTAAGCAACATGGAGCACTGCTCATAGTTGATGCGACACAGGGGTTGGGAGCTATCCCTATGGATGTGAAAAAGTGTAATATCTCCATTTTGATGGCAAGCACATTCAAGTGGCTTACGGGTGGGTATGGCACATGCTTGCTATATGTCTCCGACGAAATCCGAAATCAATTTCACCAAAAGGCAATGGGATGGAATAGTCTTGTTGATTTTGGTTTGGAGCCAACCCGAGAATCGAATTGGAAAACTGGTGCCGCCGCTTTTGAACTAGGGCATTCGAAGTATTTCAATGTGCTTACGTTTGGTCAAGCGCTCAAAGAAATCCAGGAGATCGGTGTAGCAGGCATCAATGAGAGAATTCACTCACTGAAGCAATACCTTATAAACGAACTGGAAAAATGTGGAATTTTGACCATTTCTGTGGAGGCAGCAAAGGCTACTTCTGGTATCATCACGATCAAGTCGGATAATAAACTTCATGGGTGGTTAACCAAGCAAAAAATCACTACTACCCATCGAGACAATTATCTACGCATCTCCATGCATTTCTACAATGATTCGGAAGACATAGATAGTTTAGTGAATGCGATTTCATCATATTCGCCAGCAAAATTGAGGTGAGCAGTGGGCATAGTTATTAGGCAGAGTTTTTATAGTTCCATCAGTGCTTATATCGGAGTAGGGATAGGATACCTGAATGCCATTATCCTGATGCCTCTCTTCATGACGCCAGATGAGATCGGCTTGATGAGGGCGGTGATGAGTATTGCTTTGTTGTTGACCACATTTTCAAGTTTTGGGACAGGAGCTGCGATCATTAGGTATTTCCCATTAAAAGGATCCACGCAGGAGGCATTGAATCAGCTGTTCACTTTTGGGCTAGTGGTGGTTTTGTGCGCATTCTCTCTATTGGCTATAGCCCTTTATGCCTTTTCAAACGAATTCTTCCAGTTTTTTGAGGACAAATCTCCCGAGGTAGGTGAATACCTGATGTTGATTGCAGTGCTGGTGCTTCAGATGACCATTTTTAACCTGCTGGAAATCACCGCCAGAAGTCAAAAGGAAATAGTCATCCCAAATGCTATCAGGGATTTGGTGTATAAGATATTGCACACAGCGTTGATAGTTCTATTTGGTTATGATGTTTTTGATATCAACGAATATCTATTTGGAGTAGCAGCTATTTATTGTGTCCTTATTTTGGTTCTTAGTATTTTCACTGTTGTCAAATACCAGATTCGTCTAGACTTTCGTATCATATCTAAAAGAGCTGAATTCAAAACGCTTTTTAACTACAGCAGCGTAGGGATACTAACAGGATTAGGATACTTAATGATGGTTCAAATTGATCAAGTGATGATTACCAAATTGTTAGGCCTGGTAGAAAATGGGGTTTACACCACGGCAGTTTTTATGACTGTTGCGGTAGAAATTCCCCAAAGATTTGTTTCACAAATATCTTCAACTATTGTTTCCGACGCATTAGCTAATAACAATCGGTCGGAATTAAAAGACATTTATCAGAAGGCCTCAATCAACCAATTGATCCTGGGTTCATTTATTTATGGTCTAATCCTCATAAACCTAGAAGCAATATATGCCTTGATGCCCAATGGCCATGCCTTCAAGGAGGGGTGGTGGGCATTCATGATTATAGGAATTGTAAAACTAATGGATATGACTTTTAGTGTGAATAGCGAGATAATTGCATACTCCAAACATTATAAATTCAATTTATATGTTATGGGAGTTTTGTCATTGGGAGCCATAATTTTAAACTTTCTATTCATTCCATTGTATGGAATGATTGGTGCGGCAATTGCCACCTTGATTTCCTATTTGATTTTCAACCTTGCCAAATATTTCTATATCAAGAAAGAATTTGGAATAACTCCATTTTCATCAAATTCAATCAAAGCAATTATTATATCAGTTTCTTTGATATTCCTGCACTTGAAATTGTCAATAAACAATATCTATTTAGGAATAATGATAAAGACATCATTATTCACGGCCATGTTTGCGATGATTACCTATTCACTTAGGATATCTACCTTGTTTAATTTCATATGTAAGGAAGTACTAAACACGTTAAACAACTATCGGATTAAATTTTAAGAGGTATTAATGAAATTTAATAGCGATTTAAGACCAATTCAACTTTTGGAAATGATTACCTTCTTCTGGCTCAATACAGTTAAGTAATTATAAAAATGGTTGCCATTGAGTTCCCATTTTAGGCGCAGTTAGCTGTTCAATAGTTGATTTATTCTTTTCAACTACTGTACAAAATGGATAGTTGTGAATTGAATTAATGACACTTTGGATAGTAGAGCAATTTACAACTGTCCCATCAAGCCTTGAAGCACCTCTATATTCATTGAGGCTAGAACTAATACCTAAAAAGTAATTCATCAACTGATTATTCTTTCCGTGTATATCTTCACAAATATAAACTCCACCTGGATTGATAGCCGGAAATAATGACTCAAATGTGGCTATCTGTTGGTAAAGCTCATGTCCTCCATCATCTATCACAATATCAACATTACCGATAATTGGTAGTAATTCACTCCAAAAGGATTTTTTAGCTTGATCTCCGATGTAAACCCAAATATCCTTATCAGCTTCTTCGTATATCTTACAATCGGGTTCTATATCAATGCCTATTACCCGAGAGTTTTCCCCAAAAACTTCTTTCCACATCGCCAAACTACCTCCGCTAAATATCCCAATTTCTAAGATTGTCACGTTATTATCACGAAAATGACCAAGATGTGATTCGTAAATGTCAAAGTAGTGCTTCCACTTCCAAATACCAGGCCCACGTGTATTGTTTTCAAAGTATTTCAGCATGCTATTCTTAGGTACATTTTTTTTCACATACCTTGTTTTATCGATTTTAAAGCGGTCAAAAGCCTTTGAGGATCGAGAGTAATATGAGAAACCAATAATGTATTGGATAAATTGAAATAAATGCTTTTTGATATTCTTTAACAATCGGTTCTCTGTCCTATTTGTCATGTTGATTTGAAGTGTTACGCACCAAGCGCTATGAATAACTTTCTAAAAAGCAAGATTGAATTTACGCTCTTCGAATTACACCAATATTAATTATAATCTTAAGAGTTAATCAGATAAAATTATATTAATTCCATCTGGCCATTACTCAGTGTGGATGTATCTAATCAATTGAGAATCTGTCATTAGTCACTATTCAAGTGATTGAAAATACTAAATGGAGTGTAGATTTGCTTTTATTCATTTCGCGACATTCTGATAATTATCGAAAGGCTCTTTACCGAATCGCCTTTGTTTAAATGTGCGGAAACCTTGTAAAGCCAATTATTTAACTAATTAACCATTGATCAACTTAATGAATGATTTCCTTAAGAACACCATTAATCAAATTAGGTTAACATTATTTCGCTTTTTTAGAGCTGTTGGATACATTTTGATTAACAAAAATCTCTACAGTATTTTCAAGATGCGCAAATTCCTCAATCAGATAGATGGACACATCTCGAGTGAAGGAAATAAATACACACTTAAGTTCGAATACACTAGACCCATCATAATTAAATTGAGAAAAAAGACCAGTGACGTCACAGTATTTAGACAAATATTCATTCAGAGGGAATATGAGCCGATCATTTTCTTTGCGAAAAATAGTTTAAAGGATAAGATAAAAATTATTGTTGATGCTGGCGCCAATATCGGCTTAACTAGTATTCAATTCGCCAACAGGTTCGAACAAGCAAAAGTATTCAGTATTGAGGCAGATATAGACAATTACAATCTGCTAGTTGACAACCTAAAATGTAATAAGTTAAGTAAAGTGTCAAGCCACCACAGAGCATTGTGGTCTTCCAGTGAAAAGCTTTCCATCACCAATAGCTTTCGTGATTCGCAGGAATGGTCAAGGAGGGTTACTACCGAACTTCAACCAAACTCTGAAGTCCTCGGATTAACCATAACTGACTTAATGGAAATGACCGATGGATCAATTGATATATTGAAAATTGATATTGAGGGGGCTGAAGCTGAATTTTTTAAGAACCAAAAAGCAACAATTGATCTTTTAAACAAAACAACTTTTATCGCCATTGAACTCCATCAAGAAGTACAATTCAATCAGACCTTTGAAGCATATTTAACACAGTGCTCTTTTACTTACGCCTATGTAAATCAAAGCCTTATGGGAATTAATTTGCAAAAAATAAAAGATGGTTATCAATGAACAATAAAAATGGCTTATCATTTTTGGTGTTTTGCTATAATAGTGAAGATATTATTGAAAATACCTTATCCAGAATTTGTAAGCAGCATTTTAATCATGACGCAGAGATCATATTAATTGATAATAATTCAAAAGATCAAACATTTGCTACAGCCGAGTCGTATTTGAAGCAAAATTCAATTTTTCCCTATAAAATCATTCTTGAAAAGAGACAAGGATTAAATTATGCTAGGGAAACTGCCATTATGGCGGCAAGATTTCCATTCTGCATTATGGTCGATGATGACAATTTGCTGATCGGAACAAACTGGATTCAGAAAATAGTGCGAATCTTCGAAGATCACCCTAAGGTTGGTATAATTGGGTGTGGTTCTATTGCAGATACCGGAAATGCCCGCCTTCCTGCCTGGTGGGGAAGAGATTTTAAATTTGGAGACGGTGAACAGAAAAATGTAGAAGGTGTCTTTGATCCCAAAAAACCATCTGATATGATGTGGGGAGCCTGTCTAGCATTGCGCACTCCCATCGCTCAAAAATGTCAAACTGATTTACCAATGCTTCTAACCGATAGAGCCGGTACCGCTTCGATATCTTCAGGTGGTGATATCGAACTTGAATGCAGAATTAGCCTCAAAGGTTTCAAATCATACTATTCAAAAGAATTGAAGTTTCGACACCTAATTGATCATTCAAGATTAAGTGATGGATATCTGATTAAGCTTTTCTATGGCCACAAAACAATTTATCCAGTACACATAGCATATCAAGAATTACTATTGGGAAATCGCGTTCGACCAATCTTCGTATTGTTAAAGGGATACGCGTACTGCTCGATTCACTTCGTCCGAAGTTTGTATTCTTATTTATTTCCAAAGAAATCGAATAATTATTATAAGTCTTACGTCAACAGAATAAATATCAATTGCTTAATTGGACAATATAAGCTCTTCAAAAAAGTAAGAATGTATAAAACTGAATTAAACCAATTGGGACAAGCTGGGAAAGAATGAAAGGTTCAGCAATCATTAAAATCCTAAAATTCTCCGTCATTTTCTTAATAAACATCTAGTTAGAGACTAAAGTGACTTCACATTGTACTATTTCAATCATCACAGTATGCTACAATGCTGAAACACTTATTCTACCCACTATCAAGAGCGTGCTATCTCAAGAACATGTTGCTTATGAATACATAATAATAGACGGTGCGTCTAATGATCGCACACTTGATCTAATCCAAAGTCATCGACCTCATCCCAAAATAAGATGTCACTCTGAGCCTGATCAAGGTGTATACGACGCTATGAACAAAGGGCTTGTTCTTGCCAAAGGTGAATATGTCCTATTTTTAAATGCCGGCGATGAATTGGCCCACGCAAACACACTTAACCAAATTTTTGCGTATGCTGCCAATAGCGATCTCATCTATGGGGAAACGAATATCCTTGATAAGGATCGTAAATACTTAGGGACGAGATCTCAATTAACCAGCAGAAAGCTCCCCCAAACCTTACGAAAAAAGGATTTCCTAAATGGTCAGGTGGTAAGCCATCAATCCTTCATACCAAAACGAGATATTTGCAAGCCTTATAACCTTACATACAAGTGTAGTGCTGATATAAATTGGATGCTGGAAATTCTTGATCAATGTAATTCTATACACAAAACGAGCACGCCTATTTCCAATTATCTCCAGGGCGGTATTTCGGACACGCAATTAGTGAGATGCTGGAAAGAGCGCTTCTTCATCCTCCTAAATCATTTCAATCCAGTACTTGTGCTTTGGCAGCATTTACTATTTGTATTAAGATATATGAGATATGGTGCCTACCGCAATTAATGTGGTTTGCCCACTTCCACAAATATAGAATCCGGCTTAAAAACCACTCCATCTTTACCATCCAACTCAAATGATTCCCACTCAGATATACTGCTGGTAAAAGCACTCTGAATCTTATAATCTACAAAGCCGACACTTCTCAAAAGTCTATCCAATGAATACCGATCATACATCCATTGATGCGTTTCACCACTCATTCTGAATTTACCGACTTTATAATATTTACCTCCTGGTAGCAGGCTATGTAATAAATCCTCTGCGAATGAAGCCATTAAACTAATCTGAACCCTCAGCCGCATAGCAGTGAATTTTTTCATTTTCTCGCGTAAACTTAATCTATGCCTAACTCCACTAAGCAAAGGCCTGGCCTCTTCCCCAATCCTGGATAATACAAAATCCCTATTATCTGGATCTGAGCTTAAATAATGCAGCATTTCACCGCCCTTTTTATCGCGGGCGGTTTGATCCAGCAGCTCCAGCATGATCCAATCATAATCTAAGCCTGATTTCGAAGTAGTGTTTGTTGTATTTTGCTCCAATAATCGAATGTAGTGCCTTGCGATCTGTTCCAAATCCGGTACCACTACTCTCATGACGCCACCTGGCCTGAGTACCCTGAAACAATCAAGAAGGAATTCCTGCACTTCCGCTTTTGGAATGTGCTCCAGCACATGAGCGTGATACACAACCTCCATACAGTTATCGTCAAAAGGAAAACCTCGTCTTACATCGTATACTAACACCTCAGGGTCGGTTGGCAAAATATCAATATTGATCCAAGACGGATGGAATCGTTTGCCACATCCCACATTTAGATATTTCAACCTTGTCGAATTCATTTAGAATGGTAGTTGGAAATGATTTGCTCGTATGTCTCAACATGTTGCCTTACCAAAGCGTCCTCACTGTAGGTATTGAGTACTTTCTCCCGCGCATTTTGACCCGCCTTTGATCTTACTTTATTGTCATGAAAATAATGTAATCCTGAGGCTAGATCATTTACATTCCTGTTCTCTGCCAGGTATCCATTCACCTTATGCTCGACCATGTCATTGACACCACCACAATCAAAGGCCACAACCGGTACACCACAAGACAAAGCTTCCATGACAGTATTGGGTAAATTATCCTGAACGGATGTTAGTATGAAGACATCAGCCAGATTATATATGTCCACCAACATTTCTTGATCCGAAATACTGCCAAATGATGTGTGGGCATGCTGTTGAAGTGCGTTTTTCGGGAGTTGACCAAAAGTAAGTATATGAATATCTAATGTGTGATGTTTTGCTTCAGTGATTGCATCAAATAAATAGAGCATTCCCTTGCGTTCATCTGTTAAATCTACGGCTCCTATAAGAATATAATATTTATCCCTTTCCAGGCCGTAGGTTAATAAAAGAGCATCACGATTGCTCTTAGGCCTAAAAAGGTCAGTATCAATTGGAGTACTTAGAACATCAATTTCTCTATTGTTGAAAATTGTACTTTGTTTGGCACACTGGGCCAACCATCTACTAGTGGCGGCAATATTTATATTAATTTCTTTCCAATAAGTTACTTTTTTTGCCTGTATCGACTCTGCAATTTTATCATTTCGAAGATAAAAGCAATTGCTGCATAATGCTTTGTAATTAGAACATTCCAAAGCGTAGTGACATCCACCTGTAAACGCCCACATGTCATGAAGTGTCCAGATCACAGGTTTCTGCTTAGCCAACTTGGCGATGGATTCAATACTCAGAAATCCAAAATTGACCCAATGCAGATGAATAATATCCGCTTCTTTGACCAATGTGCTATTCAAAATATTTATTCCATAAGCTGAACTAGAAAACTTATATAAATACTTCTGTTTTACTATTGAGAACAAAACGATCAAACGTTCAAGACAAAATAAAATCCACGCATATAAACTTGCTAGCCTTGGTTTATCAAAAACTGATTGAGCAATAGAATTACTGTGCTTATGGATACAAGCCAATTTAACATCAACGTTGTGTTTTGACATTGCCTCTGCAAGACGTCTGGAGCAAACTGATGCTCCACCATAATTACCAAATGTACTAAGGATCAACACCTTCATAGAACATCCGGCTTTAATCCGTATACATTTACCTGCAAATCCATACCCGTATCTGTCGCTCTCCAATTACCTCTTAAAGGCATCACCTGATGGTTGGCATTTTCAATAAAATATCTAAATCCTGCCTCCTCCAGAACCTTGAGAATAGAACTTAATCCCTGTTGCTGATGGCTGAAAGTATGCACTTCAATAAATATGCGTTTTACTTTACCTAAAGCTTCTGCGCAATCCTTCATGAGTTCGAATTCGGCACCTTCCACATCCAATTTCAACAAGTCTACCTGTTTAGCTCCATCCAGAATTCGCTTAAGCGATGCGCTCGGAATCTTCAATGTGTGGCTACTTTCATCAGCAATGTATCCTGAGTCTGCATGTTCCTGACTGAATAACACACCATTATCATGTATCCACAGTGCTTTTTGATGAACGCGTACCCCGTCAAAATGCGCTACGTTTTGGTGCAAAGCAGCAAATACTTCAGGATCAGGTTCAAAACCCTCAATGACCGCATCAGGAAAGCAATCCTTAAAATATTTTATCGACAACCCGACATTTGAGCCACAATCAATAATATATGGGCTGCTATGTGCGCTCTTAAAAGCATACACCCCTCTAAAATAAATATCATAGGCCTGCCAGATGAAAGACAGGTTATCGACTATTTTAAATTTGTACCCGCGAAATGCAACTGTGCGCTCAGCATGCCTAGGCTGGTTGCTTATTTTGAGGCAAAGCTTTAAAAAATCTCTCCCCTCCCCAGACTTGAGCAGGCGGTATGTTTCTTTAAACAAGACTTTAAAAGCATAAGTCATTGGGATAATTAATTGTCTAATGTGAGCTTATTGATAAATCTTCTGATCGGGCTTAGTCGGAAAAACTGTTCGATATTACCTGAAATTATTGCGTCTTCCGTGATGGCCTTTGGAAGTGTGATTTGATAAGAATCATTGAGTTGCTGTTGATATCGGCTGGTACTCCTGCTGTGAGTACCAGTGCCGTCATTGCCAATATTGACCACCATACTATTTTTAGGGAAGATTCCATAGGTATGCGTTCTGCATTGGTGATAACACCACCTTATCGCCCATGAATCATTCTTACCCTTTTTCCATTTAATCAGCATGGGTGTGAGGTCTTCCCCACCTTCATTAAACCTCCGCTGTAAGTCCTTGCTGCTCATAAATTCATCATAATCACTGATCGCCCAATCCACCTGCTCCCAACGATCTCGCCAGGTAGCCCACCCCCATGAAGACGCTCTTTTCATTAAAAAAAAATCACTGCTTTCGCGAGGTATGGCTACAGGATACATGTACCCTGATATGGAATTCACCTGGCTGTCTTCCTTATATTCATTGAGCAACTGGTTCATGACCTCATAAAAGGGTACAGAGACGACAATGTCATCCTCTAATACAATGACACTATCCCACCGGGCCAATACCTCCGTCACGCCTGATATGACTGATCGGGCCAAACCTAAATTTTCTTCCCTTTCATTTAACGCCGTAGTGCTAAAAGGATGGTCGCGCTGCAGCAATCTCAAGTAAGATCTAACTTGTTCTACTTTTTGCTTATCTGCCTGGTCTGACGTGGGCCCGTCAGAATAAATGATGAGACTGATCTGATCAGCTTGATCAACAGCTTTTAATGCCTCAATGGTCTTCTGAGCATGCTCAATCCTGTTATAAACAAATAATATGACCGGGGCGTGCATCAATCTTCCTTAATCCCTCCATTCATAAATCGATAACCTGACAAGAGTAATATCAATAATAGGCAGATTCCCGATCCACTGACCACCACATTTCCTACCACCTGACTCACAGGCTCATACTTGAACTCTACCTTGTGTGATCCGGCGGGGAGTGACAGCCCTCGCAATAGATAATTTACACGTATATAGTCAACTTGCTCTCCATCAATATAGGCGTTCCAGCCCGGCAGATAGTAGATGTCAGAAAAGACCGCCAGTTGCTCTGTTTCCGAATCAAAGCCATAGACCAAATGTTCCGGGTGATAAGACGTCAATGTGATGGAGCCTGACTGATCATAGGCTTTCCCTCCACCGAGGTACTCATCAAACTTCTGATCATATACTGCTATCTTCCTGAGATCGACCTCACCTATTGCGGCGATTTCCTCGTCCGCATTGGCAACAGTTCGGGCGGTCTTGACCAGCCAGGCATTACCGAGCGCCTCGGTGTTTCGCTGCACGCCCGGGCCTCCCTGCTGACTAGGCACAATGAAGTATTTGGCATTGAGCATGCCCAGTACTGCGGCATCTACCTGAGAAAGGTACCTATCGATAAGCTCCTGATAGCGCTGCATCTTGATGGCGCTGTAGCCTCCGACAGAGAAATGGTGATAGGACGTGATGCCATCACTAAATGGATTTGTGGTAAGGTTCAGCACGCGATAGTAGGTGGTATCCCTCTGAATGGCCAGATCAGCGGCCGAGGGTGTAAACGCATTTTGTGTGACCCTGGCCTTGCGATCAAAATCGTCCGACTTCAGATAACGCTTGTTGACCAGCCACATATCGAATAGCACGAGCACGGCTATCAATGCTGTAAAGTAGGTTCGCTTAAGTTTGCCTAGCGTCAATAGCCAGACGGCACCTCCGGCCAGCAATGTCAATATCAAAGTCCTGTATATATCCTGATTAAACAATTGCTTGCGGTCTGAAATCAGGGCATTGAGCAGCCAATCAGGAAAGCCATATTGACCATCATTTTGACCTTCAAAATCAAAAAATGATGATTTAAACATTAAGAAAAATAGACCTATAGACGTCATCACTCCTATACTTTGAAGTAAGGATTGCTTGATATCTGACCATTGGTTATCACTGGTGATTAATTTATCCACCGCCATCAATCCCAGCAGGGGAGCCAGTAGCTGTCCCATGGACATGATCATCGTCACCGAACGAAACTTATTGTACAAGGGTACATAGTAGAAAAACAAGTCAGTGTACCATTCAAGATTTTTGCCCATGGAGAGGAGCAGAGAAATTGCCAAGAAAGCTAGGGCCCACCATTTGATGCCATCTCGAAGATAGAACAGCGCGAAGATCATTAGGAAGCAAATCACGGCACCATAGTAAATAGGACCAGCGGTAAAGGGTTGGTCACCCCAGTACAGTGGGGCCGAAGAAGTTATGTTTTCGATCGAACGTCGATCTACTCCCCGTCCTGATAGCTGCTGATATACGGCCGATCCCTGATCGAGCTGCTCGCCGGATGATGCTCCTCCATAAAAGTATGGAAACATGATCGTGAAGGGTTCTAACACACCATTGCTCCATGCAAGCGCATAATCCTTGTCAAGCCCGGATCCCGAATCGTTCGCTGACAACTCGGATCCGCCTCTCGTAGAATAGGTAGAATATTCATAAAGTGCGTAAAGCTTCCCAAAATTGCAACCAACAGCAATGATCGTGGCAATCAACAAAACACCACTAGATCTGATAAACTGTCGCCATGCCCCATTCTGGTAAGTCTTAATGGCAATATATACGACGTACCCCACAACCATTAGGAGTAGATAATAGGTAATCTGAATGTGTCCATAATGCAATTGATATCCAGCGAAGAATGCGGTAATCAGGCCACCTAAAATTTTTTCACCCCGATATGCTCGTATTATTCCAGCAAGCACGGGCGCCATCAATGCCATTGCGACCACTTTATTATCATGCCCCGCCTCAAGGCTGATCACGTTGAACGTGCTAAATGCAAAGGCGAATGAAAAAATTGCTGCCAGCCATTTCCGCTCTGTCATGGTACAGCCCAATATGTAAAAGCCAATAAATAACGCCATCATCATCATTATAGGCTTGGGCATTACCGAATAGAATAAGACACCATCGATAATACTATACAAATTGTATTCGGAACCTCCCGCGATGGGCATACCTGAGAACTCTGTGTTGGTCCATCGTATTTCCTCCCCTTTTTTCCTGTACTCATTCAGCTCGGACATGGTCCCTTCGAACTGGATATTATCACTCTGCACGAGCGACTTGCCCGTGTACAAAGGCGAAAAATAGATACTGGTGAGGATAAAGAAGATGAAGACTGGCAGCAAATGCCAGAGCCAGGGTTTAATATTTTTCATTCAATCTGGATATAATAGGACTACAGTCGCTCACAAATGTAGGTGATTTCATTTTCAGTGAGTTCAGGACTTATGGGCAATGTGTACAGGTTTGACAAATTCACCAGTTTTTTCCCCGCCCTGGTCTTCAACCTAGAGACGGATTGCAGTGGCGCTGCGATTCCAAAAAAGGCAGGTCGTGCACTTCGTAAGTATGGATCATCCGCATGAATTTGCAACACATAGCGGTAAAATACATTGTGCACTAAGGCTGGAAGTACAACTTCCCATCCGCTCAGTAATCTGTCATACCCGAGGGCTATTTCTCTCCTACGTGCATTCCATGTATCCAGATAGGGCAGTTTGGCGCATAGTATGGCCGCTTGTATTTCGTCCATTCTGCTATTCCTACCGTCAATGGTAAACTTACCACCTACCCTACCGTAATCTCTCAGGGCCCTCACCTTTGCTGCGGTAGTTGGATCATTGGTGATAATACCGCCACCATCTCCCATACACCCAAGGTTCTTAGTGGGGTAAAAGCTAAAAGTGCCAATGTCCCCAAAGTTTCCTACATGCTGTTTCCCGTCGATAAAGAGGCCATGTGCTTGAGCACAATCTTCTATCAGTGACAACCCTTTTTGTTTGCATAACTTAGTCACCTCATAAACCTCGTTAGCCTGGCCAAACAAATGAACTACGATGACCGCTTTTGTTTTTGGCGTTATGGCCGGTGCTATTTCATCAACAGTGATATGAAAGGTACCCGGATGAATATCTACATAGATGGGAATAGCCCCCATCCTCTTGAGAGCCATAGACGCTGACACCCATCCAAAAGCCGGGAGTATGACCTCATCTCCAGCTTTGATTTCAAGAGCTTCAAAGGCTAGCTCAAGTGCATCTGTCCCATTGGCGCAGGTGACACAGTGTGCTGCCCCTGTGTAATGAGCAAACTCATCCTCAAAGGCCTCAACTTCTCTACCTAAAATGAAATTTCCACTTGAAATGACCCTATGTATAACTTCATCGAGCTCATCTTTAATAGAATCATGCTGCCTTTTCAAATCGATGAATGGAACCTTCACTTTTCTTTCAAAATTGTAATCGTTTGCATAAAAAGCTCTCTTCAAAGTAATCCATTTTTTGGTTATACTTGAGCCGAACTCGATGAAAGAAATTCCGGTTGTTTCTAACCGTGCTAGATAAATCATGAAAAAAATAGCTGTCTTTACTTCCGGTGGTGATGCCCCTGGAATGAATGCTTGTATTCGTTCTGTTGTTAGAAGTGCGCTATACCTCAAAATGGAGGTCTATGGCATTAAATATGGCTACAACGGAATGATCGACGGAGATATATATAAAATGAAATCCTATTCCGTCAGCAACATGGTGCAGCGCGGCGGCACAATTCTTAAATCTGCGCGCAGCAAGGATTTTATGACCAAGGAAGGTCGAAAGAAGGCCTACGACCAACTGATGCAGAGAGGAATAGAGGGTATCATCGCCATAGGTGGTGATGGAACCTTCACAGGAGCCAATATCTTCTATGACGAATATGGTATCCCAACCGTAGGATGCCCTGGAACTATTGATAACGACCTTTACGGCTCTGATTACACGATCGGTTTCGATACAGCGGTTAATACGGCTTTGGACGCCATAGACAAGATCAGAGATACTGCGGCTTCTCATGACCGGGTATTTTTTGTGGAAGTGATGGGTCGTCACTCCGGTTATATCGCGATACAATGCGGTATTGGTGGTGGTGCTGAGCTGGTAATGGTACCCGAGACATCCACGACCATTGATGATGTAATCAATATCCTGAAGGAAGGACGTGATCGCCAAAAAACATCTTCCATAATTGTTGTCGCTGAAGGTGATGAACAAGGCAATGCCCATGATATTGCCGGTAGGGTAATGGAAAATCTAGGTGATCTTGATATCCGAGTATCTACCCTGGGTCACATCCAGAGAGGTGGTAGCCCAACCGCCTTCGACAGGATTTTGGCTTCAAGGTTAGGCCTTGCCGCCGTAGAAGGTCTTGTCAACGGGCAGAAGAACGTAATGGTAGGTATCGTTGATAACAAAGTTCATTACACCAATTTCAAATTGGCTATTAGCAAGTCCAAACCGCTGGACCAGGAGCTGATCAAGCTAGTCCAAATTTTGAGCATGTAGGGCTTGAAGTTTTAGGTTGATATGTTCAATGATGCGACTGGTCTGATCACGTGTAAACCAATCAAACCTTTGATCCTTCTTAAACCAGGTGAGTTGACGTTTCGCGTACCTCCTACTATTACGCTTTAGTAGTCGTACAGCCTCTGCTTTGTCGTATTGATTATCCAGATACCCGAATATTTCTCTATAGCCCACGGTCTGCAGTGCATTGAGCTTAGCATGAGGTGCTAACCTTTCAGCTTCATCAAACAGGCCATTTTTGATCATTTCGTCCATACGAAGATCAATCCGAGTATAGAGCTGTTCTCTTTCAGCATCAAGCGCTATATATATTATATCAAAGTCACGCTTATTTGATTTTCGGGTACGAAAACTTGAAAAAGGCTTACCTGAGGACTCAATTACCTCCAAAGCGCGAATGAGACGCGCTGGATTTTTTTGATCAACTTGCGAATAGTAGGTTGGATCAAGTTCAGATACACGAGTCTGTAGCGCCTCAATCCCTTCATCTTCGAATAATCTGTTAATCCGTTCTCTTACCTCGAAAGGTACTTTTGGAATATCATCAAAACCATCTGTGACTGCTCGGATAAAAAGCCCTGAACCGCCCACCATTACCGCGCTATCCTTACGCGCGCACAGCTCATTGAGCGTATTCAGGGCATCCTTTTCATACATTCCTACATCGTATGGATCAAAAATCGAAAGACTGTCAATAAAATGATGTCTCACCAAAGCGCGTTCCTCCACCGTAGGCTTTGCCGTACCAATGTCCATCTCACGGTAGAACTGGCGCGAGTCTGCCGACAATATTTCCGTGTCAAAATGCTTCGCCACCTCGATCGCCAATGCAGTTTTGCCAACAGCCGTTGGCCCTCCTATTACAATTAGGACTTTGTTCATCTTCGGCTATCAAAACCCATCTTTAGCACTTTTTATCTAACTTTAGTAAGCTAATCAAACGCATGCCTTCACCCTCAAGCAATAATAAAGACCTTATCCTCGAACCAGGCGGATTGACTGAACAAATATTACATTATTCGTTTCAGAATTCTCATCTACTGGTTCTTTCGATTGACACACAGGGTGAAATTACTTTTTGCAACAAGGGGCTACTCAAAAGCTTAAAAAAGGAGCAGGCTCAACTGCTTGGCAAGGATATTTTCGACATTTTCGAATTTGATCTTGAGGAAGACTCCAACCTTTTTTCCGAGCGTTCCGGTAGGTCATTCGAAGCAAGGGTAATACGCCAATCCTGGCCTACACTGCTCATCCGATTCGACACTATACTTCAAAAATCAGGTGGCGAATACTACGGCCTGACCCTGGTTGGAGAAAATATTACAGAAAAAGTAAGTGTCGAAAAAGCACTCCAGAAATCCAATGCACAGCTCAAAGAGATATTTGATAACTCCAATGACCTCATTCAGGTCTTCAATGCCGCTGGTGTATTGACATTCGTCAATGAGGCTTGGAAATCCCGTCTTGGATATAGTGATCAGGAGATTAAGAAGCTAAGGCTTAAGGATGTGATCCATCCCGAAGTGTTGAGAGCGACCGGGAAAAAACTGAGAGAAATAGAAAATGGTATCCTACCGGAAAGATTCGAAACTGTCCTGTCGTCAAAATATGGAAAGAAGATATATGTTACCGGCACTGTAAACTGTACACTCCGAGGTAATCTACCCACGGAGTTCAGAGCAGTGTTTTTTGATATATCTGAAAGAATTAGGGCGGAGCGAGCGCAGAGTCTCTACTACAAGATTGCCAACCTTACGATACGCAGTTCAAATCTGGAATCCCTCTACAGCAATGTTCTGAATGTACTACAGGAAGTTCTGGATGTCAGCAACTTCACGGTAGCCCTAAAGAATAATGGGGAACTTGAATTTCCTTACAGAATACGTGACAATGAAAAGTTAATCGGCACTCATAACGATGATGCTATTAACATGCTCCTGGCGGAGTATACCTTCGAAAGAAATAAGCCCCTCATCATATACGATGATGGCATTCAGAAGATTGCGGATACTAAAAATGTCAAGTTAAAAAGTGAGGTTCCAAAGATATGGATGGGTGTACTCATCCAGTTTGAAAAAACAGTGATTGGCGTGATCTCTATTCATTCCAATGAGGAGCAGCAAACTTTCAACTTCAAAGATCTCGAACTACTCGACTTCATCTCCAGTCAGGTGTCGCTCGCCATTGAGCGAAAGTGGAATGAAGCTAAAATAAAGAGCCAAAGCGCTCGAATTAAGGCGATTTTTGAAAGTAGTAGTCACCAGATTTGGTCGTTAAACAAAGATCTGGAGTTTACCAGCTTTAATCAAAACTATGCCAACGCACTCGTGCAATACTATGGAATAACTCCCGAGTTAGGGCTTAGAATGGACAAGCTGAGTTCTAAGTCTTTCAAATCGCACGTCAAATCGACATGGATCAACAAATTCAATAGGGTATTTAAAGGAGAGACGATCAATTTCCAGAATTCAATTACCGATTTGGAGGGTAATAAAATTTGGAGGGATGTGTTCCTAAGTCCCATCTTTTTGCCAGACGGTTCGATAGAGGAGATTTCTGCCATTGCCAATGATATCACCGAGAAAAAGCGCTCGGATGTAGCGCTACAGGAAAGTGAAGAGAAGTTTCGAAATATTTTCGAATCTTTCCAGGATATCTATTTTAGATGTGATCTCAAGGGAATGATCGTGATGGTAAGCCCATCTGTAACCGAAGTTTTGGGCCAGTCTCCTAAGACATTACTTAATCAGCCTATAACAGATTTTTTTAAGTCCGAGGCTTATGATCAAAATCTCATAAGGCGGCTCTACAAAGACGAGAAGATTCGGAATTTTGACGCTACGGCATTATCCAAAGATGGTAAGGAGATTAAGTTTCTGTGTAATATTCGTCTCGTTTATCAGGGCAAAAAGACCGTGGGAATAGAAGGTGTTGCCAGAGATATCACTCAGCTCATGAACACGAATAATGAACTGATGGTAGCCAAGGAGCTTGCTGAAAGATCCTTAAGGATCAAAGAGCGTTTTCTGGCAAATATGAGCCATGAGATCAGGACACCCATGAACGGTATCATTGGAATGATAGACCTGGTGGCCAGCACCAAGCTCAACAAAGAACAGCTGGAGTATGTCAAAACCATAAAGAAGTCCTCCGAGACACTTCTCAATATTTTGAATGATATACTTGATCTATCGAAAATAGAGGCTGGCAAAATGGAACTCCGAAAGGCACCTGTCAACCTGGCCAAGTCGATCGAGAAGCTCTATGACCTATACTCTCAGGAAGCCCACCGCAATAGCACCAGTTTATACTATCATATAGACGAGAATATACCCACCTGGGCCATGCTTGACGAGACCCGACTGCTTCAGGTTTTGTCTAATCTCACAAGCAACGCGATTAAGTTTTCTGACGCCAAGGGTAATATTAACATTAGTATCAGGCTCAAAGAAAGCAAGCGAAATAAATACATTTTCAGATGTGAGATAAAAGATGCGGGTATTGGCATTGCCAAGGAAAATCTTCAGCGCCTGTTCAATACCTTCAGTCAGATTGACAATTCGCAGAAGAAAACTTATGCAGGTACAGGCTTGGGGCTCGCTATCTCAAAAGAGCTGGTCAAGTCTATGAACGGAGAGATTGGAGTAGTGTCCACACCAGGGTTTGGCAGTACGTTCTGGTTCACCTTTGAGGCTGATAAAGTCAAGGATCAGGATCTCGCTAAAGAGACGGTAATGGATGACACTTCCATCGGTCGCCATTTCATCGAGCATAAGCCCATTATTCTACTTGTAGATGACAACCTTGTCAATCGTAAAGTTGCCAGTCAAATATTAATGAAAGCAGGTTGTAGCGTCGACTTAGTAGACAGTGGTAAAAAGGCCATTCAAAAGGTCCAGCAAAAAAAGTACGACCTCATATTCATGGATATCCAAATGCCAGGTATGGACGGCATAGAGACAACCGAAGAAATAAGAAAACTAGATATTCCTAACCTACCTCCTATTGTTGCGATGACGGCCTATTCCATGGAGGAGGATCGTGCGCGGTTTTTGAAACAAGGGCTTGATGACTACCTTGCCAAGCCTATCAAGGCCATAAGCCTTATTGAGAAAGTGAAAGATTGGATTTCATTTGAGGCGATAGCCGTACAAACTGAAATACTGGATGATGAGTCGAAGGATCTGATCATCAATCAAAACACTCTGAATCAATTGTTTAAGTATGGTGGTGAAGACCTGATCAAGTCGGTTCTTGAAGAATTTGATGAAGAAACAGACAATTTCATCTCAGAGTGCAAGGAAATGTTCAAAAGCAGTAATTTTGATGGAATCAGGTCGCATTTGCATACCATCAAGGGCAATGCAGGAACGTTTGGCATTGAGCGCTTAGGAAAATGTGCCGAACAGGTTGAGAAAAAACTCAAGGAAAAAAATTATATTAATGTGGACAAAGACCTGCGCAAAGTGGAGCGCTTCTTTGGCGAGTTCAAGAAGAACTATAAAAGCATTATCAATAGTTAAACATTAGATACTTGGTGCCATGAAAAAGATACTCGTAGCAGAAGACAGCTCGGTCATACAAAACCTCACCAAGAGGATACTAGTCAATCAAAACTATGAGATTGATGCAGTGAAGAATGGACAACAAGTGCTGAATAAAATGGAGTCGAAAGACTACAACCTCATACTAATGGATATCAATATGCCTGTGATGGATGGGATAGAATGCACCAAAAAGATCAGGGGGCTATCAGACGATACAAAAAACAACATTCCAATAATTGCTATCACTGGTAATGCCAAGAACTACACTTTGAAGGACTTCAACAATATGGGCATCAATGATTTCCTACCGAAACCACTGAACTTCGACTCCCTGGTTGAAATAGTCAAGAAACATATAGGGAATGACAATTAAGTACACCAAGTCCTTTCTCAACAAGCTTGAGGATATTTTCTCAGAGTCGGATTATATATTGAGATATGAAAAAGGAAATTTTCATTCGGGCTACTGTATACTCAATGACAATCGCATTGCGATAGTCAATAAGTATTTCCCATTAGACGGGAAGATCAATGCTCTCCTTGAGATTTTGAAGTCTATAGAAGTCGAGCCCAATAAGCTGAGTGATAAAAATCGAGCATTCTTTCAGGAATTGCTCCAAACTTCTCTAGAGATTTGACCATTACATTTCTGGGTACTGGCACGTCACAGGGTGTGCCCGTCATCGCCTGTAGTTGTGAGGTCTGCCGATCGCTGGACTTCAGAGACAAACGGCTGAGGTCGTCCATTCATATGGAAGTGGATGGTTTGAGTCTAGTAGTAGATACCGGACCGGATTTCAGACAGCAGATGCTACGCGAACGTATCAACTGGCTCGATGCAGTGCTATTTACTCATGAGCACAAAGACCACACTGCGGGTATGGATGACATACGTAGCTTTAATTTTAAGCAGAAGATGGATATGCCCATTTACGGTAGGAAGAGCGTGCTCGAGCAACTTCAGCGAGAGTTCGCCTATGTCTTTGCTGAAAAGAAATACCCTGGAGTACCGCGAGTACTTTCCAAGGAGATCAACAACACTGAATTCAAGGTTGGGGAAACCACTGTCATTCCGATAGAAGTCCTGCACTACAAGCTTCCGGTTTTCGGCTTCCGAATTGGTGACTTCACCTATATCACAGACGCCAATAGCATTTCTGATGAAGAAAAAAAGAAAGTGTCAGGTTCAAAAGTAATAGTGCTCAATGCACTGCAAAAGGATCCTCATATATCGCATTTCACGCTGGATGAGGC
>CAYGOT010000056.1:13253-28711 GCA_964351595.1 uncultured Roseivirgaceae bacterium | reverse complement strand
ATCATACGCTCATTCCTTTGATTAATCGACTGCTCACCAAGAAAGATAAGTCTTCGAGGGGGAATGTTGGCTATGATCAAGCGGGTGAAATTGGCATCTTATACAGTCATCCCAATCAGATGAAATCCTCAGCAATCGGCGAGCTGCTTAAAAAGATCAACCAAGATGATAAATCAACGTCAACTATCTGCCTGTTGAACCCAAAAGCATTTGAGAAGTCGGATAACCAAAGCTGCTTTGGTGAGCATCAGATTAAATTATTTGGTAATTGGACAAATCCGCTTGTTACACAGTTCTATGAGCGAAAGTTTGACTATCTACTTCATCTGGACACTATAATGAGTCCTTTGACGGAAAACATATTGCTAAAGAGCGCTGCTCTGTGTAGAATCGGGCTTTATAATGAAAGCAATAAGCATCTGTTTGAGATGATGATTAAAACCGCTAACGATGCGGATCTCTCTTATCAAATGATGGAGGTGTACAGATATTTGAAGCAATTGAGGTGATGGAAACAAAGTTTAGAGGGACAGGAGTAGCTTTAGCAACACCATTTAATAAGGATGGAAGTGTTGACCATATGGGCTTGGACCGACTTGTCAAACACACCGTCAATGGAGGTGTGAACTATCTGGTAGTAATGGGCACCACGGCGGAATCACCTACGTTGAGCATGTCCGAAAAGGCCGAAGTGCTAGGCACAGTCCTTTCAAGCAATGCCGGCAATCTTCCAGTGGTCTATGGAGCCGGAGCTAATGACACAGCCGAACTCTGTGAATATTTCAATGATTCACTTTTTTCGAAAGTAGATGCTATTCTGAGCGTAACACCCTACTACAACAGGCCGAGCCAGAAAGGATTGAAGGCTCATTTTGAAAAGGTAGCCGATGAGTCCCCAGTGCCCGTGATACTATATAATGTCCCAAGTCGAACTGCAGTCAACCTTGAGGCCAGTACTGCTCTCGCCCTGGCGCACCACGAAAATATCATTGGGGTGAAGGAAGCTTCCGGCGACTTCAATCAGTGCAATCAAATAATGGCAGATAAGCCGGAGGACTTTTTAATGATCTCAGGAGATGATATGATCACCCTGCCGTTGTTATCAATAGGAGCAGTTGGAGTTATCTCAGTAATGGCCAACGCCTTCCCAAAACAATTCAGCAGCATGGTAAACCATGCACATACTGGAGATTGGGATGAGGCCAGAGCTCTGCACCTCTCTTTGGTGGAGATAGGCGCTATACTTTCTGAGGAGGGTAATCCTGCTGGCTTGAAGTGTGTGTTGGAATTACTCGGTCTTTGTGGTGGCAACTTAAGACTTCCCCTTCATCCCATTTCAGAGGAGTTGAAAGCCCGAGCAACACAAGCGGTAGCGGAGCTCAATAAAAAAGGGTAACCACTTGGAAGTAGTTACCCTCATCTATACTTAGTATATCTTAATTATCCTTCGTTCTTCATGTTCTGAACTTCAACACGAATCTCTTGAGCAAGGTTCTTCATATCTTGCATTCCCTTTCTTACTCTTGTTCCTGCAGCTTGATTTTGTTTGTCATAAAATTTAGAAAAGTCACCTTCCAATGACATCACCAAATCCTTCAATTCTTCAAATCTTTTCATATTAATTTTTTTTAGGGTTACTGATAATTAATGGTCTAGCAATATAAATAAATAGTTTAAAATTAGATAGCCAGAATCGTTATTTAGGACATTTTAGCCGCAAAAGTAGCTCCTTCAAGACCTGCTAATTTGTATTCGTCATTATCCAGCTTAGTTTTTATCGCTTCGAAAGCTTTGATAGTCTCGGCAACATCTTCCAATGTATGTACAGCTGTCGGAATGATTCTTAGCATAATTACATCCTTCGGCACTACAGGGTAGACGATTACTGAGCAGAATAAGTTGAAGTTAAGTCTAAGGTCTTTGGTAAGGTTAGCAGCTTCAAGTGGCCCACCATTCAGCAGAACAGGAGTTACTGGTGACTGAGTCGTACCAATATTGTAGCCTTTCTCCTTAAAGCCGTTTTGAACCGCATTCACTATAGTCCAAAGCTTCTTCTTGTGCTCGGGTTGAGTTCTTAGCATTTCCAGTCGCTTCAGGTTGCCTATTACATAAGGCATTGGCAGAGACTTGGCAAAGATCTGTGATCTAGTGTTGTATCGTAGGTAGTCAATTACATCATGACGACCCGCCACAAACGCTCCAATACTCGCCATGGACTTGGCAAAGGTTGAGAAGTACAGATCAATTTCATCTTGTACACCTTGCTCCTCACCTGCTCCTGCTCCCGTTGCGCCCATAGTTCCAAAACCATGAGCATCATCTACTAATAGCTTGAAATCAAATTCTTTCTTTAGTTCGGCTATCTCCGCAAGCTTGCCCATATTACCGGACATGCCGAAGACACCTTCTGTAATCACAAGAATACCACCACCTGATTCGTTGGTAAGCTTTTGAGCCCTCACGAGCTGTCGCTTTAGGTTTTCAATATCATTGTGAGGATAGACAAACCTCTTACCAATGTGCATTCTCAAACCATCAATGATACAGGCATGAGACTCTGCATCATACACGATCACGTCTTTTCTATCTACAAGTGCATCAATGATGGACATGATGCCCTGGTAGCCATAGTTAAGAAGCATTGCATCTTCTTTGCTTTCAAAATCAGCCAGTTCTCTTTCTAACTGTTCGTGATAGCTGGTGTTACCTGTCATCATGCGAGCGCCCATCGGATAGGCAAGACCCCACTCAGCGGCTGCCTCAGCATCCACCTTTCTGATGTCAGGATGGTTGCCCAGTCCCAGATAGTTGTTCAAACTCCAGTTAAGCACTTGTTTACCTTTAAACATCATGCGCGGAGCAAGCTCACCTTCGAGCTTAGGGAACATATAAAAGTTGTCATCCATACCCGAATGACGACCCAGAGGCCCCTTGTCTAATAGCAACTTGTCAAATAAATCCATTGAAAATCTTTAATTACCCTTGTTTACATAGATCACAAAACGCAACAAAGTTAGCATTTAAGCCATCATTCTCAAATCAAGACTGTGATTTTCGTCATTGTCAAAGGCCTAATATTATTTGATAATTGCCTAGCATTGTAAAGGCACCTATAGCTCAATCATGATTAAGAAAATAAAGAAAATTTTAGTGGCAAATCGCGGTGAAATCGCTCTTCGCGTAATGCGATCGGCCCACGAAATGGGAATTAGTACGGTAGCAGTGTTCAGTGAGGCAGACAGAGATGCACTCCATGTGCGCTTTGCCGATGAAGCGGTTTGCATAGGCCCTGCCCCATCTAACCAGTCGTACCTTCGTGGTGACAAGATTCTCGAGGTTTGCAAAAAACTAGGCGTAGATGCCGTACACCCAGGGTATGGTTTCCTATCGGAAAACGCCAACTTCGCCAAGCAGGCTACCGACGCGGGTGTCATCTTCATTGGTCCAAGTCCGAAAGCGATAGAGGTTATGGGAAGCAAGCTGGCAGCAAAAGCGGCCGTATCCAAGTACGACATCCCGATGGTTCCAGGTATGGAAAAGGCCATCACGGATATAGCGGAAGCAAAAAAAGTGGCCGAGTCGGTAGGCTACCCTATACTCATCAAAGCCAGTGCTGGCGGTGGTGGCAAGGGAATGCGCGTAGTAGAAGACCCAAAAGATTTTGAGGATCAGATGAATAGAGCTGTCTCAGAGGCTACCTCAGCTTTTGGCGATGGCTCTGTATTTATTGAAAAATTCATCACTTCACCTAAGCACATTGAAGTTCAGGTGATGGGTGATCATCACGGCAACATTGTTCACTTCTTTGAAAGAGAATGTAGCATCCAACGGAGACATCAAAAGGTAATAGAAGAAGCTCCATCGGCTGTCTTGGATGAAGCTAAGCGGCAGGCTATAGGAGAAGCGGCCGTAGGTGTCGCCAGGTCATGTGGCTATTATAACGCCGGTACAGTAGAATTCATCGTTGATGAAAATCTTGATTTCTATTTTCTGGAAATGAATACACGGCTCCAGGTTGAGCATCCGGTCACGGAACTGATTACTGGAGTCGATTTAGTTAAACTACAGATTCATGTGGCTCAGGGTGAAGAGCTACCGCTAAAGCAGTCAGATATTACACGCAAAGGACATGCAGTGGAGGTGCGCGTTTATGCAGAAGACCCTACCAATAATTTCCTCCCCGATATCGGCACTCTTCAGACCTATGTAAGGCCTCAGGGAGCTGGTGTTCGAGTGGATGACGGATTTGAGGAAGGGATGGCTATTCCGATTCATTATGATCCCATGATTGCCAAGTTAATATCTTATGGCGCTGATCGGCAGGAAGCCATTGATCGGATGGTTCGGGCTATTGATGAGTATCAGATTACAGGCATACAGACCACACTCCCATTCTGCACGTTCGCTTTGCAGCATGAGCAATTCACTTCTGGTAAGTTTGATACCAAATTTGTAGACAACCACTTCAAGCCCGAGTACCTCAAGTCAACTTTAGATCAGGATGAGGTCGAAGTAGCTGCCTTGCTGACTACCCATATTATGGAAAACAGGTCAGCCAAATCCTCGCGCTCTCAAAGTGAGCCGGTGCGTAAGAGCAAGTGGAAGTCAAACCGACTAAACAGGAACTGATATGGCCGAAATCAGGCCATTGCGAGCGTGGCGCTACAATCGAGAGCTGGCAGCTGATATAGAATCTCTTACCTCTCCCCTTTTTGATGTAGTATCCCAAAGGCAGAGGGAGTCCCTTTATCACAATCCCTACAACAGTATCCATCTATCGGTTCCTGCTTCGTCGAATCCCTCAATGGCCGTAAAAAAAACCATTGAGGAATGGAAGGCGAATGGAAAGATCGTCCAGGATCCAGTGCCTGGCATATACGCCTACTACCAATATTTCTCTTTGAGAGGAAGTACTAAAGAGTATTGCCGCAAGGGATTTGTATGTTTTATTAAGGCATATGATTGGAACGAAAACGTCATTCTGAGGCATGAAAACACCATGCCTTATTCAGTTAACGATAGGAAAGAGATACTAGAAGCCTCTCAGCTCAACGTAAGTCCGACTCACGGCCTTTATACCGATCCCAGTCATCAAATCGAAGAGTGGCTCGATGAAAGTATGAAGAATCCGATCTATGAAACAGAGGATTACCAAGGTGTGAGGGATAAATTGAGCGTGATACATGACGTACCTACCATCAACAAAATCATAGAAATAATTAGGGACAAGGAGATAATACTAGCCGATGGTCATCACAGGTACGAGGGATCAATGCTCTACCGCAATGAACGGAAAAGCTCCCCTGACCATGACGAACAGGCGGGGTATAACTACCACATGATGTACCTGACCAATACGGAATCAGATGATCTGCGCATACTCCCTACCCATAGGCTTATCAATGGTATCGAGGGCTTAGAAGAGTCACAGTTACTGTATGCACTGGAAGAAGACTTCATCATCAAGACCGTCGAAAATGTGAATGACATTCCGGACATCATTCTTGGTAAAAAGTGGGCATTTGGTCTGATTATCAATGACAACTGCTATAAGATTAGACTCAAGCCGGAGAAAATTGAATCGATGACATGGAACTTCCCAGAGGCAATCAAAGAGTTAGACCTTACCATAATGCACTATTTCCTCTTCGAGAAAATCCTGAAGATTCCCGGTAGGGAGCAGCGTTCCTCAAGGCATATTAGCTTTGAGCGCAACTTCACCGCCTGTCATACTAAGGTCATCAAAGGGGAGTCCCAGTTTGCCGTGATCACCAAAGACATACCCATCGAGACGGTAAAGCAAGTCTGTCATTCGGGCTTTACGCTACCGCAAAAGTCAACCTATTTCTATCCAAAGGCCATTTGCGGCTTTCTATTCGGATCAATCAAAGAAGATGAATTTACGTCACCCGCTGATTCTAGCTTCCAATAGTCCCAGGCGTCACCAGCTCATGAAAGGTGCTGGTTTTACATTTGAGGTATACACCAAACCGGTAGACGAAGACTATCCACCACACCTACCTGCGGATACTATTGCTCAGTACTTATCAGAAAAGAAGAATAAGGTCTACCATGGAGATCGACCTGATCACTTAATCTTAACGGCCGATACGACAGTCATTTTAAATGGTGAGCTACTGGAAAAACCCATGGATTTGGAAGAAGCCACCGACATGCTTCAAAAGCTCTCTGGTAGGATGCATGAGGTTGTCACAGGAGTAAGCATAGGAATCAATGGATCCACCTCCTCTTTCCATAGCACGACGAAGGTCCATTTCAGGGAACTCTCATCTCAAGAAATCCAATACTACGTGGAGGAATTCAAGCCGCTGGATAAGGCTGGCGCTTATGGGATCCAGGAATGGATCGGTCAAGTCGGCATTATCTCTATCGAAGGTTCCTACTTCAATGTGGTAGGACTACCTATAGACAAAGTCTACAGTTCTCTACTCGCATACTCCAGATAGCCCTAAACAATGTATTTCTTGCTTGCTCAAACACTCATGTGTCCAGGAACCTCTTATCTATCTCGAAGGAATCGATACATTCCGTCACTTGGGTAGACCTATGGTCAGGGTGCTGTGGATTCAACAGATAATTGTACTCATTGGGTACGATTGCAGAAGGTACTTTCAAAATATAAGATTCACGCCGAGTGATGAAGCTCACTCCAATTTTTTGAGTGGTATCGGGTATGTAGCTAATTGCTCTCCAGTTGTCCGGTAGTGCGGCAATATCCATTTCGTCGATTTTCGCATTTATATCGATACTAATTTTCACCAGAGATATCGCCTTTGATGTGAGAATATGAATATTGTGTGCTAGATATTCAAGATAAGACAAAGAGATACTACCCGCCGTGTAAAGTAAGGGTAATCCGGGAGGGTTCCATCGTCCTCCGTACAAGGCCGCCCCTGTACCATTGAGATCATAAGCGTAAGGTGTACTGCATATCCTGTAGACGATCATCAGGCCAGTACACCGTGCTCGATACGTCCTATCTCATCAAGCAGACGCCTGATGCCGAAGCTATTGGTGAGGAGTGATTTGGGCTTGACACCACCGAGCGCCGGATTAGAAGAGTCCATCCAATCATAGAACCCATCACCAAAGGCCGATATACCCTTTTTATAAACCTCCTCCATCTCGAGTACTTTCTCAGTCACTGACCGGTTAAAAGCGGTTTTGCGCTTATAGGTATCTATGGAGATAGGCACAAGCTCAATCAACTCCTGAAGACTGAGCTGAGACTTTTTGAGGAAGGATTTGATATAAGACTTGGATATATCATGGGTCGCCAATGTAAAGTAATCTACTTGACCATAGGCCACCGCGGGTTCATTCAAGACATTCGTATCATCTGATTGCTCGTATCCTTTCCTCTTTTTCATAGTGTAAATTTACAACATATTCATGATAAATATACACCATAAATTATTTTTCTTCCATCGCTACCACACCATCTCCGTCTCTTAATCGCTTGGAAACAACCACATACGGACCAGAGATGACCTCCTGTCCGACAGATAAGCCTTCCAGAATTTCAATGTGCTCATAGTCACTGATTCCGGTTTTGACCTTTACGAGTTGGGCTTCTTCATTTTCATGTACGAATACTACTTCAAAAAGCTCCCTCTCTTCAACGGACATTTGCCCCTCTTCCCGCTCCGAATCTCTTTCATCTTCTTCATCCCTATCTTTTTTTGCGTCATCCTCTAGCTGTTTGGCCGAGCGTGTGGCCACTGCAGACAAAGGGACAGTGATGATGTTCTCTTTCGTTTCTGTGATAATCTCTACGCTGGCTGTCATACCAGGTTTAAATGGATTTGAGATACCTTTTTGCTTGATAAGGTCTTCATAAGAGCTTCTCAAAATTCGGATACGTACCTCAAATTCGGTGACCGCATCATCGGTTACTTTCGTGTTGGCAGTATTGGCTATTTGGGTCACAATTCCCTTAAACTCTTTATCCATCGAACTGTAGGAATCCACTTCAATAGTCGCTGTATCGGATTTCTCAATTCTGATAATATCATTCTCATTGACGTCTACTCTCACTTCCATCAAGCTCAGGTCTGCAATACGAAGCAACTCAGTACCTGCCATTTGAGAAGTGCCTACGACACGCTCTCCCAGCTCTACATTCAATAGTGAAACAGTACCGGACATAGGTGCACTAATACTTGTTCTCCTGAGATTCTCCTTAGCTTCATCTACAGATGCCAAAGCACTTTTGACGATATAGTCTGCGGCTATTGCATTCTGTTTAGCCGACTCAAGATCCTGCTCCGCAATCTTAAAATTGGCCACAGCCAACTCATAGTCCGCAGTACTAATCACTTGTTGTTGATAGAGTTGGTTCTGTCTGTTAAACTCAAGCTCACTCCGTTTGAATTGCGCTTCCGTTCGGGCCAGCCGAGCTCTTGAATCGGCCAGATTAGCCTTCTGCTGATTGTAGTTGGCGTTAGCTCGCTCCAGTGCACTCACAAAGTTATCTGGTCGAATCTTCACCAAAAGCTGTCCCATAGTCACGGTATCTCCCTCTTTGATGGTCAATTCGATAATCTCACCTGGCACCTCCGGGCTGATGGATACCTCCAGCTCAGGCTGAATGTCCCCTGATGCGCCCACCTTCTCAGTAATCGTCCGCAGCTCAACCTTGGCAAACTCAACCTCCGTTGGTTTCTTATTGCCAAACCATCCCTTTGATTTGCCAATCACAGCCACAGCTACGAGCACGACCGCAAGACCAGCCAGAATATATATCAGCTTCTTTGACTTCATAAACTATTTGATAGTAAGGGGTTTGCCCTGGTAGAAATCCAGGATTTTCAATCTAAACAGGTATTGATATTTTGCACGGATCAAATCACTCTTGGCTTGGACAAGATTATTGTTAGCAACTTGAAACTCTGTAAAATTAACCGCGCCAAGGTTGTACTGATTTTGGGTTACCCTAAAACTCTCTTCCAAAGCTTCGACTTGTTTGGTAGAGGCATTGTACGACTTGGAGGCTGCAAGCGCATCATTATAGGCCGTTTCAATATTCTGGCGCAGCTGATTTCTGGTCTCTTGCGCGGTGATCTGTGCCCGCTGCTGGTTGATTTTAGAGCGCTGTACCCCAGCTTCAGTTTGCCATCTATTAAAGACCGGAATGGAAAGGTTAAGCGAAAGGGATTGACTGAAGTTATCACTAAACTGATCTCCTACCGGAAAATCTGGCCGAACCTCTACGACATTGGGTTGTTCTACAACTGAAGAAACGGTAGTAGTCGGATCATCTGTTAAAAATCCAATCTGTCGCAGCACCGTCTCAGTGCCGTCAAAGACCCTACGCTCACGATTGGCCGCTGATGAATAGTTGGTTGAAAAACCTCCATTGACTGACAGAGACGGGTATCTTCTGCCTTGCGCAATTCGATAACCCAGATCGGCACTTTGAATGGTAAGGTCTGCGCTCTTAATTTCAGGCATAAGCCGTTCTGCCGTATTGTAGATTTCATTGGCCTTGTCTACCAGACTGAGCTCAAGTTCAACGTCTATTTCAGGCTTGTAAACGCCAATTTCAGTTTCGGTAGGCAACAAGAGCAATTGCTTCAAATTAAGCAAAGACAGAGCAAGGTTGTTCTCGTTTTGTACCAGGCTAAGCTCGTCAGTGGCCAATTGCGCCTCTAAATTGAGTTTGTTAGTGATGGGTAAGGATCCGGCATCCACGAGCTTTATGGTCCTGGACAGCTGCTCATTGGTTGACTGCATTTGGAATCGCGCATTTTCGAGTTGCTCCTCGTTGAAGATGACCGTGAGGTAGGCATCCACTACCGCCAAAATCGCATCATTCTTAGCTCTTTCAAGATCGTAGGTTCTTGCCTGAAGGTCTACCTCGCTCTGCTCGATGCTCTTACGCACCTGCATGCCATTAAAAAGTACCCAGTTGGTGTTTCCCGATAGGCCGGTAAAGCCAATCCGCTGAGAAATGAAAAGGTTGGTGGTCGGATCAATGGAGCGCCCCCAGTTGTAACCGTAGTTGCCACCTACATTCAGATTAGGAAGTTGGTTAAATCTGTTTTGCTTGAGCGTGATTTCCTGATCTTCGAGATTTAGCTCTCCCCTTTTGATGTTGAGATTATTTTCTAATGCGATATCGACACATTGCTGAAGTGTTAACGTCTGAATGCCTCCTTCTTGCGCATGGGCAGACCAAGCGAGGAGGAGCACTAATGCTCCGATAAATAGTTTCATTTTTTGAGTAGACCTTTTGATTGGGAGTTACAGATCGATATCCGGGATATATATGATGTCCTTCACCCATTTTAGGTTACGTAGGTAGTCGACTGTAAGTTTTTCCGGGCCTGAATCCATTTCCAAAATTAAGCAAGCCAAATCCTTCTTTCCCTTCCTGGAAACGGTCATAGTACCAATGTTGCATTCGTCATTGCTCAAGATGCCCGTAATAAACGCTATACTACCCTTCACATCCTCCGCAGTGATAATCATGGTATGCGAGTTGGCAGTAAAGATGGCATCAAAGCCATTGACCTCAGATATTTTAATCAATCCTCCTCCACGGCTTTCACCTACGAGGGAAACCTGCTTTCCATCTTTTTCGAGAACCAGCTTTATAGTATTAGGGTGCATAGTCGAGGCATTGCCTACTGACCGAAAAGTCCATGCTAAACCCCTTTGCTTGGCTTCATCAAAAGCAGTCTTGATACGAGTATCATCGGTCTTGAAGTCGAGCAGTCCGGCTATAATCGCACGATCACTGCCATGGCCTTCATAGGTGCGTGCAAAGCTGTTGTAAAAAGTAACTTGGGCACTTGTCGGCTTGCCGCCCAGTACGCGCACGCCGACACGACCAATACGCACCACACCAGCCGTGTGCGAACTAGATGGACCTATCATCACTGGACCTATCATATCAAATACACTGCTTCTTTCTGCCATAAAATCTAGACGGCTACTTCAGCCTTTATATGCGGATGGGGATCATAATTCTCCAACGTAAAATCCTCATACCTGAATGAAAAAATATCCTTTACTTCCGGATTAATTCTCATTTGCGGTAGCGGACGAATGTCGCGTGTCAACTGCAACTCGGCCTGCTCCAGGTGATTTGAATAAAGGTGCGTATCCCCAAAAGTGTGAACAAAATCACCCACCTCGAGATCACAGACCTGTGCAACCATCATCGTCAACAAGGCATACGAAGCGATATTGAAAGGCACTCCCAAAAACACATCAGCACTCCGCTGGTAAAGCTGACAGGACAGCTTGCCCTCAGCGACATAGAACTGAAACATGGTATGACAAGGTGGCAAGGCCATATCTTCTACATCACCCACATTCCATGCACTCACGATCAATCTGCGACTGTCAGGAGTCCGCTTGATTTGATCAATGAGTCTTGATATTTGATCATGCTTGCGACCCTTGTGATCAGGCCAACTTCTCCATTGTACACCATAGACCGGCCCAAGATTTCCGTTCTCATCAGCCCACTCATCCCAGATACGTACTTTATTTTCCTTGAGGTATTTGATGTTGCTGTCCCCCATCAGAAACCAGAGCAGCTCGTGGATAATCGATCTCAGATGCAGCTTTTTAGTGGTAACAAGCGGGAAGCCCTCAGCCAGATTGAAGCGCATCTGATAGCCAAACACACTTCGCGTACCCGTACCCGTACGATCCGATTTGTCCACACCATTGTCCAATATATGTTGCATCAAATCGTGATATTGCTTCATCCTCTTCTATTTTTGATTATGTTGGGTTAAAGGTACCATTTGCCACCAAAAAAAGACGGATCAGTAGCAGAATATGAGCAAATCAACGGCGAGATACATCATCCTTGGGCTGCTTGTCATAGTGCTCTTTTCGATCACCCAGCTCTCCGCACTCCGATTCGATTACGACTTTGAGAGCCTCTTCTCCACAGATGATCCTGAGCTCGTCTACTACCAGTCCTACCGGAATAAGTTTGGGAACGATAATGACTACTTATTGCTCGGTTTCGAACCGGCGAGTGGCGTATTCAATAGCGATTTTCTTACCAGAATCACACAGCTGTCGGAGGAGCTCGCGGCACTTCCTGAGGTTACGCTGGTCTCAAACCCCAGCGAAATACAATACCCAGTCAAGACTCCCCTGAGCATGGTACTCGTACCCTACCTTCATCCTGACAGTGATGAAAGGCTTCAGCGTGATAGCATCTCACTTGCCAGTGAGGCAGGACTCATGGGACTACTCATAAGCTCAGACCTCAGGTCAATAAGGCTGATCATCAGACACCAGCCTTTGGATCTGGAGGATGGCGGCATTCTAATTAAGAAAATAGAACGGATACTTGCTGATCAAAACTTTGAGAAATACTACCTCGCGGGAAAAGCAAAAGCTCAGGTCGTATTTGTTCAGAGTATCCAAAAGGACTTTCAGCTATTTCTGGGAATAGGTGCACTACTCATCATGGGCGTCATGTGGTGGATATTCCGAAGTGCTCCCCTGATACTGGTGAGCGTTGCAGTGATCGGTCTGGTGCTTGCTATCACGTTGAGTGGCATGGCCTTGTTCAAAATACCTATCGATGTGATGGGCGCTTTAATCCCCATGATCTTGGTGATTGTCAGCATGTCCGACATTATCCACTTCTCTACAAGGTACCAGGATGAGTTGTCACATGATCAGGATACGGTCAAGGCGCTCACAACCACATGGAAAGAGGTAGGCCAAGCCACACTATTGACTTCCGTTACCACGGCTATTGGCTTCTTCACCTTGCTCACAGCTTCATCCAGACCCATCAGCCAGATGGGTATCGTGACAGGATCCGGAGTATTAATAGCTTTTGCCGTCACATTCACACTCCTACCGGCAATCATAACGATCTGGCCTGATTTTATCAAACCATCAAGGCGTGGTAAGGATACCTCTTCGAATAATTTGGCTCCCGGACTGGCTTTCATTCAAAAGAATAACTTAAGGATCAAATTAATTTTTGGACTGCTCACCATTGCTGCAACCATTGGCCTTGCCAGGCTCAAGATAGATGCCAAGCTGATCAGTGACCTACCGGAACCGAGCAGCATAAAAACTAGCTTCCTCTTCTTCGAGCAGGAGTTTGGTGGTTCAAAGCCCTGGGAGCTGAGCATTGAATTGCAGGACTCCAACAGCTCTCTTTATGATCCGGCAATCATTTCTGAACTGAGCAAGCTCTCAAATTATATCTCGACAACCTATGGCGTTTCATCACTGGTGAGTCCACTGACACCCGTCATGCTCTACAACAAAGCGCTAACCAGTGAATACGAAGTTCCGAATCGAGACGCATACAGCAATTGGGGAAGCTCCTGGACAGTGATGAGACAAAAGCTGGTTCCTGAAAGTATCCTGGCTCAAAACGAACAGCATGCTCGTTTATCCGGGTTTGTTCCAGACTATGGCAGCAAGACCTCTCAAGTGAAAGATCAGGCATTGGAGCAATTCATTGCGGACAACATCGATTCAGATCTCATTGAAGTTAGCCTCACAGGCACTACGTATTTGATTGACAGATCACATGATTTCATCTCAAAGAACCTACTCAGTGGATTATTGATTGCGATCTTGACGATAGCCTTGATACTAGGAGTCGTCTATCGTAAAATCAACCTGGTTTTGATCTCTCTGACTTGCAATCTGCTACCACTATTGTTTATCGCAGGCGTTCTTGGATGGATGAATATCCCACTCAGTTTGTCAAACACGATCATTTTCGCTGTAAGCTTTGGGATTGCGGTAGACGATACTGTCCACTTCCTCAGCAAGTACAATCAGGAGGTGAAAAAGGGCTGTAGCCCGACTGATGCGGTGGCCAACACACTTCAATCTACCGGTAAGGCCATAATTTTTACCAGCCTAATATTGGTCGCGGGATTCTCTTTATTCGTGTTTAGCTCTTTTCAAACCACCTTCTCCATCGGTCTATTGATCTCGCTGACCCTCGTGTTTGCGGTAGTCATCGACTTATACCTACTACCATCTCTCCTATTGTTTAAATCCAAAAGTGTCGAAAGTCGTTAATAGCAAGGATGCCCAGATTCTTAGTCATCGGTTCGTTCGTACTGCTTCCGCTCATGATACCTTTCATGCTCTGGGATGAATTTTCGGATTTACCAGAAATAGTAATCTCAGAAAAAATCGATGGAGTCAACTTTGTCAGTCCCAGGCAAGATTTTCCCGGGCATTGGATGGACTCGATTCGTCAGATCAATGCAGATTGGGTTTCAATCGTCCCGTATGCCTTCAGCCGTGGGCATGTGCCGGAGGTCACCTTTGACCATGACAGGCAATGGTGGGGTGAGCGGTCAGAAGGCACTGTCGCGCTTATCAGTAAAGCACAAGCGGCTGGTTTCAAGACGATGATCAAGCCGCACGTATGGGTGCGTGGAGATGGCTGGCCCGGTGATTATGATCTCGAAACTGAGGAAGAATGGCAGGCCTGGGAAGCTTCTTACTCAAGCTACATCTTGACCAATGCACGGATTGCAGATTCACTCAATGTGGATATGCTGTGTATAGGGACGGAGTATAGGCAAGTCGTCAAAAAGAGACCCGCCTTCTGGTCTCAACTCATCAAAGACTGTCGCTCCATTTATAAAGGCAAACTGACCTATGCCGCCAACTGGGACAATTATGAAAATGTCACTTTCTGGGGAGAGTTGGATTATATAGGAGTGGATGCCTACTTCCCGGTATGTGATCTCCAGACGCCCAAGATAAGCACGCTCAAAGCTGGATGGGAGCCTGTCAAGGCAGATATGAAGGCCCTATCGGAAAAACATCAACGGCCTATCATCTTCACCGAATACGGATACCGAAGTGCTGACTATTCTGCGGCAGGACATTGGGAGTTAGATCAGCAAGAACTCACATTGAACCTTGAAGGGCAAGCCATCTGCTATCAAGCCTTATACGAGGAGTTTTGGACAGAAGACTGGATGGCGGGAGGTTTCTTATGGAAGTGGCACCCTGACCCAGTCACCTCAGGTGGTGATGCTAATACGCGCTACACCCCACAGAACAAACCAGCCATGGCTGTAATCAAGAAGTGGTATGGGCAGTAACAGCGATGGATGATTGATATGGGCTGAAGCTTCGCCCTCGTTTGTGTCTTCACAAACGAGCTGACAGTAATACCATAGGTCTGCGACCAAAAGAGACCTTGTTCACACTACTGCAAGTCACCCCGTTAGGGGTCTTATACGTCCGGCAGTCACTCGTCCTTCTTTAAGTATAAGATGCCTACGGCATGACAGTCCTGGTGCGGTTTTCGCCTCAAAAAAACGTGTAGTATAAAACAGCAGAGACGGATGAAATGTTGGTGAGGACACCAGCATTGGCGGTTTGTTGATTAAGACTACTTTCGCCCTCGTTTGTGTCTTCGCACACGAGCTGACAGTAATACCATAACAGGTCTGCGACCA
>CAYGOT010000056.1:0-13153 GCA_964351595.1 uncultured Roseivirgaceae bacterium | reverse complement strand
GTATAAGATGCCTACGGCATGACTGTCAGGATACTGTTTACGCCTCAAAAAAAATGCAACAGAAAGCAGACGGGACTGATGAAATATTGCTGAGGACACCAACATTGGCGGATTATTGATAAAAACTGCTAATAAAACAAATTCACAGAACTACAGCTTCCAAGCTCACTGCCTGTAATCACGAACAAGTTACCATAGTCACTATCGCTAAAGTTGTCCAGTGAAGAACCGGTGAGCAGATTCACCATTGCGGGTACGGTGTTGGAGTGTCCTGTAATGAGGATGGTCTCACCCCGATGTTTGTTAATCACTTCTTTGAGGAAGCCTTCGGCATTTGATGGATCATACTCCATCACCTCCAGGTCATTATCTTTGGCAGTAGGGGCTCCCGTCATTCGGGTGCGTTGATATGGTGTTGAGTAGACTGCTGCAATCGGATGTCGTTCTAACATTTCCGCTAGGCGATCGGCGCGATCCTGCCCAATGGGCGTCAAGCCCGGATCGTCACCGGACGATATTTTCTCAGCATGTCGAACAATGATCAATGTGGTAGGTTCTTTTGAAGGCTGGCAGCTGGAAAGAACCAAAAGCCACAAAATAGAAATCAAGAAGTATCTCATAAACAAAAAATTAAAACACAGTCAATCTGGTAAATCTATCTACAATGGCAAACAAACTAGCAAAAGGAGACAAAATACCCTCGTTCAGATTGAAGAATCAAAACGATGAATGGGTCGATATCGATGACCATATCGGGCAGTCTCCCCTTGTGATCTACTTCTACCCTAAGGACGATACGCCCGGCTGTACGCGAGAGGCCTGCAGTTTCAGGGACAGTTTCGAGGATTTTGAAGCCCATAACGCCAGGGTCTTTGGTATCAGTGCTGACAGCCCCCGCTCACACAAGCGGTTTGCTGAAAAACATCGGCTCAACTTCACTCTGCTCAGTGATCCTGTTCGAACAGTGGAGAAGCTATTCGGGGTACCAAGAAGCATCCTTGGACTCCTACCGGGAAGGGTGACCTATGTCGTGGACAAGTCAGGGTCAATTCAGCATGTATTCAACTCACAGTTGAACGCGGACAAGCACGTCAGAGAGGCGATCCGTGTGATCAAGTCGATGTAAACACATTTCATCACACTGTCTTTCAGCGCCTTATGAATATTAAAAATTTATATGTAACTACATATAATGTATATGCGTATAAATGATCAATTAATCATAAAAAGACAAACATGGAAACTGCAACTAAGACAAAAACCTGGGCTATAGACCCCACACATTCAGAAATTACCTTTAAAGTGAAGCATCTCGTCATCTCTACCGTAACTGGAAAATTCGATGAGTTTAAAGGAACTCTGACACAAAATGGTGAAACACTTGAGGGTTCGGACATAGCGTTTAGCGCTGAAATAGACAGTATCTCTACCGGAGTATCAGATAGAGACAATCACTTGAAATCCGACGATTTTTTCAATGCAGCTGAGTATCCTCAAATGATATTCGCCGGTAAGACTTTCAAGAAAACTGGTGAGGACACCTATCAGTTGGTCGGTGACCTAACGATCCGCGATGTGACCAAAGAAGTGGAACTCGAGGTAACTCATGGGGGAACTGTAGTAGACCCTTATGGACAAACTAAGGCTGGCTTTGAAATCGAAGGCACGATCAACCGCAAAGACTTCAACCTGAGCTGGAGTGCGATCACCGAGACCGGATCATTAGTCGTAAGCGATGAGGTCAAGTTGGCGTTGAATGTGCAGTTAGTCGCCCAGTAATGACAATTAAGGACACCCATCTAACCGCCCTTCCGGGGCGGAATGTGTCCCCTAGAGCCGAGGTGGAACCGGGACTTTAGGGGTGTTTAATTAGATTTAAACTAATCAAATAAACAACATGCACACGCTAACCAAAAAACCTCAAGCTCAAACAGATCACGACATTCATCCATTAATCGCCAAGCGATGGAGCCCCAGAGCATTCGCGGATACGCCGATTGCTGCTGAGGTACGTGACAGGCTGTTCGAAGCGGCGAGGTGGGCGGCCTCCTCTTACAATGAGCAACCGTGGAGATTCGTCTATGCGCATAAAGGATCAGAGGCTTATGACCAACTGATGTCAGCCATTAACCCCTTTAATCAGGCATGGGCCAAATCCGCACCTCTGCTCATTCTGGGAATCACTAAGAAGGACTTCAGCCAAAATCGCAAAGAGAACAAGCATGCAATGTATGATCTCGGTGCAGCGGTCGCCAATATGAGCTTGCAAGCAACGGAAGAGGGTATATATTTCCATCAAATGGCCGGGTTTGATCCGGATCAGGCGAGTCAATCATTTGGGATACCGGATGAATACATGCCTGTCGTGGCGATAGCCGCAGGCTACCTGGGAGATGCCGTTACCCTACCGGAAAGCCTTAGAGAGAGCGAGTATGCGCCACAACAAAGAAAGAAAATAGACGCCTTCGCTTTTGAAGGTGAGTTTAAAGCCAAATAAAGATGTCATCGAGTTAAGCTTGTATTGTGAAACCTCTCCCTACCCTCTCAATGAGAGGGATAGAAGGTGCTTAACTCAATGACTAGTTGATTCAAACAAGAAAGGAAAAACTATGAAAACTGTATTGCACAGAGCAGAAACAAGAGGATCAGCCAACTTCGGATGGCTGGACAGCAAGCATACCTTCAGCTTTGGGAGATACTACAATCCCGAGCGGCTCAACTTCGGTGCGCTACGCGTACTCAACGATGATATCGTGACGGGAGGCGCTGGATTTGGTACTCATCCTCATGACAACATGGAGATCGTATCGATACCCTTGCGTGGCGACCTGAAACATGAAGACAGCACTGGTCGCGGTGAGATCATCAAGACGGGTGATGTACAGATCATGTCTGCGGGTAGTGGACTGCAGCATAGCGAGTTCAACCCCAACAAAGACAAGGAAGTCAACTTCCTTCAAATCTGGGTGTTGCCTAAGGAGCACAACATCACACCGCGGTACGATCAGAAGTCGTTCGATGTGACAGAGCGGAAAAACAGTATCCAGACGGTCGTCTCTCCTACTGACGAACAAGCTGTCTGGATCAATCAGGATGCCTACTTCTCATTGAGTGACTTGTCAAAAGGCTCGTCTATCGAGTACAAAATGAATCATTCAGGAAATGGCGTGTATGTATTCGTGCTGGAAGGTGAAGCTACTGTCGGTGACACCTCGCTGACCAGAAGAGATGGATTAGGTGTTTGGGATACTGATGAAGTGAGCATCACTGCTTCAGCAGATGCTCAACTGCTCTTCGTCGAAGTGCCGATGATGGAGTTGGCTTAATCAAATGTAGATGAGCAGATAATTCAGAAGCTCGGGGTTAGTATCCCTCGGGATTTTTTTTGTATTTGGGCTAAGCGTTTTTCTCGTCATAAAATATCATTGGCATCAACATCAAATCCTGCTGATTTTAATTCTTTTACCAATCTAAATTTCCAATTCTCAGATTCGTCAATCTTTGTATAAAGAACACCTGAAATATCGCTCGGTAGTTCGACTCCATCTTCGTATAAAGGAAGAACCCTACTTCTTCCGAGCTTTGAAAGAAAATAGCCCAGTTCAAGAATAACATTCTGCCTAGTTCGCTTATTCTTTAACTTCTCGTTTTTTGCGCCACCATAATCATCAAATGTTAAGAGTATAACTGCAAACTCTGATTCACTGAACTTTTCAAATTTTTCGATAATTGTTAAACCTTCATTGGACTGTTCATGAAGTATAACAGGATTCAGTTTTAAGCTTGTCAATGTTCTTGCAACATTATGTTTGATTTCTTCATTATGTCCATGAACGATAAACACATTCTTACCATCTGAATTGACTATTGGTTTGATTTGTTTTTTATTAACGGCCTTTTTGTCTGGAAACTTGCGCTGATCGAGGAGATCAACAGCTTTTCGAATTTTATCAATATTTTCTCTTTTAAAGCCCGATACTTTCATGCTCTGAATAACATTAGAAAAGTCTCTTTTCTCTGCTGTACAAGAAATGAAATGCTCAATTATCAAAGTGACTAAATTCTCTATCGACTGGTCTTGCTCTATTGCATTTAAATAGATTACGAGTGTGTCTTCTGCATCACCAGGCTCATGATCAGTACCCAAAGAAAAGTACGATCGATCACTTACTACCTTTTCACACAGCTTTTTCCATTGATCGTAACGTCCTATTTCAGACATAAAGAATTTGAAGTCCCTAGAGGCAAGATAGCTTCCAATGAAATGATCACTCAAATCACTGAATAGTACTTCATATTTAGGTATAACTTCACGCATGAGTCCAACTAATAGAGTACTGGCCAGATAGGCTCAGTGAGCATATCTAAAGCCGATTCTTAAGCTATGGTTTCACGGTTAAAACATCTACACCTGTAGGATGCAGATGTTTTAATTTTGACCATGCCTTAATTTAGCAAACTGATCATTATTATCAATAATGCAAGATATGTTTACTTTGGACCTATGCCATCAACAGACGGAACCAAGCGATCAAATATCAAAGTCGGCTACACCGTCGATATCGTCCAAAAGCATCATCAGCGCTCTGGTGAGCTGACCCGAGGTGAGGTCAGTAGAATTCTGACCAAATCTCCTACCCATCCGCATGGTATCAAGGTACAGCTCGAAACTGGGGAAGTTGGCAGGGTGAAGACGGTTGTGGAGGACGATTGAATTACGGTGATACATCCGCGACAGGCTGGACTATTTGTTTTCAGTGTTCTGCATACAAACCCAATTCAATTAGTTGGTTGTATGACTTAATGGTCTCTGGGCCCATTGAAGATTTTATCGTATCTCGAATTCCTGAATCTTGACAATTGATGATCGTAGGATGAAAGTCCGTGTAGATATATGCATTTGAACCATCTTCAAATTCGTCGTAGCTCCTTTCAAAAAAATTTAACACTTTATCTGTTAGTTCCAACTGGCCTTGACTCGTCCAAGTAATAGTCAGTTCAGCTACACTAGATAAAATCCTGGCTCCAATCCACCCAGTATCCGCTTGGTCAAATTCAGCCCATGCTTCCATCCTACACAATTCTGGTGTCAAGTTCCTCAGTTCAGAATAAAACGTCTCTGTGTTTTTCTTTCTAACGCCCATTTGTCTATCGCTTCTCAGAGTCACCTACAGGAACTCTCAGCTTTCATCTCCCTTCTTTCAACTAATTATCAATTGACAATTCTCCATTATCAATTAGCCTTACCATCCTATCCCATAGTCCTCACCGTAGTTGCTGGAGCCGCCCCAGAAAGAGCCGCTATCCCAGTCAAACCAGATAGCATTGATCGGGCCTGAGGTATGCGAGCGATACTCCAGATCATAGCCCATTTCCTTGAGCTTCTTGCGCGTCCAAGGTGGTGTATTCTCGTTAAGTAGCAGTCGCCCTGGCTCGATCTTGTGATCACCGAAGCTGCTCTTCATCTGGAAGCTATTGAAGTTGGGCGCCTCCGCAGACTCCTGGACATTCATGTCAAACTCCACCATATTGAGGAAGAACTGCAGCAGATTTTGATCCTGGCTGTCCCCTCCTTGCACGGCGAAGGATAAGAAGGGCTTGCCGTCTTTGAGCGCCAGGCTAGGAGTCAAAGTCGCTCTTGGTCGTTGACCCGGCTGGATCACATTATACGGACCTTGGCTTGCGTCCAGAACAAAGCTCTGTCCTCGCTGGCTCATGCCCACACCGGTGTTTCCTGCAATCACGGCAGGTATCCAACCACCACTAGGGGTGATGGAAACTACCCAACCTTCTTTGTCGGCGGTTTGGATACTCGTAGTGCCTGCAAAGAAGCCTTCCGTCTCTGAAAAACTACCATCTTCTAGATAACCAACAGGATCTCCTTTGAGCTGCTTGTTCCACAGGTCCAGATATTCCTGGTAAGGGTTTTCTCCATCCTGAAATTGGTAAGGGTCTCCTGGCCCAATCTCCTGGTCATTGCGATACATATCCATCTCTTTGGCTCGTGACTTTGCATAGTCCTTGGAGAGTAATCCATCAATTGGCTCTGCCGGGGGAGTGTACGGATCACCGTAGTAAAAATCCCGATCTGCAAAGGCCATGTTCATCGCCTGATAGATCGTGTGGATATAGCGCGCCGTGTTGTAGCCCATCTTCTCCAAGTCGAAATTCTCAAGGATGTTGAGTGCCTGAAGTAGCACTGGACCTTGTACCCAGGTGGTCAATTTGTAAACATCAATGCCTTTGTAGTTAGTCTTTACAGGCTCTTCCAGATACACCTCCCAGTTGGCCAAATCCTTCTCGGTGATCAAACCACCCTGCTCCTGTGCACCTCGCGCAAACTCCTTGGCGATATCACCTTTGTAGAATCGGTCATATGCAGCATAGATCGCTTCCTTTCTTGATTTTCCTTTCTTCAAGGCATTGGCCTCTGTCTCCACGAGCTTATTCAGTGTATTCCAAAGGTCTTTTTGTACGAATATCTCACCCGCCCTGGGCGCTTCTCGGTCTTCACCCGGGTGAGTCAGATAGGTCTTAGCAGAATAAGGCCAGTCCTTGATCTTGTCTTTATGATATTCCATTGCGTTAGCGGCCTGCGCTTCGATGGGATAACCCTCGGCCATCTGCATAGCTGGAGCCAGCACCTCCTGGAGGCTCAGCGAGCCATATTCTGCGAGCATGGTCATCAGACCACCCGGCGTGCCTGGCGTTACCGCATTGAGGGGGCCATACTCCGGGGGAAATTTCAAGCCCTTCTCAGCGTAGAACTCCGGTGTGGCTCCTGTGGGCGCCACTCCCAGGGCGTTTACGCCTATCACTTTGCCAGTGTGGGGATTGTAGATCAAAGCCTGGGTCTCACCTCCCCAGCTGAGCACGTCCCACATGGTTGCGGTAGCGGCGAGCATGGCACACGCCGCATCCACCGCATTGCCACCCTTGGCGAAGGTCAGTGCTCCGGCTGTTGCACCCAAGGGCTTACCAGTAATGGCCATCCAATGTTTGCCGTGCAACACAGGTTTCTCTGTGCGCTGAGCTGTGGACATGTGAAAAATGGAGAGTGATAGAAATAGTAAGAGGTAGCGCATAGTCATATACGTTTTATGTATTAGCCTTTCATTCAAATTAGTCAAATCAGGTAAATAATTAGTGGATTGCGATATGTTTATCAAATCTGCTATCTTCAGGCGTTAAGAATTTTCGAATTCCAAAATCTCAAACACCCCTATAGTCCCCTCAAGGGGACAAATTCCGCCCTTGAGGGCGGTTAGGTGGGTGTTGATTGCCAGGTTGCAGAATGCGATTTGGCTGTAATCTTCGGCAATGGCTTAAAGAACAAGTCCAATTCAATAGAACGAATCTAAAATGGCAGAGCAGACCCATTACCGCACCTGCAACCTATGTGAGGCCATGTGCGGGCTAGAGATCAAGTACAAAGGCACTGAAATCAAATCGATAAAAGGAGACGAAAAAGACCCGTTTAGCAAAGGCTTCATCTGTCCCAAAGCCGTCGCACTTCAGGACATCTATCACGATCCGGACAGGCTGAAGCTACCGCAAAAAAGAACCGGCAGCACCTGGGAAACCATCAGCTGGGCACAGGCCTATGATGAGGTGGAGCAGGGCATCAAAGCCGTCCAACAGAAGCATGGCGATGATGCCGTGGGTATCTATAGCGGCAACCCCAATGTGCACAACCTTGGCTCAATGCTCTTCAGCTCAAGGCTGCTCAAAGCTGTACGTACCAGGAATAGGTTCTCGGCTACTTCTGTGGATCAGTTGCCCCACCACTTCGCCTCGCAATGGATGCTCGGCAACTCAGTTCAACTGCCTGTGCCCGATATCGATCGCACCCATTATTTTCTTGTGTTTGGTGCTAACCCTATCGCCTCTAACGGCAGCATTATGAGTGCTGCTGGTATGCCCAAGCGCATCAAAGAACTTCAGGAGCGCAGCGGAAAAATGGTTGTCATTGACCCACGAAGATCAGAGACAGCACAGCGCGCCGATGAGCATTTCTTTATTCGACCTGGCACAGATGTCTATCTCCTGGGTGCTATTTTGAATATCCTGCTATCCAAGCATCCTATTGAGCTCCCCGATTACTACAAAGGATATGACGAGTTGCCCTCTCTTTTTGAGAAGTTCACCTCTCAGAAAGTATCGGATATCACTGGTGTACCTTCCATTGAAATTGAAAGAATAGCCAGTGAGTTTGCCTCTGCAGAAAGTGCCGTCTGCTACGGTCGCATGGGTGTCTCGGTACAAGCGCACGGTGCGCTCTGCCAGTGGATCATCTACCTGATCAATATGGTCTCTGGCAACTTTGACCGTCCAGGTGGCATGATGTGCTCCAATCCCGCCATCGATGTGGTGCATACCAAGCCTGAGGGTACGATGTACAGCTATGCCCGATGGAAGAGCCGGGTACGTGGCTTACCAGAATTTGGTAATGAGCTCCCAGCCGCTGTAATGGCTGAAGAAATGCTTACTGAAGGTGAAGGTCAGATCAAAGCCTTCATCTGCAATGCCGGCAATCCGATCTTATCTACACCGAACGGAGAGAAGCTCGACAAGGCTTTGGCAGGACTTGAGTTCATGGTCTCGATTGATATCTATCTCAACGAGACCTCCAGACATGCCAATATCATCTTACCTCCGGCTACCGGTTTGGAAACGCCGCATTACGATCTGGTTTTTCACAATCTTGCCGTCCATAATCATACGAAGTTCAGCTCGGCATTATTCCCGATTGGGTCTGACAGAAAGTACGATTGGCAGATTTACAAAGAGCTTGGTGAGCGATTTTCAAATATGAGTGCGATCAAGAAGCTGGCGGATAAGCTGGTCACACCTGAAGTAGTGGTCGATCAAGGCCTCAAAAGAGGGCCCTATGATATCCGCCTCAAGGACCTACGAAAAAATCCCCATGGGATAGACCTTGGGCCACTGCAGCCAGTACTGCCTAAGCAGATATTCACGCCCGATAAAAAGGTGGATATGGTACCGGAAGTGCTTGTAAGCGGATTGAATAAGTTAGACTTCAAGACTCCTCCGTCTGATAAATATCAACTGATCGGCAGGCGGCACCTGCGCTCCAACAACACCTGGATGCATAATAGCGAAAGGCTTGTGAAAGGCCCTAAACGCTGTACAGCCATGATCCACCCCGATGATGCAGCAAAGCTAGGGATCATCGACGGTGAGTTGATCCATGTCCACAATGAGCATGGTAAAGTGCAGATTGAGGCGGAACTCAGCCAAGGGCTCATGCCGGGCGTTATCAGCATCCCGCACGGGTGGGGTCACAACAAAGAAGGAATTGGTTGGGCAACAGCTCAGGCGCATGCTGGAGTATCCGTCAACGATCTTACCAGCGATCAGGAGGTAGATGAGGTTTCTGGCAATGCCGCTGTGAATGGGGTGTTTGTGGAGGTTTCTAAGGCATAAAAAAACCCATTCCTGGGAGGAATGGGTTGGGTAATTGTAATCGATACAAGTCAAACGTCCACTTTGGCATATTTGGCGTTCTTCTCTATGAATTCACGTCGAGGTGCTACCTCATCCCCCATCAGCATACTAAATAGGTGGTCAGCTTCTGCAGCTGACTCTATGGTCACCAGCTTCAAACTTCTGGAATCAGGATCCATGGTTGTCGTCCACAGCTGCTCCGGATTCATCTCACCCAATCCTTTATACCGCTGTACGCCTACCGAGTCTTCATTGCCGTTCTTGGCCATGTCCCTTACCATAGCCACTCTTCCGTCTTCATCCCAGGCATAGCGTTCGTCACGTCCCTTTTTGAGTAGGTAAAGCGGTGGCAATGCAATAAAGAGATAGCCATTTTCAATTAAGCTTCTCATATAGCGAAAGAAGAAGGTTAGTATCAACGTTCGAATGTGACTACCGTCCACATCCGCATCCGTCATAATGATAATTTTATGATAGCGAAGCTTCTCCATGTTGAGCGCCTTGTCGTCATCCTCCGTACCAAAGCTGACACCCATGGCAGTAATCATATTCTTGATCTCATCATTGTCATAGATGCGATGCTCCTGTGCCTTCTCCACGTTCAGGATCTTACCCCTGAGCGGCAGTATGGCCTGAAAGCGGCGGTTTCTTCCCTGCTTGGCGCTACCACCCGCCGAGTCACCCTCCACGAGATAGAGCTCACATACCGAAGGGTCTTTGTCAGAGCAGTCAGCCAGCTTACCAGGAAGTCCTGTACCGGAAAGTACGTTCTTGCGCTGAACCATCTCACGAGCCTTGCGAGCAGCATGACGGGCCTGCGCAGCAAGGATCACCTTCTGGACTATCATTTTGGCTTCCTTAGGATGCTCTTCCAGATACTCATTGAGTGCTTCACTCACACTGCCGTCTACAGCACCCATCGCATCGGAGTTACCGAGCTTGGTCTTGGTCTGTCCTTCAAACTGTGGCTCCTGGACTTTGACAGAGATAATTGCCGTCAGACCTTCCCTAAAGTCGTCCCCTGCGATATCAATCTTTACTTTGTCCAGTTGACCAGACTTGTCAGCATAAGACTTCAATGTCCTGGTCAATGCTCTTCTGAAGCCAGCTACATGCGTACCGCCTTCTATCGTATTAATGTTGTTAACATACGAGACTACATTCTCGCTAAATGAGGTATTGTAGGTCAATGCCACCTGCACCGGTATACCGCCTTTCTCCCCCTCCACATAGATAGGCTCTGGGATCAGCTGCTCACGAGTAGAATCGAGGTACTCCACGAACTCTACAAGCCCACCTTGTGAGAAGAACTCATCATTCCTGTGTTTACCATCTTCGTCAAGTTCGCGAAGATCGGTCAGCGTGATTCTGATACCCGCATTAAGGAAAGACAACTCCCTCAATCGACCAGCTACAGTCTCATACTTGTACTCTGTAGTATTGAAAATACTCGCGTCTGGCTCAAAATATATGGTAGTGCCAGTCTCATCGGTTTTTCCTGACTCCCTAACCGGAAATTGCGGTACCCCAATATTGTATTCCTGCTCATAGATGATGCCCTTTCTTCTAACAGTTGCTCTGAGCAGGGAAGATAGCGCGTTCACACAGGACACACCCACACCATGCAGTCCACCTGAGACTTTGTAGGTATCCTTATCAAACTTACCACCCGCGTGCAGTACGGTCATTACTACCTCCAGGGCAGAGCGCTTTTCCTTCTCGTGCATATCCGTAGGGATACCTCGACCATCATCACTTACCGATATACCATTGTTCTCATGGATCACAACATCTATGTTGTTGCAATAGCCTGCAAGTGCCTCATCAATGGAGTTATCCACCACCTCCCAAACCAGGTGGTGAAGTCCTTTGACACCTACATCACCGATGTACATCGCAGGTCGCTTGCGTACGGCCTCAAGGCCCTCAAGTACCTGAATATTACTTGCTGAATAATCTTTTTTCGAGTTAGAATTTTCTTCCGCCATATTATCAAATCAAAACACGTAAAAATACCAAATTCTTGGCTTACAAGAATCATTAAATTGCAATAGTTGCGATTCATAATGCATATGAAACAGCATATAGCGAATCACGATAATCAGCGATGATTACTCAGGGTTGATTAGAGGACAACTAGATCGAAAGGTCCTTTTCCTTCAAAAGCTCAACTATGCCAAAAAACAAGCCTCTAAGCAAGATTTTCCACTAAAAGTGTACTTCTACTCTTCCAATCCAATAATCAATTTAGAAATCGGGAAAAATGGATCATGAGCAACTCTCCGTTGAAGTTTTATCACCCGGTCAATCACGAAGACACGCTTGAAAACAGGGGTAGGGTGACCTATTTGCCATTCTGAGATAAATACAACTCAATTGGTTCTTAATAAGTGCCTACACTTAGCATCACCAAAGTGCAAGCCTCAATGGCTTCAATACCCTTCTCTTCAAGCTTATCTGCAAAGGGTGTGTTCTCTGTCCCGGGGTTGAATACAACCCTTTTTGGCTGGAGGTTAATGATATATTCCTCCCACTCAGATTGATTTTGAGGCCCCAGATAGAGCGTGACCGTATCCAACTCTGCTACTTCCGGTTTTTCCCTGAGATCCAGGATAGGTTCGCCTGCCACTTCACCCTTTTTGATCCCTATCGGAATAACTGGATGACCATGGTCTTTGAGCATATGTGCTGCCCTGTAGGCATATCTGGAAGGGTTGGTCGTGGCACCAATTACGGCCGTGCTTTTCTTATTCATTTATTGATATATAATGCAACTGCTTTTTCGGCGCATCGCTCACCATCCATCGCCGCTGAGACAATTCCTCCGGCATAGCCTGCGCCTTCTCCGCAAGGAAACAAACCTTTGAGCTCAATATGTTCCAGGGTTTCCTTATCTCTCGGAATTTTTACCGGGCTGGAGGTTCGGCTCTCTACACCAACGATCTGAGCTTCATTGGTGTAGTAGCCCTTCATTTTCTTCCCAAAAGCTTTAAACCCAACCTTTAGCCTCTCGGCAATCATTGGCGGTAGCACCTCTCTCATCTCCGTAGCTACCAGACCTGGCTGATAGGATGTCTCGGGCAATGATGAGGATCCTTTACCTTTTACAAAGTCAATTAATCGCTGTGCGGGTGCGGCCTGAGTTCCTCCGGCTACTGCGCATGCTTTTTTCTCTATATCGGCCTGAAACTGCAGTGCAGCCAGAGGTCCGTATTCCCGGTATTCCGGTAGGTCATCCAGCTCTACGGCCACCACTATGCCAGAGTTGGCAAACTGTGAGTTGCGACGAGATGGGCTCATCCCGTTGACAACCACCTCACCAGGGCTAGTTGCGGAGGGCACAATGAAGCCTCCCGGACACATGCAAAAAGAGAAAACTCCACGCTCGACACCCTGATGTCTGACCTGATAGGCCAGAGAATAAGCGGATGCTGGCAAATAAGGCCCGCGATCATCACAATGGTATTGGATAGAATCAATGAGTTGCTGGGGGTGCTCTACTCTCACACCAAGGGCGAAGGGCTTGGCTTCAATCAGGGCCTTCTTGCGATGGAGCAACGTAAATATATCTCTCGCCGAATGTCCGGTGGCCAGGATCACAGCATGTGCCTTGACCTGATCGCCGCTTTCAAGGGTCACACCTTCCAGCTTACCTGATCTGATGATCAGGTCTGTCACCTTCGAC
>CAYGOT010000055.1:0-31394 GCA_964351595.1 uncultured Roseivirgaceae bacterium | reverse complement strand
GCTTCAGGCGCATCAGAAGTGAACGAAAAGAATTTTGACTAAGAATACACAACCGATGATAAGAAAAAATCTGTATTCTGGAGTAATCGCATTTGCAGTTGCGGGCTTGCTTTTCTCTTGCGCTGCGAAGGAAGACTTCCCTGGATTGGAGTATGCCCCCCAGATGTATCACTCTACACCATACGAACCACTAACTCAGATTAAAGATAAGGATCAGGGTAATTGGTTGGATTCGAACGAAGAGGATGAGCATGGGGAGTTCTACAACTCCAACCCTTACAATCAGTTTGAAATGAACATGCGAGAGCCTGTGGCTAACACTGTGAAGAGGGATTCCTATCTTCCTTATCGAATACATAAGGACAGCTTAGAAATGGCAGCTCAATTGATGACTAATCCGCTGGACTCCACAGCGGATGTGTTAGCAGAAGGCAAGGCACTCTATGCGAGCTACTGTATTCATTGCCATGGTGCAAAAGGTCAAGGTGATGGAAAAGTGGGACAAGTCTATAAAGGTGTGACGGCATATAATTCACGAGCAGTTAAGGATAAGCCGGAAGGACACATATTTCATGTGATCACGCATGGCAAGGGTCGAATGGGTGCTCATGCATCTCAGGTTAGTGTCGAGGATCGATGGAAAATAGTAAGGTATGTACAAACGCTTCAAAACCAGTAAGCCATGATTGAAGAGAAATTTGATTTTTCGGCCGCAGCTAAAAAGAAGGTATTCATCTATCTTGGAATAGGTGTACTGCTTACGGTCATAGGCATGTTCATGGTGATGGGCGGTGGCCATGGAGCAGAGCATGGTGAAGACGCTGGTCATGCTTTTAATTGGATTCAAAGGGTTTGGGTAAATGTGTGGATTAACAATGTCTACTTTTCCGGATTGGCAGTTATCGGAGTATTCTTTGTAGCCATTCAGTATGTATCCCAGGCGGGTTGGTCCGCAGGTCTTATCAGAATACCAATGTCATTTGGTTTTTGGCTACCAATTGGTGGTGTACTCATGTTAGCTACATTTTTCGTGGCAAGTCATGATATCTTCCACTGGACACATCATAGTTTATATGAGGTAGGAGGAGCAGAGTTTGACTCAATTATCAATGGTAAAAAGGCATTTTTCTTTTGGCCAATGGATGATCATCCTTCTTTCCCTATTTTCTATGTAGCCAGAATGGTGATTTTCTTTGCTGTTTGGTACTTGCTATTCATGGCTATCCGCAAGGAGTCACTGAAAGAAGACCTTGAGGGAGGTACAGATCGCTGGAGAAAGATGTTCAAGTTGTCTGCAACGTTCCTTGTATTCTTTGCTGTTTCATCTTCTGTTGCGGCTTGGGACTGGGTAATGTCTATAGACACACACTGGTTTAGTACTATGTTTGGATGGTATGTATTTGCCTCATGGTGGGTAGCCGGCCTGGCATTGATTACCTATATCGTAGTTCTTCTACGAGATAATGGTTACATGTCATATGTCAATTCCAGTGTTCTTCATGACCTGGGCAAATTCGTCTTTGCCTTCAGCATCTTCTGGACGTATATCTGGTTTTCTCAGTTCTTATTGATCTATTACGCCAACATTCCTGAAGAGACGATCTACTTTGTAGAGAGGTTGGCAAGTGACAAGTATGCACCTGTGTTTTTTGTCAACTTATTGATAAACTTTTGCTTTCCATTCCTAGTTCTTATGACTCGGGCAGCTAAGCGACACGAGAGTTTTCTTAAGATCGTATGTCCGATCATTATCTTTGGTCACTGGTTAGATTTCTATTTGATGATCACCCCAGGGACTTTAAAGGAGAATGGTGGTTTTGGATTATTAGAAATTGGAATGCTGATGATTTTTGCGTCATTGTTCGTATTTGTTGCTTTAACTAATCTGGCGAAAGCTCCGTTGGTTGCGAAGAACCATCCTATGTTGGAAGAGAGTGTACACCATAATATTTAAGACCTAACTTTAGTAATTGAATCATATGCTAAGCCTTGTAATTTGGATTTCGGTAATACTGGTTGGAGTCATCTTGTTCACAATATTCAGGGTGTATACCCTAGTGCAGGTGGCAAAGGGCAAACAAGACATACGCGACGAGAATAATACAAAGTGGAATGCCCTTATGGGCTTACTCTTTCTTGTTGGAGGAATCATTGCATTCTTCTGGTATTCTACTAAGGAATATGACAACTACACACTGCCTGTTGCATCGGAACATGGTGTAATCACGGATAATCTTTTCTGGATCACTATGGCTGTTACAGTGTTTGTGTTCATAGTTACACAGATATTGTTATTCTGGTTTCCTTATAAGTATCAATATAGAAAAGAGAATACTGCTTCTTTTTATGCCCATAATAATAGGCTAGAGGTATTGTGGACTGTAGTTCCAGCCGTGGTACTTACCCTATTAATTGGATCGGGACTGAAGGCCTGGTGGGATATCACTGCCGAGGCTCCACAAGACGCTGAAGTGGTTGAAATTGTAGGTTATCAATTTGCCTGGGCTTCAAGATATCCGGGTAAGGATAAACAACTTGGGGATGCGGACTACAAATTGATCGATGTAGATAATCAGTTAGGCATGGACTTTTCAGATAAGTCTTCATTTGATGACTTTCTACCCAGAGAAATCCACATACCAAAGGGGCAGCCTGTGTTGTTTAAAATCAAAGCGCGCGATGTTATTCACAGTGTATATGCTCCTCACTTTAGAATGCAGATGAATGCTGTACCCGGCATGCCAACTCAGTTTTGGTTTGTACCGAGTAAGTCAACTGAGGACATGCGAATTGAATTAGGAAATCCTGATTTCAATTATGAATTAGTTTGTAATAAAATTTGTGGTAAGGGACACTTTGCCATGCGATACATAATAGTAGTAGACGAGCCTGAGGAATACCAGAAATGGTACGCTGAGCAGTCTTCCTGGTTATCCCAGAATCCTGATTATTTGGCTAATGTGCCGGATAATTTGAAAGAAGTGGCAATGATTTCAGCTGGAATGTAAACATCGATGCTGAACCTACTGTTGAAAAGAAAAATTTAGAAAGAGAATATGGCTGTTGCAGAAGTACAAATTCAGGATCATGACGTGCACCATGAGGAGCATGAGCATCATGATAGTTTTATCTCTAAGTATATTTTCAGTACTGACCATAAGACCATTGCTAAGCAGTTTCTGATTACCGGAATCTTTTGGGCATTGATCGGTGGTGGTTTATCTATACTGTTTAGACTACAGTTGGGTTTCCCTGACATGGATCTTTCGTTTTTGCGACCTATTCTGGGTGGATGGCTGACGGAGGCAGGTAAGATTGATACCGAGTTCTATCTGGCGTTGGTTACTATGCACGGTACGATTATGGTATTCTTTGTTCTAACTGCTGGCTTAAGCGGAACATTCAGTAACTACTTGATACCGCTGCAGATCGGAGCACGGGATATGGCCTCAGGATTTATGAACATGCTTTCTTACTGGTTCTTCTTTTTATCTGGTGTAGTGATGTTCATTTCATTGTTCCTAGAAACCGGGCCGGCTAGTGGCGGATGGACTGTTTATCCACCGTTGAGTGCTTTGCCGCAAGCTATGTCTGGTAGTGGGGCTGGTATGACGCTATGGTTAGTAGCTATGGTCTTCTTTATCGTTTCAACATTGCTTGGGGGTGTCAACTACATTACTACGGTTATCAACCTGAGAACTGAGGGTATGACCTTCTCCAGATTGCCTCTCACGATTTGGGCCTTTTTCATTACGGCTGTGATCGGATTGCTTTCATTCCCAGTATTGTTTTCTGCCGCATTGTTGTTGGTTTTTGATAGATCGTTTGGCACTAGCTTTTATTTGTCAGACATCTACATAGGTGGTGAAGCTCTTCCCAATTCAGGAGGTAGCCCAATATTATATCAACATCTATTCTGGTTCCTCGGACACCCAGAGGTATATATTGTACTCTTACCTGCTCTGGGTATCACATCTGAGGTTATTTCTACAAATTCAAGAAAGCCGATTTTTGGATATCAAGCGATGATCATATCAATGCTGGCTATAGCAGTATTGTCGTTCATTGTATGGGCACACCATATGTTCGTTTCAGGTATGAATCCTTTCTTGGGATCTATCTTTACTATACTTACCTTGATTATAGCTGTTCCATCAGCAGTGAAGGCTTTCAACTATATTACGACGCTCTGGAAGGGTAATATTGTATTTACTCCCGCAATGTTGTTTTCCATAGGTTTGGTGTCCTTCTTCATCTCAGGCGGCTTAACGGGTCTCTTCCTTGGTAACTCAGCGATTGATATCAACTTACATGATACCTATTTTGTGGTAGCTCACTTCCACTTGGTAATGGGTAGTGCAAGTTTCTTCGGTTTAATGGCAGGAGTGTATCACTGGTTCCCAAAGATGTTTGGTCGAATGATGGACGCAACGTTAGGGCATATCCACTTTTGGGCTACCTTCATTGGCGTTTACTTGGTATTCTTCCCGCTTCATTATATTGGTATCGCTGGTTTCCCTAGAAGATATTATTCATTCACGAATTTTGATGCTTTCAGTTTATTCACAGACTTGAACACATTTGTGAGTATAGCTGCAATTTTGACTTTCGTAGCTCAATTTATCTTCTTGTTCAATTTCTTCTACAGCATCTTCAGAGGACGCAAGGCACCTGCAAATCCTTGGAACTCTAATACATTAGAGTGGACTACTCCTAGAGTTCCCGAACATGGTAACTGGCCTGGAGAAATCCCAAAGATTTATAGATGGCCTTACGATTATAGCAAGCCGGGTGCAAAAGAAGATTTCATACCGCAGACGGTACCTTTTAGTGAAACTCCTGAGTCGAACTTCCCGCATGAGAATGAGATGATGAAGAATGAGCCTGTTGCTAAAAAGGATGCAGCAAAAGCTTAAAAGATTCTTTCCAAGAATAAGCCTAATTACGATCAGTGCCGTCTACTTGTTGATCCTTGTAGGCGGCATTGTTCGTAGTACAGGTGCCGGAATGGGGTGTCCCGACTGGCCAAAGTGCTTTGGACAATATATCCCTCCGACTTCAGTTGACGAACTTCCTCTGGATTACAAGGAGGAATATTCTCAAATGAGATTGGCCAAGAATGTTCGGCTTTCGCGACTACTCAATCTTTTGGGAATGACGGAATTGGCGCATAAAATCACTAATGACCAGTCTGTATTGGAAGAGGGTGATTTTAATGCCACCAAGACCTGGATTGAATACCTCAATCGGCTTCTTGGTGCTATTATTGGCCTTTTGATATTGGCTACTGTGGTCAGTAGTGTTCCATACCTGAAGAGTAAGCCAATAGTTTTTTGGATATCATTTTTATCATTTGTATTGGTAGGTATTCAGGGATGGGTTGGTTCTATCGTCGTGAGCACTAATCTTCTACCGGGTATGATTACCTTCCACATGCTATTGGCATTAGTGATCGTAGCAATCTTGATATATGCTTATCAATCCTCTCAGGATAGGAGTGATTTTTTCGGCAGTTCGGATGAGATGGCTGCATTAAGAAATATCCTACTTGTTTCCATGGTGCTCTATTTAGCACAAGTCGCAATAGGAACACAGGTAAGGGAATCGGTGGATCAAGTGGCGATTGCACTTGGACAAAATGCCAGGGCACAATGGGTTGAAGAATTGGGACTAACCTTTTACATACATAGATCATATTCCCTGGTCATTTTAACATTGCACCTGTATATGGCATATGTTATGATACAAACTGTGGGTTTACGTGGAAAAGACCTGAGCCTAATCAAAACAATAGTAGTACTCATTGGCTTAGAGATATTGAGTGGAGCTTTGATGGCATATTTTGCCATACCGGCCATCCTTCAACCTATTCATTTACTAGTTGCATCCCTTATCTTTGGCCTGCAATTTTATATGTTCTGCGTTTTGACGTTTAAACCAAACCTTAAACCTAAGGTTGCATAATATGATAGAGACCAATGCTGTTAAGAGTATCGTCCATTTGACTATAGGTCAACGACTGTCCGCTTACATGGAGCTTATGAAGTTCAGGTTATCTTTTCTGGTGGCCTTTAGTTCAGGCTTTGGTTATGTCCTGGGGCATAGAGGAGCAATAGATTGGTTGACCATGGCCGCTCTTTCTTTCGGCGGATTCTTAGTTTCCGGGGCTTCCATCACGCTCAATCAGATCGCTGAAAAAGAGTACGACAAGCTCATGAAGCGTACACAAAACAGACCTTTACCTACCGGTCGAATGACTGTCAGGGAGGCTTATGGTTTTGCATTTGTCGTAGGAGCGATAGGACTGTTATTGTTGGCTTACACAACTAATCTGTTGACGGTTGGCCTCTCGATCATCTCTATTATTCTTTACAGTTTTGTATACACCCCACTTAAAAGGGTGGGCCCCATTGCCGTCTTCGTAGGTGCTATACCAGGAGCTCTTCCTCCGCTTATTGGTTGGGTAGCCGCTACCGGAAATATAAGTGTCGAAGCAATGATTATTTTCGGCATTCAGTTTATATGGCAATTCCCTCATTTTTGGGCTATCGCCTGGGTGGCGGATGAGGACTATAAGAAGGCTGGATTTAAGCTGTTACCCTTCGCTGGTGAGAAGGACTTAAGAACCGCTATCAATATTATGATCTATACACTTTTTCTACTTCCATTAGGGCTGCTGCCCGCATATGTAGGTATTACGGGTATCAACTCGGCATTTGTGGTAACACTCTGTGGAGTTCTTTTCTTAAGCCAGACTTTCTCATTGATGAAAGATTACAGTAGAAAATCAGCCTTAAAGATCATGTTTGGTTCTTTCATTTATTTACCCGTGGTTCAGATTTCGTATCTATTAGACAAGCTATGAGCATGACCTCAGATTTACCAGTGGAACCAAGCGCAGACAAGGTTTTGTCGATGCACCCCAAGAAATTTGCAGTGTGGCTGTTTATCATCTCTATTACGATGATTTTTGCTGCAATGACGAGCGCATACATCGTCAAACAAGCCGAAGGTAATTGGCTGATTTTTGACATGCCAACGGCGTTCCTTTATACCTCAATAGTTATTATCCTGAGCAGCGTTACCATGCAATGGGCCTATTTTGCAGCGTCCCGTGACAACCTTGGACAGGTCAAATGGATGATGGCACTAACTGTAGTCCTATCATTGGTATTCCTGGTAGGACAATACTACTCGTGGGTCGAACTTGTGGATAGTGATGTGTTCTTCGTCGGTAACCCAGCGGGATCATTTGTTTATGTATTCACCGGTTTACACGCCTTTCACTTGATTTCGGGTATTGTCTTTTTGATAATTGTTTTATCTTCAGCCATGAAATACAAAGTGCATTCAAGAAGCATGGTGCAAATAGAAATGTGCGCCACTTATTGGCATTTTCTTGGTGGACTTTGGCTGTATTTATATTTATTTTTGATCTTGAATAACTAGAACCTCAAACAAAGACTATGTCTAGCACTACAGTCACTCTCGAAGGAGAGGGAAAGAGCTTGTGGGGAGGAGGAGTTGAACCTCTAAAAGCCAGTTATGGAAAACTGATGATGTGGTTTTTCCTGCTATCTGATGCTTTTACCTTCTCAGCATTACTTATCGCATATGGCTTGATTCGCTACAGCCATCCGGCTTATGATGGTGCTATTAATGACTTTGTTTTTTCACAAGAGTATTGGCCCATACCTGAAATGGTTTTTGAGGCAGCTCCGTTCCTTCATGGTATTCACTTGCCTTTAGTGTTTGTGGGCATCATGACTTTCATATTGATTTTGAGCAGTGTTACCATGGTATTGGCGGTAGAGGCTGGTCATAGGATGGACAAGAAAGACGTAGAGAAGTGGATGCTCTGGACGATCGTTGGAGGTTTTACCTTTCTTGGATGCCAGGCTTGGGAGTGGTCGCACTTCATAGCAGGTACAGAAGAGGGGGGCAGGATGCTGGATGGATCTATCTTCTATGGAGCAAATCTTACGCAGAATCAGTATGGTCCTCAAAACTTTGCGGCACTGTTCTTTTTTATAACGGGTTTCCACGGATTTCACGTTTTCAGTGGAGTGATGTTCAACTTTATTATTTACTATCAGACTGTAGTCGGGATTCTCGAAAAGAGAGGCCACTATGAGATGGTAGAGAAAGTGGGACTCTACTGGCACTTTGTAGACCTTGTTTGGGTCTTTGTATTCACATTCTTTTACCTAGTATAATATGGCTGCTATGAATCAGGAAAATACTTCTCAGGTTGTTGCCCAACCGGTAGACAAGTCCAAAGTCAATGGCATATTGAAAGTGGCGTTGATCTTAGGTGTCATTACGGCACTTGAATTCCTTATCGCCTTCACTGTCCCTCATGAATTCGCGGCTCTACGTGTGATTGTTTTCGTAGGTATGACGATTGTAAAAGCTTTTTATATAGTTGCTGAGTTTATGCACCTTGGACACGAAGCTAAAGTGCTTATCTGGTCAATAATGATTCCTCTAATTTTTGTTGTGTGGCTGATTGCTGCATTGCTCATTCAGGGAGGAGCTATTTTTGACGTACTCCACCAATAGTGACTAAAGAACTTCAATAAGAATCATGCCCTTAAAGGTGTGATTTTTTTTTGCTCAATTGAGATATGAAAAAAATATTCTTCCTTGTGTTGGCCCTACTTGCGCCTGTAGTGATATACTTGTTTTTGCAGTCGTTTGGTGATAACCAATATGAACTACCGATCCTTTATACCGAGGAAGTTCCAGTCCTGGAGGGTTGTGCAGAAGCGATCGCGGTACCATATCAATTACCTGAGAATGTCTACTCGGGAGTTGAGCAAAGGGCGATATTGATGGATACCAGGCTGGGGGATGTGGATAGAAAGTTTATCAATAATGAACTGGCTAGAGTCAGACAGTATTTTGGCGGTTCACCGTTTCATTACAGGTTGATGGGAACCGATATTGATGCAGGAGTACCAGATGGTGAGAACAGCCGACAGGATCTTGTGAATTATGCCAGATGTGTATTGCGCTATGAAGGCAACAATTCCTTTATCACGCTTGTTGATAATCAAGGAAGAATTCGAAGCTATTTTGATAGTTCAAAAAAGCAGGATTTTGATCGCATGATTACTGAAATAGAAATCTTAAACAAGTTTGAATAATATGGCTACTACAGTTTTTCGAGATCGTAGTTACGTCAGGCTAATCACCATAGTATCCATCGTTATCCCCATTGCGGTAGCTGTGCTGCTATTTATGCCTGTGAAAATATTGGCCGGAAGTGAGTGGGTCAAGTTCCTTCCCCATATCAATGCTGCGATCAATAGCCTTACGGCTATTTTACTTGTTTCAGCAGTCATTATGGTCAAGAAAGGAAATGTAGAATTGCATAAGAAGCTCATGACCAGTGCTTTTATATTGGGTTCTCTTTTCCTGATATCCTATATCATCTACCATGCGACTATTGATTCTCCGGTCTTTGGAGATGTGAATGGAGATGGGCTTGTGAGTGAAGAAGAACTAGAGGAAGTGGGTATGATGCGACGTATATATCTATTTGTCCTTCTGAGCCATATACTTCTTTCTATTGTCGTTGTTCCGTTTGTACTATTTGCTTTTTATTACTCTCTCACTGATAAAATTGAGAAGCATAGGCGAATTGTAAAGTTCACTTTCCCTATCTGGTTGTACGTCTCGCTTACAGGAGTGATCGTCTATTTATTCATCAGTCCATACTACCAATAGAGTGACACCCATTAATTAACTTTGTACTGCTACACAGGAAAGCTATGAAACGCATTGCAACTACGCTGGTACTATCTGTTTTGACACTCTCTGTTTCTTTGGCACAGTGTGCGATGTGTCGTACCACTTTGGAGAACAATGTGAGTAATGGAGAGGTGGGCATAGCTGCTGGCATCAATTTTGGGATCATGTATCTGTTCTTCGCTCCCTATGTATTGATTGGTACTGCTGCATATTTCTGGTATCGTAAGAGTAAGGTTCATGCCCGAGAAATCGAAACTAAAGGCCGCATTAGGCGGAAAGTGTCCACGCTGTAGAGAAGGCGACATGTTTAAGTCTCGCGCCTACAATCTGCGAAGCTTTGCTAAGATGCACGAGTACTGTTCACATTGTCAGTTGAGGTACGAACCAGAGCCTGGTTTTTACTATGGTGCGATGTACGTCAATTATGCGTTTTCGGTTGCATTGGTTATAGTCATGGGGGCTGTGATATACTATGCACTTGACAACCCTGATACCTGGGTATATGCTACCATCATATTCTCTACAGTGATATTACTTGCACCGTTATTGTTTAGATATTCTCGTATTGTCTACCTCCACGTCTTTGGAAGGTTCAAGTATGAGCAATAGCCATATCTAAGGTATAATTTTTGCTATCTTCGGAATAAAGCCTTCGAAGTTGCCCAGCCATCGTTTTCAGCGTTATTCAATCATTGCAATAGGATGCTTCCTTCTATCGTGGCTGACCTACAGTTTTGAAGGTATCATCTCGGATGGTCGTCAGCTAGCGCTAAATGATATACAGGAGCGTTTGTCATCAGCAGTCCGGGAACAATCCGCTTATATAGAGACTGCCGCTAATAATTTCTCAGAAGGCTCCTACAAAGTTCCGGATGATCAAAAGAATGGCTACCCAACATTCATTTTCGTAAATGGACAGCTAAAGAGTTGGTCGTCAAATGATCTGATCCCCACTTACAATCAGCTCTCAGGGGATTACGCGACTATGCTCATTGAGACCGAGGATGGAGCTTTTGTTTCCACAAAAAAATCTCTGAATAGTAGAAATATCAAAGCAGAGCTTTTTTCGATTATTGAACTACAGCGGACTTACCAGGTTCAAAACAAATACATTCAGAGTGGAATGAATGAAGACATTATTCCAAAGGGAATAATGTTGGCCAAAGCACCAGATAGAGTACCTGTAATGCTCGATGGTAATGAATTATTTAGAATCGAGTTTCCCGAAAACTATCGATATCTATCAATTGAGTTGGTATATATCAGCTTTGGATTATTTGCGCTAGGCCTAATATTTCTGATTTATTCAACTTACCAGTTCGGTGGCTACCTGCGCTACAGGTTTGGCTTTGTCTCAGGAGTACTAGCCATTTTGTTGGTATTCTCATTAACCAAGGCAGCACTCCTATTTTTTGATTTACCAGGTTCAGTATGGACAATTAGCATTTTTGAAGCCAGATTCTACTACAGTTCTTTATTGAGCTCCTCTATAGGCGCGCTGACTATCAATCTATTATTATGTGCTTTTCTATGCTGGTTTGTGCTAATTCATTTCCCTAACACCAGAGTAGAAAGTCTGTTGAAGGGGGCAAGCAAATTCACAAGATGGATTGTAGCATTGGCCATGTTTTCTATTTCATTATTGATTATTTCCGGCCATTTCCTATTGGTAGAGAACATATCCCTGCATTCTCAAATCGCCCTGGATATATCCCAAAGCATCTCCTTCGACGCGAATAGAGTGACCGCCTATTTCACGTTATTGTTATTTGGAGTCATCTACTTTATCATTCACCAGCAGGCAAGTCGGATTCTAAAGTCGAGCGATTTGAGCTTCGGCTATTATGTGAGCATAGCCCTTCCTGCATATCTGCTTTACTATCTCTTATCAGACAACAATCCATTGTGGTGGGTTACTATCTGCGGTCATGCCGTGTTTATCACGGTCACGATAGCCACTGGTTGGGTTTTTGCACTTTCCAAGATCCGATACAATACTTTTCTTTACTTTTTCTCGAGTGCCTTGATCAGTGCCTTGCTGATGGCGTCCTTTCTCTACAAGGCTGAAGAGAACAAGACTCTGGTGGCAAAGCAAAAGTTCGCTAACCAGCTACTCATTGAAAATGATGTGTTAGCTGAATATCTCCTATCGGAAATGATCACTGATATTCAGGATGATGTGCAGATCAAGAGCCGTTTTCTTAACCCACGCTTGCTGACAACCCAGGTTTCCTATCAGCTGAGGCAACAGCATCTCAATGAATACTTTGACAAGTACGACGTAAATGTGCTCTATTTTGATGGCGAAGGAAGTTCGATGAACCCCGGAGAGTTAGCCGACTTTGAGAATTATTTGCAGCCAGAGTTTTTAGAAGATCACCGGACAGAGTACGAGGGTATTTTCTTCGTGAATGACTTATCACTTAATGGTTTGTTCCGGTATTATGTAGTAGTGCCAATGACCAGGTACGAGACATTTTTAGGACATATTGTACTCGAACTTCGGCTCAAGAAATTCATCCCCAGTAGCCTTTATCCAGAGTTGCTAGTGGATCAAAAGTTCGTTTTCACACCACAACCGGATTTCAACTATGCACTGTACAGAAATCAGAAGTTGATTTTTGAAGCAGGAAACTACAATTATATTTCTGAGTTTGACCACTCACTTTTTGATAATTCTGAAATATTCACGAGTGGGAAAGAGGATGGGGATATGCATCACCTGGCCGTCCGAGGTGGAGATGGAAGGATTTATGTGATAAGTAGCTTGAAGTACGCAGATAAAGACATCCTTGCCAATTTCTCGTTTCTCTTCATGTGCCTGGTACTGCTTATTGCGGTGCTTACCGCCGCTGACGCCATAAAGGTGAGGTACCAGGAAGTCGAGTTCAACTTTGCCACTCGCTTGCAGATCTACCTTAGCCTGGCATTTTTTCTACCATTGCTAGTCACTTCAATAGTCGTACTCAACACGATCAATGAGTCCTATAGGGAGGAGTTGGACATTACCTACCGGGAAAAGGCAGACAATATCAGTCAGCACCTCACGAATGAGTTGGAAAGATATTTTTCTGGCAGTGTCAACAGGATTCAGCTATCGCAATTGGTAAGCGAAATTTCACGCTATGCTCAAAATGACATCAACTTATTTGATGCCGAGGGTAGGCTCATAGTATCGAGTCAGCAGCGAATTTTTGATACCAATCTGAAGTCCAGATATATTAACCCTCAGGCACTCTATCAGATTGTGGCGGGGGAGAAGGAGTCGCTTACCTTTGATGAGCGCATAGGTGATCTCAACTACAGGTCGACCTATCACGCGCTCAGATCAGATACTAACGGCCGGCTACTGGGTACGTTGAGTATTCCATTTTTCGAGTCAACCAACAACCTGAAGAATGAGCAACTCGATGTTTTTACGAGCCTCCTGAATATTTTCACCTTCATTTTTCTGATTTCTCTGATTTTCGTAAATCTGGCAACCTCTTTTTTAACTCGACCGCTTAACCTTATTACCCAGAAACTATCCAAGACGCGACTGGAAGATAAAAATCAACCGATTGACTGGAAATCAAATGATGAAATAGGCGTTTTGGTTGAGGAGTACAATCGCATGTTAGTCAACCTGGAGAAGAGTAAGGAATCACTAGCTCAGAATGAGAAGGAGATGGCTTGGCGGGAAATGGCCAAGCAGGTAGCTCATGAAATTAAGAACCCACTCACGCCGATGAAGCTCACATTGCAACAGCTGCAACGGACGCTCGCCGATCAAAGTGAACAGACTGCCGCCAAGGCTGATAAGCCTATCAAGACCGTACTCCATCAGATCGATACACTGAGTGATATAGCCACTTCTTTCTCTGCCTTTGCAAAGATGCCACTACCGATAAATCAAAAGACGGATCTGACGGCTGTGGTCAAAAATGCAGTTCAGCTGTTTCATGAGAAATGTGAAATCAAGTCCGAACTACCGCAGGAGCAGCTTTGTGTCTATGCTGACGAAAAGTTATTGGGAAGGATTCTCAACAATATCATTCTTAATGGTATCCAATCGGTAGCCGATGAGAGGAGCCCAGAAATAAGCATTACGCTAACTCACAAGAGTGAGAGGGCTGTCATCGAAATTTCAGATAATGGCCAGGGGATTGCCGATCGGAACGTTGACAAGATTTTCGTTCCCAACTTCAGCACTAAGACAAGCGGTAGTGGACTGGGTTTGGCTATTGCAAAACGTGGGATAGAGCACGCTGGCGGCAGCATAAGCTTTATCACCGAGCAAGGGAGTGGAACTACATTTACGATAGAACTTCCACTTTTCAGCGAATGAGAATTCTCAGGATAATAGCACTTATCCTGATAGGGTCGGGCATGACGATTCATCTGAGCGTATCACAGTCTTCACGCCGGTGCATTGACATTCCGGTAGGTACTACATCGGTCAAACTGGATACTGTACTCATGGACCCCAAGACCATAGAGATTACTCCAGAACTGGCCTATAAATATGATGTGCAAAGCAGAACATTGACTTTTTCCGACGAGCTTGGGGAAGCCGTGGAAGTGTGCTACCGTGCGTTCCCTATAAATGTAGGAGATACATTTTCTTCGCGGGACCGGGAAGAGTACTTTGAGGATATCAGTAGCTATGAGGAGGCTAAGGCCGAGGAAGATGTGGATACTGATGCTCTGCCAGTCGAGTCGCTGTTCGCTACGGATAATCTCCAGAAAATGGGTGCCATCAGTAGGTCGGTTTCCTTTGGCAATACCCAAAATGTTTTTGTTAACTCATCTTTGAACCTACAGTTGGATGGAATGATTACCGATGATATCAATATCCAGGCGGTAATCGCAGATCAAAATATTCCATTCCAACCAGAGGGGAATACGCAGCAGATCCGTGATTTTGACAATGTATATATCCGTCTTTATAATGAAAAGTTTGACTTGACGGCTGGGGATGTGGTGCTCAGCAATAGAGATTCTTATTTTCTGAGATATTACAAAAATGTACAGGGTGGAAAGGCCACTGTCAACTACAACTCAGCAGGTGGATTGGCCAAAACGAGCTTAGCTGCTTCTGTTGCCAAAGGACAGTTTGCATCCATTCAGATTGAGCCCATTGAAGGTGTGCAGGGGCCATACCGTATCACAGGCCCTAATGCTGAGCGCTTTGTGATCGTCATGGCCAATTCTGAGCGTATTTTCCTGGATGGCAAGCAACTCCAACGTGGCTTTGATCAGGATTATGTGATTGATTATAATCAAGCTGAGATCACCTTCAACCCCAATGTGCTTATTACCAAATTCTCCCGGATCAGGGTTGATTACGAATACTCGGATCAAAACTATAGCCGTAGCATCCTTGGGGTCCGACACGATCAGCAACGGGATAGATGGTCGTTGACTTCCGAGTTTTACCGGGAGAAGGACAACCGCAATCAACCACTTGCCTTTACACTTACAGATGAAGACAAGCAGATATTGAGCGCAGCAGGTGACCAGGCTAGTCTGGCGGCTATCTCCGGGGTGGACAGTGTGGCTTATTCTCCCGATAGGGTGCTGTATGCGCGAAGAGATACTTTGGTTGATGATCAGCTAACGGAATATTATGTCTATTCCACGAACCCTGACGCTGCTGTTTTCACAATTACATTCTCTGAAGTAGGAGAAAACAACGGTGATTACAGAACAGTCGAGTCTGGCATCAATGGCCGGATCTTCGAATGGGTGGCTCCAGTCAACGGTATTCTCCAAGGAAGTTTCGCGCCTATTACCATCATCCCCACACCCAATCAACGACAGATGTGGAACAATCAGGTCGCTTATCAAATTGATCAGTATCAGCGTGTATTCACTGACCTGGCTTTCTCTAATCAAGACAAAAACCTTTTTGCTACTATCGACAATGAGGATAACAATGGCTTTGGAGTAAAGTCCGGATATGCAGTTTCTGGATTACCGGTAGGGGAGGCTTACAATCTCTCGGGAGAGGTGAGCTACGAGTACAACGATCAATTCTTCAAACCGATAGATCGTTTCAGATACATTGAATTTGACAGAGACTGGAGCTATAGATCGGTCGATTCGATACCTTTTGTGGACGAACGCATCTTCACGGCTGGTATGGGATTGAGCAAGGACGAGGATCACTATATCGATTATCGCCTGGTGACCAGACAGAAAGACGATTTATTTACCGGGACTCAGCATTATTTTAACCTTGGCCAGTCCCTGGGGCCGCTGTTCCACAAGTCTGATGTGTTTTTGCTCAATAGCCAACAGGCAGATATTGGGTCAAGGTGGTCGCGCTGGACGGCTGACACATATTTCAAGACGCGAATTGCCAAGCCCGGCTATCTCTACACCGTCGATCGCAATGAGGTTTTCCAACAGGCGACCGACTCTATTTTCCAAACAGCCATGAATTTCCGCGAGCATATGATCTATCTGACATCCTCTGATAGCTCCGATAATCAATGGCGGATTTCATATGCGCAAAGAGAGGATCAGCTACCCGTGGAAGGTGATTTGGTACCCCAAAATGATAGCCGAACATTAATGCTTTCCGGAAAGTATCTCTTCAACCAGCGTCAGCGCATCTCTTATAATTTCACCTACCGGGAATTAGAAAACTTACTTAATCCCGACTCAGAGGATGAAATCACGACAATGGGTCGGCTTGATTGGTCAGGCCGGTTTCTGGACCGACTTCTGTCATCCGAGCTGACCTATGCATTGGCCAACAGCCGTGAGCTGCGTCGCGAATTTATATTTGTTCCTGTAGCCAATGGTGAGGGTACTCATACGTGGCGAGATGATAATGGTGATGGTATTCAGGACCTTACAGAATTCTACCTGGCGGTAAACCCTGACGAGCGCAACTATATCAAAGTCTTTGTACCTACCGATGAGTATGTCACAGCTTACAACAACATATTTAACATGAGGGTGAGTCTGGATGCCCCGCGTGCCTGGAAGAAACAAGGTGGGATGAAGTCGCTGCTCGGCTATCTCTCAAATGTGACCTCTATTTCACGAGACCGCAAAGTGACTAGTGATGCGGATGAGAATAGATATAATCCTTTTGGTAACATCAGCGATGAAAACCTACTTTCGAATAGAGAGAATCTGCGTACTACCTTTTTTATCAATCGTGGCAATCCAAGGTTTGGAATGGAAGCGGGCTACAGTCAGCTAGGCAATCGTCAGCTACTAACCAATGGAATCGAAAGTCGAAACCTCAATAAATGGCAGTTCAACTCCAGGCTGAATATTAAGGGAGAATTTACGCTCCAGCTTGGGTATGGGACGGGCGACAAACAGAATGCCTCGGATGTTCAAGAGAATCGTAATTATCTGATTGACTTCACTAAAATAGCTCCGCAGCTGACATGGCAACCATCTCCGGAATTTCGTTTGTTGGGAAGTTATGAGTTAAGAAATAGCGATAATGTCGGTTCAGAGAGCGCTGGTGAATATTCGAATATCAATGAATTCAAAGGAGAGTTAAGGTGGGCCAAAGCAATTGAACGTACAGTTTCGGCTGTATTCAGAGTAGTCGATATCGATTTCGAAGGGGTAGAAAATAGCCCAATCGGATATGAACTATTGGAGGCGCTTAGACCCGGGACCAATTATACATGGAGCCTTCAGTGGCAGCAGCGCATACTCAAAGGCCTTCAAATGTCACTGGGGTATGAGGGCCGGAAGTCGCCAAATCAGAACTTAGTAAATATCGGTCGGATGCAGGTAACGGCTCTTTTCTAAGCAGGTCTGGATACCTGGTTGAAATTGAAGAGGTTGCCCGACCACAATATGGCCAGGTTAGCAAGCAACAATGCCAGGTATATATTCCATATACCTACAAAGAAGAACTGCTCGGAGATTAAGAAACGAGCCGAATAGATGATTGCTGCGCCTAATACAACACCTATAATGCAGATGGTCGCACCATGCACATTTAGAACGCCTGCTTTCATGAGGGTAATCAACTGTCGTCCTGTGGCAAGTGCTGCGTACATTGTGATCAGGTGAGTAAGAATGAAATAATAAAGAAACTCATCAGTCTTAAGGTTATGACTATATAAGTGACCCGCACCGATAGCAAGTAACATCACCAAGGCTGGACCATAGATGTCGATCTTGATCAGTGGCCGCTTTAGGGGAATTACCCATTGAAAAAACATTCCAATAACAACAACAATGACAGCCATCATTAAAAAGAAAGATCCAAAGTTTTGTTGCTCAAGAGGACTCTTGTACATCACTCCAACGGCATCCTGCATCCCATAGAACGCAAGTGTTGCAATACTACCAAGAAGCATAAAGTAGGTAAAATACCTATTCATAACATATTGTTTATCACATGCAAGAAAACAAATAAAAAGATAAACAGCAAAATAACAGTTAACGGTTTTTGCGTACCGTGCGCATCAGGTTGTTGGCAAAGATGAAATCTTCCAGCTCCTTTACCCCGCAATCGAAGATCGTCTCATTATTACCTTCCCAGAGTTTTTTGCCCTGATACATGAACATGACAAATTCGCCGATTTCCATCACAGAGTTCATATCATGCGTAACGACTATCGTCGTGATGTCCAGTTCTTCTGTTAAGTCCTTAATTAGATTGTCAATGAGTATTGATGTCTGTGGGTCAAGACCGGAGTTGGGTTCATCGCAGTAGAGATAGCGGGAGTTGTTGACGATCGCCCTGGCTATACCTACACGCTTTTTCATACCTCCGCTTATTTCCGAAGGCATCTTCTTATTTACATTTTCAAGACCTACCATTTTGAGACAGGTATTCACACGTTCCAGCTTTTCGTCTTTGCCCATTTTGGTGAGCATGTCTAGTGGAAACTTCACATTCTCCTCAACGTTCTTGGAGTCAAAAAGCGCACCACCTTGAAAAAGCATGCCTATCTCGCGCCGGACGTCAGTTTTGAGTCGTTTGCCACCATTGGTAAAATCCCTTCCGTCGTAATAAACTTCTCCGCTATCTGGTTGCACCAGGCCTACCATGCTCTTCAGTAGCACGCTCTTTCCAGTGCCGCTGGCACCTATGATCAGATTGGTTTTGCCTTTCTCAAACTTGCCCGAGATATCAAAGAGTATCTGCTTGCCATCAAATGATTTGTTGATTTGATTGAGTTCAATCATATGTTACAGCATTATTTGCGCTAGCAGGTAGTCAGCAATAAGTATGGCTATGCAGCTATTTGTGACAGCACTTGTGGAAGCCTGTCCGACCTCAAGTGCTCCTCCGCTCGTATAGAAACCTTTGTAAGCTGAAATAGAGGTGACCAGATAGGCAAAAACCACAGACTTGGTCAAAGCGAATTGAACAGTAAATGGAATAAACTCGAACCGAAGGCCATACGAGTATTCCGCACCGGTAATCACGCCGCTTAGCGTTCCCGCCAGGTAGCCTCCGAGGATACACAAGAACGCCGAAATCACGACGAGCATAGGATACATGATCAGTGAAGCCACTACTTTGGGTAGTACGAGATAAGAGGCAGAGTTGATTCCCATCACCTCAAGAGCATCGATCTGCTCCGTGATCCTCATCGTACCGAGCTCTCCTGCTATGTTAGACCCCACCTTACCAGCAAATACGATAGCCATGATGGTAGGTGACATTTCCAGGATCGTCATGTCTCGTACCACGAGTGAAATCACATAGTCAGGAATGAACGGGCTAACCAGGTTATAGGCCGTCTGCAGTGTAGTCACAGCACCCATGAATGTGGATACAATGGCAATGATAAAAAGCGAATCATAGCCGATTTTGATACACTCATCAATAGTAAGCTTGCTATAGGTTTTGAGCGTTTCGCGCCTGGCAAAGAGCGTCCCAATAAACATGATGTATTTACCAATACTTTTCATAGACTCTCGTCGCTTCTAATTCACCTGATAGTAACGTGCCATCGCTACAAATAGGTCGCTTATTCCTTACTTTTGGCCAAAATAATAAATAATCACTAGAATAGATTTTATCCATGCATAACAAACTGATTGTCGTTTCGGGAGGTACCAAGGGGATAGGTCGTGCTACCATCGATCGCTTTATGGGCGATGGTTTTGATGCCGTGACTTGTAGCAGAAATGAGTCCGATCTTTCAAAGCTCAAGGCTGAGCTGGAGTCGCGCTATCCTCAGTCTAAGCTTCATGTTTTTAAGGCCGACCTATCGGTAAAATCAGAGGTGTTGGCCTTTGCCGACTTCATCAAACAGCTATCCCAGCCGGTAGATGTATTGTTGAACAATACAGGTGTGTTTATTCCGGGTGAGGTACATCAAGAGGAAGATGGCGCACTGGAAAAAATGATCGAGACCAACCTTTACAGTGCTTATCACCTGACCCGAGCGCTCCTACCGGCATTGAAGTCCCGAAGATCCGGCCATATCTTCAACATGTGCTCTATTGCCAGCATCATTGCCTATGCCAATGGAGGATCGTATAGTATATCCAAGTTTGCTATGTATGGGATGACTAAAGTCCTCCGCGAGGAGATGAAAGAGCATGACGTCAGGGTGACGGCCATCCTACCCGGTGCTACCTATACAGCAAGTTGGGAAGGAGTGGACGTACCCGAAGAAAGGCTTATGAAGTCAGAGGATGTGGCTGAAGCCGTGTGGTCTGCCAACAGTATGTCGTTGACTTCTGTGGTGGAGGAGATAGTCATTCGTCCACAGCTTGGAGACTTATAGAGAAGAATCTCCTTCACCAACAACAATTTGCTTACCAACGGGTTATTTTTGCGATAGCTAAAAAGCGACCATGAGTACTGCCGATCTCGATCTTCTCTCCAAAGTAAACTACTGTAACAGCATGACGCGCTATTCGCGTCGTAAAACGCGCGTGGTAGATATCGGAGGTGTGCCAATGGGTGGTGATAACCCTATCAGAGTGCAGTCGATGACAACCGTCGACACCATGGACACCATGGGTTCCGTTGAGCAGGTGATCAGAATGGTCGAGGCAGGGTGCGAGTATGTTCGCATAACAGCCCCAAGTTTAAAGGAGGCACAAAACCTCAAAGAAATAAGGAAAGAGCTAAGAGCGCGTGGCTACACCGTTCCGCTCATCGCCGATATCCACTTCACGCCGAATGCTGCTGAACTAGCTGCAAAGATCGTCGAGAAGGTGAGGGTCAATCCCGGCAACTACGCAGACAAAAAGAAATTTGAGGTAATCGAGTACACGGATGAGTCCTATGCTGCTGAGCTGGATCGCATCCGTGAAAAGTTTATACCCTTGGTTAAGATCTGCAAGGAGTATGGCACGGCCATGCGAATCGGGACGAATCACGGCTCACTTTCTGATAGGATTCTTAGCCGCTATGGTGACACGCCTATCGGAATGGTGGAATCGGCGCTGGAATTCCTACGTATCTGTGAGGAGCTGAGCTACTTCGATATAGTGCTGAGCATGAAAGCCAGCAATACCCAGGTGATGGTTCAGGCTTATCGCCTTTTGGTGCAGAAGCTTGACGAAGAAGGTCTGCAGCCCTATCCGCTACACCTTGGTGTCACAGAGGCAGGAGAGGGTGAGGACGGACGTATAAAGTCCGCAGTGGGGATCGGTACTTTGCTGGAGGATGGACTGGGTGATACCGTAAGAGTCTCTCTGACCGAGGAGCCGGAGCTGGAAGCACCAGTCGCTCAGACCATGGTAGATCGCTACAATGATCGCGAAGGACACGCAGAGATTAAGCCGCTGGTCAACATTCCCATAGATCCTTTTTCTTACAAAAGAAGATCAACGAGAGAGACTGGCAACTTCGGTAAAGACAATGTGCCAAGAGTCATCGCCGACATCAGTGGACTGGCTGATTTGGAAATGAAGGACCTCAAGGGTGTGGGGCATTTCTATTTGTCAGCTTTGGATAAGTGGAGTATGAACGACCTGGGCTGTGACTATATCTACACAGGTCAGACACCTACTCCTTTCATGCTACCCAACGGTGTTCGAGAGATCATGGATGCTAATGTATGGCAGACTGACAGACCGGCGACTGCATACCCCCTGTTTCCGGTAGGAGAGTACCTGAGCAGTGAGACCAGGCATAGTGAACTCAATTTTATACTTGCCTCTTATCAGGAGTGGACCTCAGAGCTGTCTGAAGCAGTGAAAAGCGATAAGACTGCAGTGCTAATCCTGGAATCTGACAATACACATGGCTATGCTGAGCTGCGTCGGTTCGTTTTTGAATTGATAGAGCACGGGGTGGATACACCTGTAGTCATCAAGCGCAGTTATGAAGGCTTGAGCGATGATGAACTCCAGATTTATGCGAGTACCGATATCGGCGGATTGCTGATTGATGGTATGGGTGATGGTGCCATGCTAAGCCTTGAGAAACTGTCGTTCGAGAGCAAGGAGCATCAGCTTGAGACTGTCAAGAGCTACAACAGTACCGCATTTGGGATACTACAGGCCGCCCGTACCCGAATGACTAAGACAGAGTACATTTCTTGTCCTTCTTGCGGTCGTACGTTATTCGATTTGCAAGAGACTACCGCAATGATCAGAAAGCGCACTGACCACTTGAAAGGCGTCAAGATAGGGATCATGGGCTGTATCGTCAATGGACCCGGGGAGATGGCTGATGCGGATTATGGATATGTCGGTTCTGGTAAGGGGAAGATTACCTTGTACAGAGGACAGAATGTGGTAAAGCGATCTGTACCTTCAGAGCACGCAGTTGATGAATTGATCGAGTTGATCAGAGAAGATGGAAATTGGATGAAGCCGGTACAGGCAGAAAACGAATAGAGTAATGAGTAAAGAGCAAAAATCAGAGACAGGACAAGAGGAAGAGAAAGGTAGTGTGGCGCATTACTTCAATTTCAGTGAGGTGCTAGGCTACTATTTTCGTAAAAAAGACCCCAATCGAAAGACCAACATCAACCTCAAAATGATGCATGGCATCAACAAGATTTCAATCCTGATGTTCTTGTTTGCTGTAATAGTGATGGTGGTACGATGGGTGAGCAGGATGTAGTCTCCCTCTCAGAGTAGCACTAACTTTTAGAAAGTTTTGAACTTTCCAAAAGCTTAAGTTTAATAGACCGAACCTCCAAGACTCAAATCTTCGGAGGTTTTGTTTTTTAAAGGAGTGGGAAAGTATGCGTTTTGGAAATACACTCTTGAAATCGGTAAATTCACATGAGGTCAAACCCCTGTCAGATATGAATATCGAAGAATACCGAGACTATTGCATGGCCAAAGCTGGTGTGACGGAGCATTTTCCATTTGATGATAATGTACTGGTCTTTAAGGTGATGAATAAAATGTTCGCATTGGCTGATGTTGACTTGTTTATCAGCATCAACCTCAAATGCGATCCTGAAAGAGCTATCGAACTACGAGAGACCTATGATGCGGTGCAGCCAGGCTACCACATGAATAAGAAACATTGGAATACCATCGAGATGGATGGCAGTATTGGAGATAAGCTTATTCGCGAATTGATTGATCACTCCTATGAGCTGATTGTCGCAGGATTACCGAAGAAGGATAAGGAAGCGTTATCCAATATGGAGTAATATATGAAGACAGCAGTTGTTAGGTATTGTGATACTTCAGTTGAGGCCAACCTGATAAGAAATAGGCTCGAGAAGAATGGAATCAAGAGTTACCTGTGGAATGAAAATTTCACAACTCTGATGCCGCATTTAAACTACCTTTTAGGATCCGGAATAAGAGTGATAGTTGAGAAATCAGATTTGGAGAAAGCCGTAGCTATTGTTGGGGATGGTGCTTCAAAAGCATTATGTCCAGATTGTGGTTCTGAGAACCTTACCCAAACAGGTGTTAGAAACAAAATGAGTCTCCTGATGATATTGCTCTCTGCTATAGTTTTCTTACCAATCGGAAATTTGTTAAAGGAATACCAATGCGATAGTTGCCAACACATTTTTAGAATTTGACCGTTTTGAGCAGTAAAATTAGACTTTGATGCAAGAACCAAAAATCATAGAAATCGCATCAAAGCGCCTAGTTGGCATGTCTATCGAAATGTCGCTCTCTGACAACAAGACCTATGAGCTCTGGAGCCATTTTATGCCCCGAAGAAAGGAGATAGAAGGAGTAGTGAGCGAGGAACTCTATTCTGTTCAGGTATACGATGCTGATTTTATGAAAGGAGCCTTCACACCCCAAACGGTCTTTGAAAAATGGGCGGCTGTAGAAGTGTCTGATAGCTGTGTGGTTCCAAAGGGCATGGATGCATTGACTATCCCGGGTGGTCGGTATGCAGTGTTCATACATCGGGGAACGGCCAATACCTTTCCAACTACTGCTCAGCGCATATTTGGCACTTGGTTACCCCAATCTGGTTTTCAGCTTGCTGATAAGCCGCATTTCGAGGTAATGGGTAAGAAATACCTGGGCCATGAACATCCTGACTCTGAAGAGGAGGTGTGGCTGCCATTGTGTTAGAAGAGTTTTAAGGAATATGAACAGACTATTTTTAATAGCATCATTATCTCTTGCAAGCAATTTTTCATTTGGCCAGTTGAGTCCCAATTATGAGCAGATAGTTGTTGACTATTTTTTCGAAGAGATTTTCAAAGATGAATTTGGGAATGTGAAAACCTTAGGCTTTAGTGGTGAGACTGATTCAGTAAGACCTCTATACTCTCTAGGTATAATGTTAAAATGTGAACAATGGTCGCGAGAAGAAAAGGAAAAATTCATTGACGACTTCCCTGTAGAAGTCAAAAAAATCGACCTAGTTGAGCATGGATATAGAATTAGAAATAATAAACCAAGGATGAATAAATTGGTGATTCACATTCTACCGGCCTTTCAGATTGAAAGCAAGGCCTACACTTTAGTTACACTATATAAAAAACTCGAATTTATCGAATACTTTCTTTTCGAAGCTGATCTCAGTGGTGAAATCACGACCTTTTGCAGGCAAGGGCAAGTAATCTAATAGGTTAAACAATTCTATTCGTTATAGAAAATCATGACCCATTACTTCAAAGAATATCATAAAATATGCTGTCGAATAGCCCCAACTCTTTCATAAATGGTCTACAAGTATTCCTCTAACCGCTCTCATAATCACTCATCTCCGGTTCATCTAAATGTTGTAAATTGACCTCAAACAGGTGTATTATGATAAGATTATTGTTGTTGATGGCCATGGCCCTTGGAGCATGCCAGGCGACAGAAAAGGAGCAAAATATGGAAACATCAACCACCTCAGAACTGAGCTACCTGGCACTAGGCGATTCCTATACGATAGGCGAGGCTGTGGCGGAAAAGGATCGTTGGCCAGTGCAGCTCACCAAGCGACTCAATGATGCCGGTATTGCGGTAGCGGATCCTAAAATCATCGCGACTACAGGCTGGACTACTGATGAGCTGAAGGCTGGGATTGAAAAAGAGTCCTTAACGGGGACATATGATTTGGTTTCCCTGCTGATAGGCGTGAACAATCAATATCGCGGCTACCCGCTGGATGAGTACAAGACAGAGTTCGAGGGGTTGCTTAAAACGGCTATTGGTTTTGCCGGAGGGGATAAGGACAAGGTTTTTGTGGTTTCCATACCCGATTATGGTGTGACGCCCTTCGGTCAAGGTAAAGATCCGCAGAAAATAGGGGATGAAGTAGATGAGTTTAATGCCGCTAATAAGGCGATCGTAGCGCGCCATGGCATCCAATATTTTGACATTACCCCCGTTTCTAAGACGGCACTCGGGGTAGCGGATCTCAATGCAAGCGACGGGCTGCACCCTTCTGGTAAGATGTACACGCAGTGGGTAGATATCATCTACCCCGGTGTGAAATCGATGCTGGGAGATTAGTGTGATTTTTCGAAGTTTTGATATGACTCAACCAACTCCAGTGAGTTCAAACCAAACTATATTCGCAATCACAGTGCAATTACGGAACTAAATCTTCAATTTTAAGGGGCAAAGACCTGACGCCCCTTCTCGGGTAAATGCAGAAACTACCTTACATCACCGTCCTCACAGCTTTTCTTTTTCAGGCTTGTACTGACAAGGTGATCTGCCCTGCATTTCAGAGTACGTACATCCTTGATGACTCGATTCGCCTTGCTTATTACTCACCATTCGAGGGTGACTCCCTGCCAAAGGAGCAACCTTGGGTAAGAAAGGATAAGCATGGCATAGCCAAAAAGGAATGGCTAATGGTGAAGAACTACAAGCTCAAGACTGCTCCAATGGAGAATGTTCTCGCACCTGCCCAGGAGGATAGCATAGAAGTCGAAGAGGGCGAGTTTGTAGCTGAAGACTTTATGGAGGGCGACTCTCTGGGGATTAGTGAAGAGCTACCTGTGGCACTTCAGGAAGAGGAGCAGGAGCAGAAGTACCGATTTAAGTACGATCCTAAAGACAACTTCAATGTGGATCAGGAATACTACAACAAATACTTTGGAGAGCTATTCATTGACGACACTCCTGACCCAGAGCCCGAGGTAGAAGGTGAGGATATCGGTGAGGGCCTATCGGAATCTGATACCACTTCGACCAAAAAGAAATTTGGTCTGGGCATGTTCAAGAAGAACAAAAAGAAGAAAGACAAGGACGCTGACCTATCGGAACTAGAGGAGGGGGGTAATTAGAATCTCGGTCTGACCTATCCATTGGGCTGTGCAATAAGTTATTTGAGATAATCAGCGACAATACAATCATCTGTGGAGCGCGGAGCAACACCCACCTAACCGCCCTCAAGGGCGGAATTTATCCCCTGTAGGGGATTATAGGGGTGTATTGAGATATCAAACAAAATAAAATTCTGTAATTTCTAAAGAGGTTGGACTTATCTCACAGCCCCATAGAGAAATGAATCACACTACAATATTCACGATCTTCTTAGGCACGATAATCACCTTCTTGGGTGCTTTGCCTTCTGTCCACTTCATCACGATTTCTGAAGCTAAGACGGCAGCCTGAATTTCACCGTTAGGTACATCAGCTCCAAAAGTCATCTTGGTTCTGAGCTTACCATTGATCATTACCGGATATTCGAAGGCATCTTCCTTAAGATATTGTTCGTCATAAGCCGGCATCACCGCCTCAGAGATACTCTCTTCATGCCCAAGCAGTGACCATAGTTCCTCAGCAAGATGCGGAGCAAACGGCGAAATCAGGATGGTCAAAGGCTCAAGGACTGCCCTTTTATTGCACTTCAGCGAGCTCAGCTCGTTGACTGTGATCATAAAGCCGCTCACCGAAGTATTGAGAGAAAGCCGCTCTATATCGTCCTGTGTCTTTTTGATAGCTTTATGGAGAATCTTCATTTCCTCGGCCGTGGGCTTCTCATCAGAAACTGAGAAAGCTTCGTCTTCATGGAAGAGTCGCCAAAACTTCCTAATGAACTTAAACACCCCGTCTATGCCATTGGTATTCCAGGGCTTGTTTTGCTCCAAAGGTCCAAGGAACATCTCATACATCCTCAGGGTGTCAGCACCGTACCGTGTGATGATATCGTCCGGGCTCACGACATTGAGCTTAGACTTGGACATCTTCTCTACCTCAGCGCCACAGATGTATTTTCCATCTTCCGACTCAAAAGTGGCCGTCTTGTACTCATGTGATGATTTTTTAAATCCCTCTACATCGAGCACATCTTTATCCACAAGGTTGACATCCACGTGAATCGGAGTTACTTCATATTGGTCCTTGAGACCCAAACTCACGAAGGTATTGGTGTCTTTGATACGGTAGACAAAGTTAGACCGACCCTGAATCATACCTTGGTTTACCAGCTTCTGGAAGGGCTCTCGATGGCTCACATAGCCAAGATCAAAAAGCACCTTATGCCAAAATCGAGCATACAATAGATGTAATACGGCATGCTCGGCCCCACCTACATAAAGGTCCACCGGAGACCAGTACTTGATGGCCTCTGGATCGCCTAATTGCTGATCATTGTCAGGCTGCAGATAGCGAAGATAGTACCAGCATGAGCCAGCCCATTGTGGCATTGTGTTGGTCTCGCGCATGGCAGGACGGCCCGTCTCAGGATCTGTGGTTTTAACCCATTCAGCATTTCGCGCTAGCGGGCTACTTCCATCCTCGGCGGGTTGATAAGAGTCGACCTCCGGCAATACCAACGGTAATTCTGATTCGGGGATACCTTTAACTTCACCATCCTCGGTGTGAATCACAGGTATAGGCTCACCCCAATAGCGCTGGCGTGTGAAGACCCAATCTCTCAGCTTATAGTTGACAGCACCTTTTCCAGTACCATCCGCCTCCATCCGCTCTATCGCTATTTTGATAAATTCCTTACTATCCAGACCATTGTAATGATCGCCGGAATTGATAATCACACCATGACCTGATAGCGCCTCTTTAAGCTCGTGCTTCTCTTGTCCATCCTCACTGATCACTTGCTTGATAGGTAACCCAAATTTGGTGGCGAACTCAAAGTCGCGCTCGTCGTGGGCTGGTACAGCCATGATAGCCCCCGTGCCATAAGAGATCAATACATAGTCTGAAATCCATGCAGGTACTTGCTCGCCTGTCATTGGATTGATGACATAACCTCCGGTGAATACACCGGTTTTACTCTTGTCGAGCTCTTGCCGCTCAAGGTCACTCTTCTTAGAAGCCGCGTCCTTGTAGGCGTCAACAGACTCCTTGTGCGCTGAGGTAGTGATGGTATCCACTAAAGGGTGCTCAGGAGCGAGAACTACATAGGTAGCCCCAAAAATCGTATCGGGACGTGTACTGAAGACACGCACTTCGTTTTTGCCATCGACTGTTTTGAAGATGATCTCAGCGCCGAGGGACTTGCCTATCCAGTTTTTTTGCGATAGCCTGATACTCTCAGGCCAGTCGACATCTTCTAGTTCATCTAACAACCTATCGCAATACGCAGTAATACGCATCATCCACTGCTTCATGGGCTTGCGGATCACTGGAAAACCCCCGCGCTCACTCACTCCACCGATGACCTCTTCATTGGCGAGCACCGTACCCAATGCAGGACACCAGTTCACGGCAATTTCATCCTGATAAGCTAATCTATGCTCATCTATAAACGCTCGCTTTTCTTCCTTGGAAAGCCCCTCTGGTATAGGGAGTTCTGAAATTGGCTTTGCCTTCTTTTCCGCTAGGTCAAAATAGCTGTTGAACAGCTTCAGAAAAATCCACTGAGTCCACTTGTAGTAGCTTGGGTCACTGGTGCGAAGCTCCTTATCCCAGTCATAGGAGAAGCCAAGTACGTTTAACTGTTCTTTGAAGCGCTTAATATTGGTGTCAGTGGTCACCTTCGGATGTTGACCGGTCTTGATCGCATACTGCTCTGCAGGTAGACCGAACGAGTCAAATCCCATCGGGTGCAAGACATTAAAACCTTTGAGTCGCTTATATCTGGCCACTATGTCGGTGGCTATGTAGCCTAGAGGATGTCCCACGTGCAGGCCAGCTCCGGAAGGGTAAGGAAACATGTCGAGCACATAGTACTTAGGCTTCTCCGAAATCTCCTTGGTTTTGAACGTACTATTCTTCTTCCAGTAGGCTTGCCATTTTTGCTCTACTTCACTGAAATTATACTCCGCCATAGTGGGAACCGTTTGTTTATTAGGTCGGCAAAATTAAATTTTTAGGAATAGAAAAGGGGGGGATTAAAAAAAAGTTAGACCCCTTTGGAAACCCTCATTGACAGTTATTGTCATTAGCATGAATTTTAAAACTAAAAATGCCCAAATTGATCCTTGAAAAGTCAGTTGGGATCATCAAAACTCAAAATTTTACCAGGATGAAAAACCACACACACAAGCTGCTAGTCCTATTCTTGTTAATATTTGCTCCCGGAATTGGCTGGGCGCAGCAGTCATCTGATTCGACAGCCGTCAATGAGAGAAAAAAGATGGATCTCGATTCGCTGATCAACGCACCTGTATATGGGCCGGAGCAGGAAGTAGAAGCGCCACCGATCATCGATAATGAATTGTTGGAAACCACAGATTCCGGTGAGGAACTTGAGCCTATTTCAGAACCAAACGTAGTGGTGTCAGAGACCTTTGATGATGAGTTTGGCACAGTCAGGGTTTACAGCTCGAGTACCAACAACCCTAAGAAGGAAAAGAATAAAGACAAGGGTAGGGATGATATCAAAACTATTGCCGGTGGATCTCAACATAGTGGAGGCTTTGGAGCGCTGACCTTTAAATCCACTTCATTTCGAGATGAGGCGATGGTGCTAGCCGGCCTCAGAGGTGGCTGGATCATCAACAGGAGCATAGCCATTGGGTTTGAGGGACATGGAATTATCCCCACTGCTAAATTTGATGATATCGACAATCCTCTGGGTTCTAAAGTGGTAGTTTATGGCGGATATGGTGGTTTTTTCCTTGAGCCGATTATCTTCTCCAACCAGGTGGTGCATTTGGTGTTTCCGGTAGCTGCAGGAGCAGGATGGCTGGGCTATGAAGAGGACTGGGAAAATAACTTTGGATCGCCTGGCTTCAATTCGGCGAATGGGCTGATTGATGAGGATGTCTTCTGGTATATCGAGCCGGGAGCAGCTCTGGAGGTCAATATTGCTCGCAATTTCAGGATTGACCTTGGTGCAAGCAAGCGCTTTACGCAGGATCTGGAGTTAGTTCAAACAAGCGAATCAGCCTTTGACAAATGGAATTTTTTCGTGACTTTGAAGATAGGTTCATTCTAAGAACCGGGATCATATAGCCAAATGAAATAGAGGGTGTAAAGCACCCTCTATTTGTTTAATATCCAGTCACTTACAAACGTGAGTACTTCTTTTTGCTCAGGTTCATTATGAGGTTCGTGCTTGACTCCCGGCCATAGTTTGAAATCGGCTCCTCCATCATTGGCGAAAGTCCGCGAACTATCCGCAGAAGTGATCTTATCATCATCTCCATGCATCACTAGTGTCCTTAGCTTCAATTCATTTGCCTTTTTAAGAGCGTTCTCACCCCCCTTGAGTATACTGAGGAATAAGCTTGGACTGACCAAATCGTGTACCAACGGGTCGTCTTGATAGGCCTTGATGACCTCAGGGTCTTTGGATAACAGCTGGGCGTCTAGTTTGCTGTGCTGGGTAAGACTTGGGAATATCCGCCTCACTATTTTGGCCAACCTGACCTGAGCACTTGGTGGATCGAAAGCAAGCTTTAACCATGGACTTGACAGCACCGCTCCTTCAAGTTCCTTCATATTATTTTGAAGTATAAAGCCAGCCACCAGGTTGCCACCCATGCTATGACCATAGAGTATAATGGCTGTATCATTGTGATCCACCCTGGCCGCTTTGATGAGTTCTTCTACATCAGACAGCAGTAGTTCATAGTTAGGCGTGTGCCCACGCTTTCCCTCTGACTTGCCGTGTCCCCTCAGATCTGCCGCAAATACGGCTATACCTTTTTTGACAAAGTGAGCTGCAAAATGTTCGTAGCGCCCGATGTGCTCCCCATGCCCGTGCACCAGACAAATGATCTTTTGAGGCTCACCCTCGGGTAGCCAACTTTTCCCCGATAGGGACAGTCCATCTTTAGTTCTAAGCTCAAGCTCGTTGGTGTACATTTTTACTTTGTCTTTGGGGTAATTTAGCTATTTTACGATAAGTCCAACAGTGTTAAAAACCCATTGATGAGCCGAAATGTTGAGCGGTTTATTTA